>NZ_JAHLYO010000016.1:0-157489 GCF_025128015.1 Synechococcus sp. CS-1333
AGTAAGGCGAAAGCGTCGGGGGAACGTCCCCTCCGCAGGCCGGAGCCTTTCGCCTGACGCAATGTAACAGCACATTGCGGGATGTGTGGGGCGCTTAAGGTTTGGCTTCGGTTTTCAGCAGTGGCGGCGCAGGAGCGTTCAGCTCGGACGCGGTCAGGTTCAATTTTGAGAGGCGCAAAGGGCCCGCGCTGCGGCCGAGCGTGATCGGGAAGGTCCCAGCTAGCCAGTTCTCTCGCCAGTGCGTTGGCTCACGGCGGAGGAGCGCCGATGGAGTGGCTGGCAGGCACAAGGTGTCCCTGACTGGCAGGCGATCGAAACACGCTGCCAACACTGGGATCAGACAGCAAAGGAGGGGGGCATGCTCCCAATACAGACGCGGGGTGGGGGTCATGAATCGACCACATAGCGACCGCGCCACCGGCAGCGGTCTTAAGGTTTTCTTTGTATTCCCGGCCACCTGTCGCCATGGTTCTGATTTGCTGGGACCTGCACGGAAACCGTTGCACCGAAACGGTTCCTGTCCACCAAGCCCGCCACCGCCGCCTGCAGCTTGAGCAGCAAGGTGCCGTCGTCTATTGGAGCGAGCGGCTGGCCAACGTCTAGTCCGATTGCTAGGAGTGCATCGACCTGACTGCGCTTCCGGCGATGTCGTTGCCTGCACCCTCAAGACTGACCCTCACGGTGCTGGCACTAGGGGTCAGTGCTGCCGGCCTGAGCGGCTGTTTCAAAACAGCGGACCAGACGCCTGAACGGCTGGATCGGGTCGAACTCAGGCTCCAGCAGCTGGAGCAGCGGCTGGCTGCTCCCTCCCGCCCCAACCCTGCCGACCCCGCAGGTAAACCGCCTGCCGGCGTCGTCAAGTCGCTCACCTTCCGTATGGGTAGCCAGGACGACCGGCTCAGGATTTACTGGGCAGATGGATCCAGCTCGGACCTTCCCTGCACCAAGGAGCAAGGCACCTGGGTCTGCGGTTGATCTCCGGCGCCCCTGCCGCTCTTTTCCCCTGATGCGACTCTCCCCCGTTCTCCTGGGCGCCAGCCTGCTGCTGTCGGCCTCCGCCGTGATCGGCCAAACCACCGATCCCTACAACACCTTCCCCTTCACCCGCCAGCGGGCCACCAACCTGGCCCGCATGCAGGCCGAGAAACTCAATGGCGGGCTCAGCATTTACCGCCCTGACGCCTGCATGTACAACCGTGCCGCCGGCAACTGCTTGATCAAGGCCGATGCCGAGGGTTACACCTTCCGTTTTCTGGGAGGCCCTCCTGGCTGGCAGGTGCTCGGCCTGCCGCCGAACACCGAAACCGAGCTGAGGATTTCGGCCGATGGCCGCCAGGTTCTTGGCGTGGTCTACAACGGCGTTCCCCGGCCCACCCCCGCCCCCCAGGCAGCTCCGCTGAATCAGGCCAGCCCCGATGGTGGCCAGGCCCCTCGCTGAGCGCCTCACCCTTCAACGGGCACAAGCGAGATCCCGGGCCAGCTGCTGGAGGGCTTCCCCCCACGCCTGGCTGCGGGGCCACCGCTCCCGGGTGGTGAGGCTGAGGGCAATTCCCTTCTCGCCATACGCCGCTTCGTTGATGAACACCGGCCAGGCGCAATCTCCTGCTGCCATGGCAGCGCCGATCATGCCGGCCGCTTCCGCCTCGAACGGCACGGTGGCCCCATCGGCGCCTTGAAACAGGGGATCGCCGAGCTGCAAGGGCTGCCAATCGCGGTGCTGACGACTGGGATGCAGGCAGCAGGCCGGACGGCCATCCGGATGGCGCGGCAGATCGAGGCTGCAAAGGTGGCGGTGGACGGTGAGAGCCACCGGCAGCCGTAGCGACCCGGCGCGTGCCGCTGCCAGGGTGGCCAGCGCCGCCTCCACGGCCAGGGCCGTCTGGTGGCAGATGGTGGCGGTGATCACCCCCTGCGGCACCGGACCCACCTCGATCACCACACCGCAGGGCCAACGCTCCACCAGAAAGCCGCTCTGGGCGGGGTCGCCCTCGTGCAGGTAGATCGGCAGCCCCAGCTGCGCCTGAATGCCGGCGGCCAGGGCCAGGTCGGTGGGGCGGCGCCCGTAGAGCACCAGGGAGCTGCCCATCGCCGCCGTGGTGCTGTGCAGATCGAGAACCACCCCGCAGGGGGTGGCGCCTGTGGGCCCGAAATCGGCGAGCAGCTGGCGCGCCCGCAGCAGCTCCAGGGAGCTGCGCTCGGAATCCGCCAGAGCCTCCAGGCCAAAGGAACGATTGAGATCGTGATCGAGGTAGCGCACCCCTGCCGCCAGAGCCGCGGGATTGCCCACCGCCAGCTCCACCGCCAGCCCGGCGCGGTCGAGGTGGGCGGTGTGGCGGCCCCAGTGCTCCAGCAGCCAGGGGGCATTGCGTTCGTTGCCGTGGGTTCCGCCCACCACCAGCACCTTGTCTGCGGCCATTTGCGCCCGTCCCTGCGAACACCTGCGCCACAGGCTGGCAGGGGATCCCGGCCAGGCCAGAGTCGGAGCACTCGCCCGTAGTGGAAATGGCCGTTCCTCCGCCCGTGGTGGCCTGCGTTCGCGCGGCCTGGCGCTGGCAATGGCAACAGCTGATGGGTGGATTGGGCCCCGCTGACGCCGAGGGCAACTACTGCCGTCCCGCCGGGGCCTTCGCCGTGCTGCCGCCCCTGCCGGCCACAGCCGGCACCAGCGCGGGCCATGTGCTGATCGTGGGCCGCAGCTGCCCTTGGGCCCATCGCGCCTGGCTGGTATGGACCCTGCGCCAGCTGCAATCGACGATTGATCTGGTGGTTGTGGAACCGGACCCCGGCGCCGGCCGCTGGCAGTTCTCAACGCCCTTCGAGGGGGCCCAGGCTCTGGCCGACCTCTACAGCAGCTGCGGAGCTCCAGCGACCGCGCCGGCTTCGGTGCCGGTGCTCTACGACCGCGCCGAACGCCGCATCGTGGTGAATGAGAGCGCGCGGCTGATCGAACTGCTCAACCGCTGGCCGGCACCCGAGGGGGTGCCCGATCTGGAACCTGCCGATCAGAACGAGCGCCGCGATGCCTGGCGCCAGCGCCTGCAGGGAGACGTCAATGACGGCGTGTACCGCTGCGGCTTCGCCCGCAACCAGGCGGCTTACAACCGCGCTGAATCGGCCCTGTTCGAGGCCCTCGAGGCCGCCGAGGCGGAGCTGCAGGCCGCCGGGCCCTGGCTGTGCGGCACCGCCCCCAGCCTCGCCGACGTGGTGCTTTTCCCCACCTTGATTCGCCTGGAACTGGTCTATGCCCCCCTGTTCGGCTGCAGCCGCCGGCCGCTCTGGCAATTCCCCGCCCTATGGGGCTGGCGGAGCCGCTTCCATGCGATCGAAGGAGTCGCCAAGACCTGCTTCCCCATGGCGTGGCGGCAGGATTACTTCGGTGCTCTGTTTCCACTGCACCCCTCCGGCATCATTCCGGCCGGCCCCGACCTGACCACACTGGTGAAGGCTTCTCCCCTCGAGATGATGCGATGAACGCCCGATCGATCGATCCCAGCGCCAGCACCGATCCGGTGTTCGAGGGTGTCTACGGACTGTTCACGATCACGGCCGAGGACCGGCGTGAGGTGCTCGGCTATCGCCTCGCTCTGCTGACGCTCGCGATCGCGGAGCTGGCCCTGCTGTGGCAGTGGCAACGCTTCGGCGGGGTCTGGTCGTGGCCGTGGCTGGTCGTGATGGCGGCAGGGCTGGGGCTGGCGCTGCAGTGGATTCACATCTACCTGCGGCCTCTGCACCGGGCGCTGCAGCTGTTCTGGCTGCTGGGCTGCGCCGGTGGTGTGGGACTGGCGCTGCGGGTGGGCCCCGACGCCATGCTCGACTCGCTGGCGGCCGATCCCCGCTGGATCTGGGCGATCGGCCCCTTCTTCGCCGCCCAGGCCGGCATCGGCTTCAAGGAGTTCTTCTGCTTTCAGCGGCCGGAGGCGATCGGCGTCACCCTCGTGCTGCCCGTGGCCCTGCTGGGCCGGCTCAGCGGGCTGCTGGATCCCCGCCAGACGTTCGGGTTGCTGCTGCTCCAGGCGGCCCTGTTGCTGGTGCTGTGCCTGCGCAAATTCCCGATGGCGGCGCAGGCTGATGTGGGTGACAAAAGCGTGTTCGCCCATCTCGAGGCCCAGGCGCAGGGCGTCAGCCGATGAGCCTGATCAGCCTGGTGGGGGTCGCCAAGGACTTCGGCATCAAGACCCTCTTCCGCGACCTCACCCTGCACGTGGGCGAGCGCGATCGGCTCGGGCTGATCGGCCCTAACGGCGCCGGCAAATCGACCCTGCTCAAGGTGCTCGCCGGGGTGGAGCCGGCGGGGGAAGGGGAACGCCGCTGCTCGCCCCGCCTGAACGTGGTGCTGGTCGACCAGGACCCCACGCTCGACCCCCAGCGCACCGTGCTGGAGCAGGTGTTCGCCGGCAGTGGCGAGAAGACGGAGCTGCTGCGGCGCTTCACCGCGGTGAGTGAGGCGCTGGCCGGATCGTCCGGGGCCAGGCACGACGCCCTGCTGGCGGAGCTGGGCGATCTGCAGAGCCGCATGGACCACTGCCAGGCCTGGGATCTGGAGCAGCAGTGCCGCGAGGTGCTCGACCGGCTCGGCATCCGCGACACCCAGCGCAAGGTGGGGGAGCTCTCCGGTGGCTTCCGCAAGCGCCTGGCCCTGGCCTCCGCACTGGTGGCTGAGCCGGACGTGCTGCTGCTGGATGAACCCACCAACCACCTGGATGCCGACTGCATCGAATGGCTGCAGAACCACCTGGACCGCTTCCGCGGCGCTCTGGTGCTGGTCACCCACGACCGCTACGTGCTCGACCGGGTCACCCGCCGCATCGTGGAGGTGGACCGGGGCGAAGCCCGCACCTATGAGGGCAACTACGCCAGCTACCTGCAGATCAAGGCGGGTGAGGAGGCCGCCGAAGCAGCCAGTGCCGCCAAGTTCAAGGGAGTGCTGAGGCGCGAACTGGAATGGCTGCAACGCGGACCGCAGGCCCGCAGCACCAAGCAGAAGGCCCGCATCCAGCGGATCGAGGCGATGCGGGAGGCGCCGGTGCGCGCCGGCAAGGACCAGCTCAGCCTGGCCACCACCAGTCGGCGGCTGGGCAAGAGGGCGATCACGGCGGAGCATCTCAGCGTGTGGGCGCCGCAGGGCCCGGCCAGGGCAGAGGCGGCCACCACGCCCACCACCCCAAGCGGCACGCCGTTGCTGCGCGACTTCAGCTACGACTTCAGCCCGGAAGACCGGGTGGGCATCATCGGCCCGAACGGCTCCGGCAAGTCCACCCTGCTCGACCTGATCGCCGGGCGGCGCCAGGCCCAGCAGGGCCGCCTGGAGCTGGGCAGCACCGTGCAGCTGGCCTACTTCGACCAGCAGACCGACGATCTGTTCGCCGGCAAGGGCATGGAGCGCAAGGTGATCGATTTTGTGCAGGAGGCAGCCAGCCGTATCGATCTGGGCGGTGTGCAGGTGAGTGCGTCCCAGCTGCTGGAGCGCTTCCTGTTTCCCCCCGCCCAGCAGCACAGCCCGATCGGCAAGCTCTCCGGGGGCGAGCGGCGGCGGCTCTGCCTGTGCCGGCTGCTGATTCAGGCGCCCAACGTGCTGCTGCTCGACGAACCCACCAACGACCTGGACGTGCACACGCTCACGGTGCTGGAAGACTTCCTCGAGGATTTCCGCGGCTGCGTTGTGGTGGTGTCCCACGACCGCTACTTCCTCGATCGCACCGTGGACCGGCTGTTCTGCTTCGAGGGCGGGGTGCTGCGGCGCTTCGAGGGCAACTACAGCGCCTACCT
This sequence comes from Synechococcus sp. CS-1333, assembly GCF_025128015.1. Taxonomy (NCBI): domain Bacteria; kingdom Bacillati; phylum Cyanobacteriota; class Cyanophyceae; order Synechococcales; family Synechococcaceae; genus Synechococcus; species Synechococcus sp. CS-1333. The sequence goes on from NZ_JAHLYO010000016.1 coordinate 5,767, forward strand.
GGCCCAGTCCGCCCAGGCCGCGGCCAAACCCTCACCGGCGCCCACTGCAGCGCGACCCACGCCTGAAGCGTCCGCCCCGCCGGCCAGGGGAACGGGCGAACGCACCGAGCGGCCCCGGCGCCGCAGCTACCGGGAAAGCCGCGAGCTGGCGGATCTGGAGCAGCAGTTGCCGGGCTGGGAGGAGCGCCGCAGCCGGCTCGAAGCAGAGCTGGCCGGCGGCGGGCAGGGCGACTACGCCCGGCTGGAGAGCCTCACCCAGGAACTGGCCGCCCTGGTGGAACGCATCCATGCCGGCGAGGAGCGGTGGCTGGAACTGAGTGATCTGCCGGCCTGAGACCAGGGCAAAACCACCCGCTGGCAGAGGGATCTACCCCATGCTGGCGGGGGGTTGATGAGCTGGAGCCCACACGGCCCGGCGAAGCTGGCGCACGACCCGTAGGGTGGACTGGAAAAATTCGGTTGCCGCAGGTCGGCCGTCTTATGACTTCCATCGACGAGCACATCCTCAAGGACCAGATCGAAATCGAAACCGCCAAGGCCACGGGCAACGAGGCCAAGGTTCGTCACCTTGAGGAAGAGCTCAAGTCTTTGCAGGAATACAAGACCCATCACCCCGAGGACAATCACGATCCCAATTCGCTCGAGGTCTACTGCGACCTGAACCCTGAAGCCCCTGAGTGCCGCGTCTACGACGACTGAGCCACCAGGGCCTGTTCGCTGCGGTCGAGTTCCTTCCAGACCGCTTCCAGCAATCGATCGAGCCCCTGACGCGTTGCCCCGGAGATGGCCAGCACCTCCCGGGGCCAACGCTCCTTCAACGCGTTTGAAGCCGCTGCCAGAGCATCTTCATCCAGCAGTTCCACTTTGTTAATGGCCAGCAGCCGGGGGCGATCGGCCAGCCCATGGCCGTAGGCCACCAGCTCCGCTTCCACCACTGCCAGGTCGTGGGCCACATCCGTGCTGGAGCCATCCACGAGGTGCACCAGCAGTCGGGTGCGCTCAATGTGGCGGAGAAAGTCGTGGCCCAGCCCCGCGCCCTGGGCGGCGCCGGCGATCAGACCGGGGATGTCGGCGAACACCGTGCCATCCCCACTGGGTTTGCGCACCACACCGAGATTCGGGATCAAGGTGGTGAAGGGGTAATCGGCGATCTTCGGCTTGGCGGCCGACAGCACACTGATGAGGGTGCTCTTGCCTGCATTCGGCAGCCCGATGATGCCCACCTCCGCCAGCAGCTTGAGTTCGAGCTGCAGTTGCCGCTCTTCCCCGTCCTTGCCTTCGGTGAACTTCTCGGGGGCCCGGTTGCGATTGCTCAGGTAGTGGGCGTTGCCCAGCCCGCCGCGGCCTCCGGCTGCCACCCGCAAGCGATCCCCTGGCTCGATCAGATCGCCGAGCAGGGCTTCGGTGTCAGGGTCGCGCACCTCGGTGCCGCAGGGCACCCGCACCACGAGATCCTCCCCGCCGGCGCCGGAGCAGCGGTTCGGGCCGCCGCGGCGGCCTTCCGGGGCGGCAAACAGCCGCTTGTATTTGAAATCCAGCAGGGTCTGCAGGTTGGCATCGGCCTGCAGCCATACGGCCCCACCATGGCCGCCATCACCGCCGGAAGGACCACCGGCCGGCACATATTTTTCCCGACGAAACGCGACGATGCCGTCGCCGCCCCGGCCGCCCTGGACCGCTATGCGGGCTTGATCGATGAACTGCAAGGAATCCCTTAACGAAGGCCGAACCTGAGGCCAACCCTAGGATCGGCCGGTCAGAGGCTCCGTCTTGGCAGAGGTTCGCTTCCAGCAGGTCAGCAAAACATTTCCACCACGGCGGGGCAGCGAGCCTGTGGAGGTGCTTCGCCAGCTCGACCTCGACGTGCCCGATGGTGAATTCCTGGTGCTGGTGGGTCCCTCCGGCTGCGGCAAGAGCACTCTGTTGCGCATCCTGGCGGGCCTGGAAACCCCCACCGATGGCGAAGTGCTGGTGGGCGGGAGGCCCGTGAGTGGCCTGCGCCCGGCCCAGCGGGACGTGGCGATGGTGTTTCAGAGCTACGCGCTCTACCCGCACCTGAGCGTGGCCGACAACATCGGCTTCGGGCTGCGGCGCAGCCGTCCCCGCAGCGTGGCCCAGCAGCTGCAGGACAGCCTGCATCGCTGCAGCCGCGGGCTGCCCGCCCCCCTGCGCCTGCCCTCGAAGCGGGAGCAGCGCATTGAGGCGCGCATCGCCGGGGTAGCCGAGGAGTTGGGCCTCACGCCCCTGCTCGACCGGCGTCCCAAGGAGTTGTCCGGCGGCCAGAAGCAGCGGGTGGCCCTGGGGCGGGCGATCGCCCGGGAGCCCGCCGTGTTCCTGATGGATGAGCCGCTCAGCAACCTCGACGCCAAGTTGCGCACGGGCACCCGCGCCCAGATCGTGGCGCTTCAGAAGCGGCTGGGCACCACCACGCTCTACGTGACACACGACCAGGTGGAGGCGATGACGATGGGGCATCGCATCGCCGTGCTCAACCAAGGCCGGCTGCAGCAGCTGGGCACGCCGATGGAGCTCTACACCTGGCCTTCGAATCTGTTCGTGGCCCAGTTCATCGGCAGCCCACCGATGAATCTGCTGCCGGTGCAGGCCGCAGGTGGCGATCAGATTCAGCTCGATGCCCGTCGCTTTCTGGTGGAAGGCCCGATGGCCGCCGCTCTGGCCTCCCATGCCGCCCGTGGAGTTTCCACCCCCCTTACAGGCGGGCTCCGGCCGGAGCATCTGAAGCTGGCACCGGCCACCAACCGGAATCTGCCGGGCGACGTCACCCATGTGGAGGCGCTCGGCAATGAACTGCTGGTCAGCGCCCGGCTTCTGGAGGGCGGCCATCTGGTGCAGCTGCGGGCCGACCCCTCCCAGCGGGTGGTGCCGGGGCAGCGGATCCACATCGACGTGGACCCCAGCGGCTGGCGGCTGTTCGATGCCGCCGGGGAGGCACTGGCACTGCCACCGACCACCACCGCCGGCCCCGAGCGCACGGGGCCGGAACCTCAACTGCCCGTGCTCGATCTCTGAGCCCAGCAGGGCGGAGGTGCATAAGGGGAAGACCACCTCGTTAACTGGTCAGCCATTTCAAGAGTGAAATGCCCCTGGGTCGTTCCCACCCTGCACACTCTCAGCCCCGGTCTGGCACTCACCATCACCGGTGTTGTAGTGATCTGAGGCTTCATGCCACCCAGACCACACTGCAGCCTGGGCCACCGTCACCCTGCTCCGCATCGCTCACCCGCTCCACGTAGGGCACGGTGTCCAGCCACTGGCGCAGACCTCGCTTCAGCTTGCCGCTGCCGATCCCGTGGATCACCCACACCGGCCCTTCCGCCGCGCGCAGCCGTTCCTCCACCGCCGCCTCCGCTTCATGCACCCGCAGGCCGCGCACATCCACGGTGTTGCGTTCGGTGCGCACCTGGGCACCGCCGCCGCCGCGGCCGGGCTGGCGGCGCACCTGCACAACGGGCGGCTCCGGTGGCGCCGGCTTTTCGCCACTGAGCGATTCCACCCCGTCGAGCGGCACCGTGAGACGCAGCACGCCGCAGCGCACCGTGAGCTCATGCCCGTCGGCGGCAATCTCCAGCACTTCCGCCGCCTTGCCGAGCGAGAGCACGCGAATCCGCTCCCCCAAAGAGGGCCGCCAGCCGCGGTGCTGGCGGCGTTCCGGCTTTGGCTGGTGTTCTTGCTGCAGGCGCTTGAGCCGTTGGCCCGCCTGGCGCGCCTCCTCCCCATCAGTGTCGCCCTGGCGCAGGCGACGGATGATGCGGCGCACTTCCCGCTGGCCATCGCGGATCGAGTGCTCCAGCTGGCGGCGCCGCTGCTCCTGCAGTTCCGCCGACTGCTCCTGTTGGTGCTGCCAACGCTGCAGCAGTTCCTCGTGAAGCAGTTCAGTGCGCACCAGCAGCACAGCCGCCTCTTCGGCAGCCTCCTGCTGGCGGCGCCGCTGATCCTCCAGGCCACAGATCACCTGGTTCAGCTCCCCTTCCCCCTTCGGCGCCAGCAGGGCGGTGGCGCCCTCGATCACGGCCGGCTCCAGGCCGAGGCGGCTGGCAATGGCCAGGGCGTTGCTGCGGCCCGGAATGCCCCACTGCAGTTGATAGGTGGGCGAGAGGGTTTCGACGTCAAAGCCCACCGAGGCATTCTCGAAGCGGGCATCCTCGTACTTGAGCGCCTTCAGCTCACCGAAGTGGGTGGTGGCGATGGTGAGGCGGGCGCGGGCGGCGAGATGGCGCAGCAGGGCGATCGCCAGGGAGGTGCCCTCGGTGGGGTCGGTGCCGGCACCCACCTCATCGAGCAGCACCAGGGAGGCGCCACCGTGCGTTCCCGGCGGCGGCAGCGCTTCGAGGATGCGCGCGATGCGGCGCACGTGGCCGCTGAAGGTCGAGAGGTTCTGCTGCAGCGACTGCTCATCGCCGATGTCGGCCAGGACAGTGCCGCACCAGGGCAGCCGCGGCGTACCGCGGCAAGGCAGGAACAAGCCGGCGCGTGCCATCAGGGCCGCCAACCCCACACTTTTGAGCGTGACTGTCTTGCCGCCGGTGTTCGGGCCGGTGATCGCCACCACCCGCAGGTCGCTGCCCACGGTGACCGTGACCGGCACCACCACCCTGCCGCCCTCGCGCCGCTCCTGCCAGAGCAGCAGCGGATGGCAGAGATCCACGAGCTGGAAGGGGGCCTCGGCAGTGGCGGACAGCTCGGGGCGCACCCCGCCAAGGTCCTGGCCGTAGCGAGCGCGGGCCACGGCGCCATCGAGCTGCACCAGCACCGTCTGCAGGGTGTGGAGAGCGTCTGTGTCCGCCGCCACCAGGCTGCTGAGCTCCGCCAGCACCTGTTGCTCGAGCTCGCGCTCCTTTCCTTCAAGCTCCCGCAGCCGGTTGCCCAGGGTGATCACCGCCTGGGGCTCGATGAACACGGTGCTGCCGGAGGCCGAACTGTCGTGCACCAGGCCGCTGAGCTGGGAGGCCGCCCCCGCCTTCACCGCCAGCACTGGCCGGCCGTTGCGTTCGGCGATCACGTTGTCCTGCAGCAGGGGCGCGCAACGCCGAATCAGCTCCTGGAGCCGCTCACGCCGCTGCTGGCGCAGAGCCGAGAGCTGCAGCCGCAGCGCGGCCAGCGCCGGGCTGGCGCGGTCGGCCACACGCCCGCCTTCCTCGATACAGAAGCGCAGACGCTGCTCCAGCTCCGGCAGGGTGCGCAGGTTCTGCACCAGGCCGCTGGTGACGGGCCGCAGGTCCTCGTCCTCGATCTGGCGGCGCAGGCGGCGGCCGGCCGCCAGGGTGGTAGCCACCTCCAGCAGGGGCTCACCGGAGGCGGTTCCCCCCTTGCTGCAGTGCTGGAGGGTGCCACCGAGATCGGCGACGCCCTGAAAGCTCAGCCCCCCCTCCAGCACGCCATCGAGGCCCAGCAACTCCGTGGTTTCACAGAGCAGGCGCTCGCTCTCGGCGCAGCTGGCGGCGGGCACCAGGGAGCGGCAGTGGCGGGCACCGGCGCGCGTGCTGGCGAAGCTGGCCAGGTGCTCCGCCAGGCGAGGCCACTCCAGCAGGTCAAGGGCTTCCGCCTCGATCGGGTTCAAGCCAGCCCCTGCACCTGTCCGGCTAGGGCAGCGGCTCTGGTGGCTCCGGCGCCGGCCATGGCGGCTGAGGAGCCATCAGGCAGAGCCGCAGCGATCGGCTCCTCGCCCTGGTTGGAGGGGATGCCTTCGGGAGGCTCGTAGAGCATCTCCAGCCAGTTTCCTTCCGAATCCTGGAGGTAAAAGGAAGCGGTGCCGTCGCGGTGATCATGCAGCGGGCCCACCGGATGGCCAGCGGCGCGCAGCTCGCCGTGGACAACATCCACCTCGGCGCGCTCGCTGAAGTGAAAAGCGAAGTGGGGCCCGGCGGCGGTGTAGGCCGGGCTCAGCAGGGCCACCCCGTCACCGCCCTCGGGGGCCTGCAGATAGGACCAATCGTCGGCTTCCCAGGTGAGGCGCAGGCCGAGGGCCTGATAAAACGCCTTGGCGCGGGCCATGTCCTGCACCCGCAGGGCCACGTGGCCCAGTCTTCGCACCGGCATCGACAGTGTCCTGGTCTTGAGTCCATTCTGAGCCGCCGCAGGCCCCGCGGTGAGGCGGAGCTCAGCGCCGGTCGGCCAGCAGCAGCGACACCCGGCAGACGCAGCCGATCGAGAAGCAGATGGCAGCGCTGCCCAGCAAGCCCCAGCCGGAGGCCTGAAGATTGAAATCCTCAAGGGCGAGCAGGCGCAGGGCGAGCAGCACGAGCAACAGAGCCACCAGCCAGGGGGCCAGCACCCACACCATCAATGGGGAGGGGCGCCGCCGGGCCTGACCAGTGGGGCGACGTGCCGCCGGCTCGGAGGAGGTCACCGTTCGCTAAGCCATCGGGCCGCATCGCAGGCGTGGTAGGTGAGGATCAGATCGGCACCGGCGCGCTTGAAACAGAGCAGCGTTTCGAGCACCACGGCGCGCTCGTCGATCCAGCCGCGCTGGGCAGCCGCCTTCACCATGGCGTACTCGCCACTCACGTTGTAAGCCGCAATCGGCAGTTCAGATTCCTCGCGCAGGCGATGGATGATGTCGAGATAAGCCAGGCCCGGCTTGACCATCAGGATGTCGGCCCCTTCCTGCTCATCCAGCGAGGCTTCGGTGAGCGCCTCGCGGCCGTTGCTCGGATCCATCTGATACGTGGACTTGTCTTTGGGGATCGGCTTGTTCCCCACCGGACGCGGGGCGGAATCGAGTGCCTCCCGGAAGGGGCCGTAGTAAGCGGAGGCGTACTTAGCGGTGTAGCTGATGATGCCGATGTGCTCAAAGCCTTCTTCATCGAGCGCCTCCCGGATCGCTCCCACCCGGCCATCCATCATGTCGCTGGGGCCGAGCAGATCGGCGCCGGCGCGGGCCTGAGCCACCGCCTGACGGCACAGCTGGGCCACGGTTTCATCGTTCAGCACCACACCTTCGCTGTTGACGATGCCGTCATGGCCATCGCAGGAATAGGGATCAAGAGCGACGTCGGTCATGATCGCCATGGCCGGGTGTTCCTGTTTCAGGCGGCGAATGGCACGAGGAATCAGCCCGCCCTCGTTGAAGCATTCTGCGCCGTCTTCCGTTTTGAGGCCATCGGCCACCTTGGGGAAGAGCACCACGCAGCGGATGCCCAGATCCCAGGCCCGGCCCACTTCTTCCACGAGCCCTTCCAGGCTCCAGCGCTGGCAGCCGGGCATGGCCTCAATCGGCTCATTGCTGGCCCCTTCGTGCACGAACAGGGGGTAGATGAAATCGGCGGGGTCGAGGTGAAACTCGCGCACCATCGCTCGAAGAGCCGGGGTGCGGCGCAACCGGCGGGGTCGATAGGTGAGTTCCATACGGGCAGACCTGCTGGCCGGATCCTACGGATCAGCGCTCCCCGCCTCGGAGGCCCTCCTGTGGCAGGGGTTCAGAGAATGGCGGCTTTGCACCACTCCCGCCTTGGGTCGGTGCTGCGCGCATCGCGCAGCTGCTCGAGCAGCTTTCGCTCCTGCTGGCTGTAGGTGTCAGGCAGGGCAAGGGTGAGGGTGAGCAACAGATCGCCGCGGCCATCTTTCTGGGGCCAGCCCTTGCCCTTCAAGCGCAGGCTGCGCCCCAGGGGCACACCGGGGGGTACCTGAACGGTGGCATCGCCGTCAGGGGTGATCACCCGGATATCCCCGCCAAGGGCGAGCTCGTCGAGGCTGAGTGGCAGATCGGCCCGTAGCTGATCCCCCTCCAGCTTCCAGACTGGATGCTCCTGCAGGGTGAGGTTGAGGTAGAGGTCGCCTCGCCGGCCGGTGCCGGGCTGGAGGTTGCCTTTGCCCTTGAGGCGCAGGCGGCTGCCGTTCTTCACCCCAGCGGGCACGCGCACCTGAACCCGCTCTTCGTTGACGGCCAGGGTGCGCTCGCAGCCGCGAAAGGCATCGGCAAAGGTGATGGTGATCGTGGCTTCCGCATCCAGCTGGGCGCCGCTAGCGCGGCCGGTGCCTGGAGTGAAGCCACCGCCGAACCCGGCCGGAAAGCCTCCCGAGAAGCCGAACCCGCCCGGTGCACCCGCGAAGCCACCGGGGCCGGCGGCCCCGCCGAAGCGACCGAGCAGGTCGTTGATGAAGTCGTCGAAGTTGCCGTAGCGGCTGAAATCCACATCGACACCCGGTGCGCCGCCACCGCCCATCTGGCTCCAGTACTGGCCGAACTGTTCATACTTGCGGCGCTTGTCAGGATCGGAGAGCACCTCATAGGCCTCACTGATCTCCTTGAAGCGTGCTTCTGCCGCCGCGTCGCCGGGGTTCACATCCGGATGGTGCTGACGGGCCAGCTTGCGGAAGGAACGCTTGATGGCGTCCGCGTCGGCTCCCCGTTCAAGGCCCAGCACTTTGTAGTAGTCGCGATAGCCGTTGGCGCTCATCGAGGCAGGCTCATCGGCACGTCAGCAAGAACGTTCAGCCTCTCCAGTTTCCCAGCCGGAGCGTCGTGGTGGAAGGCCGGCGGAGGGCGGAAGCCCGAACGCCGCCGTTGGGGCTCTGCCTACGCTGCAGGTCGTGATTGGCGCTGCCGATGCCTTTGCTCGCCGTGGTTCTCGCCCTCAGTGCCCTTGGTGCCCAGCCAGGCCCGGCAGCGCTGGCAGCTGCGCCCGCTGTGGCCTCCGGCTCCAGGCCAGCAACCTCCAGCACCGGCACGCTCGGTGATGCCCTCAAGCCCTCCAACGCCGAACAACTGGCACTGGTCGACTTTCTGATCCAGCAGGGGGCGGTGTTCTATGGCGCCTGGTGGTGCCCCTACTGCTTCGAGCAGAAGAACCTGTTCGGCACCGAGGCGGGCCGCCGCCTCCCCTACGTGGAATGCGACAAGGACGACGCGGGGCGGCTGCGCTGCAGCAGCGCCGGCGTGCGGGCCTACCCCACCTGGACCCTCAAAGGGGAGCGGCGGGAAGGCCTGCAGACCCTTGAGCAGCTCAAGGCCTGGAGCGGCTTCCGCAGCCCTACAGCCGAGCCAGCCCGTTGACGGTGAGCAGAGCGGCGAACACAAAGCAGAGCGTGGCACTCACCTGGCGCTGATGGCTGTTCAGCCAGCGCCCGAGCCGCTCCAGCAGCTGCTCACCGCGGCGGCCACTGGCCAGCACCAGACACGGCGGCAACAGGGCAGGCAGGAGGGTGAAGCCCACCAGAAATGCCGACAGGCCGGCGCGCTCAGCGGCGTCGAGCGAGGCGCGGGCAAGATCCTGCACCGCCGGAAGAAACAGCGCCAGAGAACTGAGGTTGGCCGCCATCGCCCCCAGACCGAGCCGAAACGCCGACCACGGCGCGGCGGCCCTTGCAGGTGTCGGGGGTGGTGGGGCAACCGCGAGACCAGGCTGTGCACGCAGCAGATTGGCCGCGCCCAGCGACACCAGCAACGCCGCCACGGCCAGATGCAGGGTCGCCGCCACCGGATCCGGCCCCGTAGGGCGGGGCGGCAGCAGATCGCCAACGGCCAGGCCGAGCCCCAGCCACACCAGGGTGATCACGGCAGCGCCCAGCAGGAACGCCCAGGCCCGCGCCAGCCCCAGAGCAGGTGCCAGCAACTGGCGCACCTGCAGCACCAGCACCAGCGGACTCATCGCCGCACCCACTGCCAGTGGCAGCACCGCCGCCAGCACGGCTGCTGCAGAGAGGGTTGTTGACGCAGCGGCCGCCATCGCGCTCAGGTCGCCTGACCGGCCGGTGGCTGGGGCGGGGCGGCCGGTGGGGCGGCCGGCGGCAGCAGCAGGCTGTTGAGGCCGATCAGCAGAAACGACAGCGCACCGACCCCGGCCAGAATTCGCAGCGGCAGCGGCATGCCCGTCCGCTCTGGCATTGCGTCATCGCCCGCCAGCGGAGCACGGGCAGCAACGGCGGCCAGGACGGCCGCCTTGGCGGAGTCGGCGGTGACGCTGCCGCCTGCGACGAGATCCTGCACCAGCGGATGGAAACGGGGCTCGAACCAACGGCGGAACACCCCGTAGCTGCGGTCCTGGGGCCAGAGGTGCTGCACGGGGCACCACACCGCCAGTTCCGTTTCAAAGATCACAGCGTGGGCGCGGCGCAGCAAGCCTTCCGCCTCCGCATCGGTGGCATAGGGGGGGAGCAGATACAGCCCGGCTTCACGCGCGGCTGCTCCCGGCAGCTCCAGGCCGAGCCCTACGGCCCAGTCGAGCAGGGGCTGGCGCGGCACGACGCTCACAGCGCAGCGGTTCAAGGCAGGCATGGCCCTCCCCGGGGCGGCGGGTCCCAGCGTGCCACCACCGGTCGGCCCCGGCTGCTGCCGCCAGCGCCCTGCCGCGCCATGCTCAGTCCACACCCTTGCTCCGCCATGGGACTCCTCACGCTGTTGATCGCCGCTCTGCTGATGGGCGGCCTGTGGTGGACACGCATGGGCGCCCCCGCTCCACCCACAGGTGCCGCTCCGACCGGCCCTGCGGCGATGGACGGCAGCCTGCGCCGCGCCCAGGAAGCGGCACGCCAGCAAACCCAGCTGGAGACGCAACGGGAAGACGCCATCATGAAACCACTGCAGCCCTGAGGACCGGGGCTGCGACATCCGCCTTCTGCAGCCATCGCGGTTCAGCGGCCTACAGCCGCCGCGCCAGCCAGCAGCGGCTCCGCCATCACCGGCCATGGATCCATGGCCACGGTGCGGCCGTCCCGTTGGCGCCGCAGCTCGAAGTGCAGGTGGGGCGTGGTTGCTCTGCCTGTCTGGCCTACCCGGCCGATGCGTTCACCGCTGCTCACACCCTGCCCGGGCACCACGGCCACATCCAAAAGATGCGCATAAAGCGTGAGCCAGCCATCGCCGTGATCGATCACCACCGTGAGGCCGTACCCGCTCACGTCATCCACCAGCCTGGTGGTGCCGGGCAGGGCCGCCAGCACGGCCGATTCAGCGGGCACGATCAGGTCCACACCGGCATGCATCCGCCAGCGACCACGCGACTCGGAGTAACGCCAGCCGTAAGGGTCCAGCTCGGTGGCCGGCACGGCCAGGGGATAGGCCAGCACGGGGCTGTTCCCCAGCGGCAGCAGCAAGGGTGGCAGTGGCGGTGGCAGCGCGCCGCTGACCAACGGCAGCGGCTCCGGATTGGGCTGCAGCAAGGCCTGCAACTGCTCCGGCAAGGCCTCGTTGGCGCCCAGATCCGCCACCGGCGTTTCAGCGGGCACCTCGAGCGGCCTGGGCGGCAGACCGCTCTCGTAGGCGGCCACAACGCCGCAGGTTGCCCAGGTAAGGCAACACAGGGCCAACAGCAGAACCAACATCTTGTCCCGACCGCCCGTGCCACACGCCCCAACGCGCCACGCACCAGAACGCTTCGCGCGCCGCCTGCGCCTCACGCTCGTTTCAGCCGGCACCTCCATGACTGCTCTGCGCCTACGGCCGGCTCAACATATCGGCGCTCTTCGCTTTGCCAAGAGGCATCGACCGGTGGCGAGAGTGGAAGACAGAAGCCCGGGAAGGGTCAAACCAAGCAAGTCCAACACTATTACGAATGGAGGAAGATTACCGATGCAGGGAGACGATCAGAGGAGGGAGTGATCACGAGAAGATAGAACAAGATGCTGCCAGACAGCCAAGAGCACTGTTCTTGACATTGCCAGGTTGTGATGAACATTTTGTCCACATCGCTCACAACCCTCACGAAGCACCATCGCAACAGTTCTGACCACCTTGAACAGCCTGAGCATGAGCCTGGAAGCCAGGTCAGTCGTCTCGAACGTCAGCGCGGCAATCCCCGATGCCGGTGTTGATTGTGCCACCAACTGTGATCGTGCTGCTGGCGGTGATGCTGTCTTTACCAGCCCGGGCATTAACAGTCCGCTCTACTGGAATCTCCCAGCCGTGATCTGATTCGGCCCGGTCGGAGAGATACGCGAACAGACTTTGGCTGAAGGTTGTCATGGCTTTGTTTGTATGCGCACATACTGTGTCAGCAGACTCCGCCTTGCTGTCGACAGCGGTGTTGCTGCAACACAACAACCTCCATTTCTGCACCGTTGAGCCATCTAGCCGCTTGGATGCCCCTTCATCCATTCGGAGCTGAGGATGCGGCTGGAGATCAGCAGTGCGATGGAGAACCATGCTGCGTACCTGGGGCACTGGACCGAGCTGCTCAAGGCAAATCCGCAGGTGCTCTTCCAGGTGCAAGGTGAAGCCATGCGGGCGGTGGAGCTGATCGCGCCAGGAGCCGGCGGTTCCTTAACACTCGATCATTGAGGAGTTGGACGCCAGGATGTGTCGGGCAAGACCATGATGTGCCGTGAGAGCGAACAGGATTTACGTCGGAATCCTCTCCACAGGCCGAGAGAGGATATACTGATCATTCTCAACTATAGTGAACTGATTCACTTTGGGCTGCTCGCAAAGGGGCTGCCAGGTCGAGTTCACCTAGCCCTATGAACACTGCCAAGCAAGTCATGAAGCTCTTTGCTGTTGCTATGGCCAAGCAGTCAAACTACTACGACGACAAGAAGACTGACTCTGAGCATGATCAGAATCAGTTGGACTGGTTTAGGGAGCAAGCGCAGAACGGGACACTTCTCCTCCATGGCCATTCTATCCTCATGATGGCACAGGGCTTTGGATCATACAGGCAGAAACTCTTGAAGCTGCCAGATTGATTGCTGTATCTAGCCCTAGAGCAAAGGATGAAATACTGTCTGATCAAGCGCGAGTTGTGGAGTGGGAGGCGCATTTTGGAGTCAGCCGCTTCCAGCAAGCTATTCTCATGCTTCCCAATACGCACCTATGGCGACTGCCTCAGGCTTGAGTGATGGGCTCGAGGATGTGCGGGTTTCTGGAGGCTCAGAATGAATCGACTCCTGCATGCCGTTGGCGCCATCGTCGTAGTGCCATACGTTGCGCTGGCACTATTCTTTCTTTCCATCGGTGAGGTTGCACGGGCAAGAGGCCTTGGTGGCCTTCTTGAGATCGCCTGGAATAGCCTTGACTGGTTCGCCTGGGGTATCTACTTAGCTCCTACGTTTTGGGTTTGCCTGGTCGCAACAGGTTTTGTTCCAAGCCTGCAAAGAGCAAGTTCACTTTGCTTGTGCCTTCTTGCTGGTGCCAGCTTCCTTGTGGTCGTCACGTTGTCCTCGAATCAACTTGGCATTGGCGAGTTCATCTTCCTGCTTCCATGCATCGGCGTTGCCGCGACCAGCGCTTGGGTATTCGCTCGGATTCGTCGCAAGACGCCGTAGTCATTTTGCTATGCAGACTGCTCAGCAGAGCTCAAGAGTGACTGCGTACTTGAACAAAGGTGCAAAGCCTAATGGGTTTACAGTCTGCATGACCCACGGAGTTCACATCCAAACTGATCCTGGTTTAATCCTACGTGATGTTCAAGGCCTGCTGGGCTTCGATTGCATTGGCTGCAGGGCGTAGCCCACTGATGGTTCTTGGCCATCCGGCTCAAGGAGAACGTCAACCCCCGCCCCGATGTCCACCGCCACCCTGAGGTGGTCTGGTTTTTCTGGACAGGCCCGATCGTCAACCTGTGAGGATGGGAACGGCCCCTGAAAGGGGCTGCCACCGTTGGCGGAGCCTTCTCCAAAGGTTTCAAAAGGAGTTAAGCAAGCGCCGCAGCCACGGGCCCGAGTTCACCAGGTTCACAATTGAGGCGATCAGTGCGCGTAAGACGCTCCAGGAGAACGCCGCCGACCCGGTGATCCACCAGGGGTTCCGCCGGTTCTCAGGGCAAGTCGGTATGGACCGGCACTTTTTGCGTCTCCTTGTGTTGCGGAAACGCAGCCAATGCCTTCAGCGATTGCTGAGCCGAGCAAAATCAATGAGCTCGTGGACTAGGAGGAATCGCATGGCCTGGAGCAATTCGGGTGCCGTGGTGACCTTGGAGCCTGGGGCTACGGTTTACTGGACATACGTGTTCCGCGGTGGAGCCGACAAAGGCGTGCAGATTGCGGGCGCTCATACCGGCTCGTTTGCTAGTCCCGGCGCATTAGGAACGGCTATTGCCTTCGACCAAGGGAAGATCGTCGATGGAATCAACCAGGTGACTTATGTGGTAAGTATCAGGAACGCTTCAGCGACCTCGGAGTTGAGGCACAACCTCGAAGGTGGAGGTGTCACATGAAGATGACCGTTGTCACAGACAAGCAGGGCAGGTTGCTTGCGAGCATGTTTGGGTATGCATCAGAGTACGCCTCCGAGCCTCATCAGGCCTCGAAGGATGATGACGACCGGAGGCCCATGGCGACACTGGTGTGTGGGCCTGATCAGGTATTCCACGAGATCGAAGTACCAGCAAAATACGAGAAGCTCGCGCCAGTCGATCTGCACGCTGCACTACGGCAGCAACTGGACCAGGGCGGCAAGCAGCAGTGAGCGCACAGCGGCGCGGCGAGCAATGGCGCGATCCTTCCCTGGGCAGATAACTCCCTCGGGATGTTCACATTGAGTAAGCCCCCCTTGGCGCGCTACCTGCCCGTGCCGGAAATGGAGCCAAACCCATCGCCGCCACTGCGTGGTGGAGGATCGTCATCCCGTCCGTCGATCCGCCCCAGGGTTCCAGGGTTCCCCGCTTCGCCACGAATCTCATCTGCGCCAAGCATGTGCAAGCGCCCATACATGAACCTCTACAAGTCCAAGCAGCGAGCGTCAATATCCGGCAAAAGCAATGCCCCATGGCTGGTGTGAAAAAGCCGCTTTTCGCCATTGCCACGCTCACTCAGGCGGTGGCTAGGGCCAAGGCCAGCTCGGCGGAGCTGCTGAAGGTGGCGCGGAACCTACCACTGGCTGATGGGGTTGGGTTGGGATCCATGGCGGATGCCAGGGGTGAAGGGGCTGGGACATGGGGGCATGGTTTCCATCCTCGGGAGGTGGATACTTCTCCGCGCATAAGCACCTGTTGAATTCCTCCCTACATCCCCTTTCCTGTTCTTGCTTATTGAAGTCCCCATGTCCCCACAGAGAGGAGAAACCATTGCAGTGCAAAGGATTTGGACTGGGGACATCCCTGGGGTCATCGCCACAGAAACTACCTTCCAGCGGTGAGCACCGCCTGGGCGGAGTCGATCTGCTGCGTCATGCCGGGTCCGGCGTGGAAGCTGATGCCCCCAGTTCTGGGCGGCGCAGCCATAGCTCTTGTCCATCCGGGTGCCATCGGGCAGCCAGTAACGGGTCAGCCCTGCAGTCCGTCGCCAGCCGAGCGCCGTCAAGGCGTTGGCTGCCTTGTGCCGCAGTCCCTGATCCTTCAGCTGATCGCTGTAGCCCACTGCCTTAAGGATCTGGACGCTCGGCGCTTCGATCACCTCGGGATGGTCGTCTGCCCACCCTGCGATCGCCTCGCGCAACGGGTCCTCAGCGGCGAAGGCAGTGGCATGGGCGCTACCAGATCGCCTTCCTCCGGCGTGTACAACCACCGCTCACCACGGCGATATGCGGCCACCGCACTTCCTCAGATCCTGTCCCGGTTCGCCCTGACCAATGGCAGGGCCACGCTCTGAATGTGGATCACCGGAAGGCGACGGTTTCCCGTTGGGTCTTTCATGAAGTCCCGGCGGTTCGTTGTACCCACCAGGCCACATGATCGCTTCAGGTGCTCAACGCCTCGACCATATGGTCGCCGGCAATCAACCTGGCTGCAGGAGACGAACCGCTTAAGGGTTTCGCTCTCCCGCTTGCCAATGATGTTGTCGATCTCGCCCCACTCATGAATCCAGGCAGAGTGAAGCTGAATCCGATCCTCTCGGATGTCGCGCAGATCGCCGAGCGAATCAGAGAACCATTCACCGCCCAGGATCTTCCAGAACTCACTTTTCCCGATCCCTTGTGCTTCGGACGCCGACACCAGGCAGGTGTGGACCCAAAGGCGCACCTTCGCGAACAGCTCGCAAAGGACTGGCGCCAACGTTGCCGCTTGCCGTTTCAGCTGTCGCCGCGCTGCTGACCTGAAGTCCAGGTGGTCGACGTGGGGGCGCAGGATGTGGCTGTTACCAGCGAATCCACCAGTGAGGCTCACCACGGCCCAGCGGCCACCGTCGATGTTCAGCACCTTGCCGAGCAACATGCCGGCGGGTGAACTGAACCGCTCCCCCCAATAAGCGCTGATCGAGCTGTCAGTGCGGCGGCATTTGCCGTCAACGTCCCTGCCGCAGAGAGGACATGGGCTCTGCTTGCCGCTGGGAATCCACGGTCCGCTGCTGAAGGCGGTCATCGCCCCACCTCCAGATCCTGCAGTTGCCGCGCAGAAGCCGGCACTGAGAAACCGGGCGCACTTGCACCGCCCACTACTCAATCCTCAACGCGGGGAAAGGCTTCGACACGGGAGGGATCGACCCGCGAGAAGGAAGTGAAGGCCAACTCAGTTTCTGCCGGTTGCCATTGAAGCGGAGCTGCAGTTGTGATCCCCCCCCAAGCGAAAGTGCTTGCCTTGATTGAGCGGGCTGAAATTCTGACGACGAAGATGTAGCTGCGTTTTCGGATGGATTCCCAGACGCCGTGCCATACCGGAAGTGGTGAGCCACTTCGGGAGCTTAATTGGACGCATTGGCGACTGACGGCTATCTCAGTGCTGACAAAAGAGCACAAAAGAAGTTAGTGAATTACCACGGAATCAGAGACTCATAAGAAACGCGAATAGCCACACAAACGCAATCTCTACCTCTTCAATAAAGCGGACACAAATACAAATACGCAACGGAGACTAGCCAGGCAACCACCTAAATGAATGCTGCGTGAACTTGAAGGGCGGGCCAGGAAGCAAGTCGGCGCCGAAGCCAAGGACACTCACGGGAGAGCTTGAGCATTGGGCGATGGACGCACCATCTCAGCCAACGTTCACAGCCGGAAGGTCACGGAGATGGTCACAGGCTCGGAACTGAAGACGTGCGAATCCCGAAAACACTTGCTGTGCCAATGAAATGGGGGCCTTCCAGCCCCCGTGAGTCATTTGGGTGATAAGGCTGACTTACCCCATCTCCCTATAGGAGTCAGGCAGCCACAGGGGCGGTCTGACGGGAGAAACGAACGATGTTGTTCGCTGTTACGGGTTTGCTCTTACCGAGCAGGCTTCAGTCACCCTCCTCATACCCCGTCGAAACCATTGCAGCCCCTGGAGGCCCGCAGATGCGGGAATGGAGCTGAGCGGAATCGAACCGCTGTCCGAAGCACCGGTGTGAGCCACCTAGTCCGCCCGAGGACGGACCTTGTCATTGTGGCAGCAGTGAGGGCACAGGGCATGGGGGAAAGCCGGTGGGCATGACCGAACCTGTCGCTGCCGTGGCGGTGCTGCCCCAGGGCCTGGAGCAGCAGGGCGCTGAGGAACTGGCCCAGCTCGGTGCCAGCGATGTGCGGCCCTTGCGGCGGGCGGCCAGCTTTCGGATCGAGCCGGGGGGCTTCTATCGCGTGCTGCTGGAGGCTCGCCTGCCCTTTCGCCTGCTGCGGCGCCTGGCGGTCTTTCCCTGTGCGGGCGCCGATGCGCTCTACGACGGCATCCAACGGGCAGCCGACTGGGACCGCTGGCTGCCGCCGGACGCCAGCTTCCGCGTCGATGTGACCGGCTCGGCCCCGGGCCTCAACCACAGCCACTTCACGGCCCTGCAGGTGAAGAACGCTCTTGTGGATCTGCAGCGCCAGCGCCACGGCCGCCGCTCCGGCATCGACCTGGACCATCCCGATCTCAGCCTGCAACTGCACCTGGGCGGCGGCCAGGCGCAACTGAGCGTGGAAGCCGCCGGCAGCAGCCTGCACCGCCGCGGCTGGCGGGCGGCCATGGGCCTGGCGCCGCTCAAGGAGAACCTGGCCGCCGGCCTGATCGCCTGCACGGGCTGGGATGGCCGGGTGCCGCTGGCGGATCCGCTGTGCGGTTCCGGCACCCTGCTGATCGAGGCGGCCTGTCTGGCGCTGGCGCGGGCTCCGGGGCTGCTGGATGACGCCAACGGTCAGCCCCAGCCGCGCCGTTTCGCGATCGAGGGCTGGCCCGACTTCGACCCGGAGCTGTGGCGGCAGGCGGTGGCTGCTGCCGCCTGCCGCCGCCGCACCGGTCTGGCCGACGGCAGCCCGCTGGCGCCGATCGTGGGACGCGAGCAGGACGCGGACGTGCTGGAGCAGGCACGCCACAATGCCGCCGCGGCCGGTGTGGCCCCCTGGATCGACCTGCAGGCCGGTGATGTGCGGGACTTCCAGCCCCCGGAAACCCCCGGCGTGCTGGTCTGCAACCCTCCCTATGGCGAGCGCCTCGGCGCCGACGACGATCTGGAGGCGCTCTACAGCGATCTCGGCCGCCTGCTCAAGGAGCGCTGCTCCGGCTGGTCGTTGTGGCTTCTGAGCGGCAACGCCGCCCACACCGGCGCCCTGCGCATGAAGGCCAACCGGCGCGTTCCGGTGAGCAACGGCGGAATCGATTGCCGCTGGCTGAATTACACGATCCGCTGAACTCTTCCGCTGAACGCCTCCGCTGACCGCGACCGCCTGGCGCGTGCCTCAGCGGCCCAGAATCGCTCGCGTGGTCTTGGTCAGGCCAGCGGTGGTCTGGGGCAGGTAGGGCCCCTTGGTGAGCTGCCCGCCGATGCGCAGGAACAGCCCGGCCAGCACCAGATCGAGGGCCATCACGGCTAGCACCGACCGGATCCAGCCCCAGGCCAGCCCAAGCTGCAGCCAGAGCACCAGGGCCAGCTGGCTGGCCACCGTGGCCAGCATCACCATGCTGATGCCCGCACCGAGCAGCAGGCCGCCGCTGATCAGGCGGCGCTTCTCCTTGTCGGCCTCCTGCAGGGCGATGCGCACGTGCAGGTCCATCACAGAAGCCACCAGGGCGGTGATGCGTCCCGCTGCCATGCGGCCCACGCCGGCGCCGTCGTCGTTGCGGCGGTGGTTGTCGCCACTCATTCGGAGCGCCGCCCGGTGGAGAGCAGCAGGCCGACCACGACCCCGACGGCCGCCGCCACGCTCACGGCCAGCAGGGGGCGCTCTCGCACTGGCTTCTCAAGGCGGGGCCGCAGGCTGGTGTTCAGGTCGTCGAGCAGGTTCTCCAGCTGCTCCTCCAGGGGACCGATGCGATCGGCCAGCTGGCGGGTCTGATCGGAGGCGCCATGAAGCAGATCCAGCAGCTGGCCACGCACTCCGCTGACGGTGCGGCCGGTGTGCTCGGCGATCAGGGAGGCCACCTCGTCGAAGCTGCCGCGGGTGGCTTCTAGGGTTTCCCTTGCCACCTGGGGCCATTCCTGCTGGATGGTGGGTAGCAGGGCCTCGAACCGCTCGCGGAACCGTTCGGCGCTGAGCGTCGGGGTGTGCTGATCCATGGGGCTGCCCGGGGGTGACGCTTGCGGTTCCAGGCTAAGCAGCGCCTCGCGGGTGGGGGTTGAGATTGTGTCGGAGTCCGATAGATTCGGCCTGCTCGAAGCGCGGGCCTGTTGGTTCACATCAATCAGGTCGAGTTCAAACATTTCAAGTCGTTCGGCGGATCGCTGGCGATCAGCCTTGAACCCAATTTCACCGTGGTCACCGGGCCGAACGGTTCGGGCAAGAGCAACATCCTGGATGCAGTGCTCTTCTGCCTGGGCCTGGCCTCCAGCCGCGGCATGCGGGCCGAGCGCCTGCCGGATCTGATCAACAGCGCCGTGTTGCGCCAGGGCAAGGCCGCCGAAACGGTGGTGAGTGTGCGCTTTGATCTCGGCGACTGGCAGCCGGATGGCGCCGAAGAGGGCCTTGAAGCCCCGGCAGAGGGTCCCTGGATCCAGGCCGGCCAGCGCGAATGGACCGTGAGCCGGCGCCTGAGGGTGGCGCCAGGCGGCACCTACAGCAGCAGCTACAGCGCCGATGGCGTGCCCTGCAACCTGCAGCAACTGCAGACCCAGCTGCGGCGCCTGCGGGTGGATCCGGAGGGCAGCAACGTGGTCATGCAGGGCGATGTCACCCGCATCGTGTCGATGAGCGCACGTGAGCGGCGGGGCCTGATCGACGAACTGGCGGGCGTGGCCCTGTTCGACAGCCGCATCGAGCAGACCCGCGCCAAGCTCGACGAGGTGCAGGAGCGACAGGAACGCTGCCGCATCGTTGAGCAGGAGCTGCTGGCTAGCCGCCAGAAACTCGAGCGCGATTGCGCCAAGGCCCGCTTGTACCAGGACCTGCGCCAGCAACACCACGACGGCCGCCTGCAGGAACAGCTGCTGCGCTTCGAGCAGGCCCAGGCGCAACGCGCCGACCTGACGCGCCGCCAAACGGCGCTCACGGCGCAGCAGGACGCCGACCGGCTGGCCATCGCTGCCGCCCAGGAGGCTCTGGAGCAGAACGCGCAGCAGCTTGAAGCCCTTCAAGCGGAAGTGAAGGCCCTCGGCGAAGACCAGCTGCTCGGCGTTCAGGCCGAACTGGCCGGCCTCGACTCCAGCAACCGGGAACTGGCCCGTCAGGGCGAGCGGAATCAGCAGGAAGCCGAGCAATTGCAGCAGCAGCGCCAGGCGCTCAGCCGCCAGCAAGGGGAACTGCGGCAGCAGCAGCACGCCCTCACGGGCGACGACGATCGCCAGGAGCTGGAGGCGGCCGAGCAGGCCTGCCACAACGCTGAAGCAGCCGTCAACCTCTCGCGGCGTCGGCTGGGCGAGGTGGCCGGGCGTTCGGGCAGCTGGCTGGACGCGCAGAAGCGACGCAGCCAGCAGCGCAGCCAGCTGCAGAGCGTGATTGCCCCGTTGCTGGAGGAGCGGCAGCAGTTGGCTGAGCGGTTGCGCCAGCAGCAGGAGCGCCTGCTGGAACTGGGCGCCGAGCTGGAGGGTGGCAGCGGCGACGACCAGGAGCTGCAGCAACGGCGGGCCGGTCTGGAGACGGAAACCCTCGCGCTGCAGCGCACCCTGGCCGGGCAGCAGCAGCAGGCCCAGCAGCTGGCCGAAGCCCTGGCGCTGCAGCAACGCACCCGCGCCCGGCTGGAGCAGGAACAGATCGGCCTGGAGCGTGATATCGCACGCCTGGAAAGCCGCCGCGAAACCCTGCAGGAAAGCCGGGGCACCGGCGCGCTGCGCTTGCTGCTCGAATCCGGCCTGGAGGGCATCCACGGCCCTGTCGCCCAGCTGGGCGATGTGGAGGAACGGGTACGACTGGCGCTGGAGGTGGCGGCCGGGGCGCGCCTGGGCCAGGTGGTGGTCGACGACGATCGCATCGCCGCCCGGGCGATCGAGCTGCTCAAGAGCCGCCGGGCCGGCCGGCTCACCTTCCTGCCCCTGAACCGCATCCGCGGCGGCGGCAGCCAGGCGGCGCCCAGCAGCTGGAGCAACCCCGGTGGGCTGGTGGGGCGGGCGGTGGATCTGATCCGCTACGAGCCCGTCTACGGCGAGGTGTTCCGCTACGTGTTCGGCGACACGCTGGTGTTCGAAGACCTCTCCAGCGCCCGCAAGGAGCTGGGGCGTTGCCGCGCCGTCACCCTGGAGGGCGAGCTGCTGGAGCGCAGTGGCGCCATGACCGGCGGCAGCCTGCAGCAACGCAGTGACAGGCTCAGCTTCGGCAGCAGCGGCGAGCACGACGAGGCCGAACCGTTGCGGCGGCGCCTGCTGGAACTGGGCGAAAGCCTGGTGGCCTGCCGCCGCCAGGAGGCTGAGCTGGGGCGCCAGCTGGAGCAGTTGCGGCCGCTGCTGCAGGGAAACCAGCAACGGCTGGCCGGCCTTGAAGCCGAGCGCGCTGCCACTGAGCGGGCTGCCGGCCCCCAGCTGGAGCGGCTGCGGCAGCTCAACGAGCGCCTCGCGCACACCCGCGCCGCCGAAGCTGCCGATCAGCAACGCCACAGTGAGGTGGTGGCGCTGCTGGAAGCACCGCAGCAGCAGCTGGCGGCCCTGGAGCAGGAGGAGGCCGCCGCCCAGGGCAGCGGTGACAGCGACCGCTGGCAGGGGCTGCAGCAGGAGCTCGAAAGCGCCGATGCCGCCTTGCACGAGGCCCGCCAGCACCGCGACGCCCTCCTGACGGCGCGCCGGGAACGCACCCTGGCGGCGGAGCGGCTCGGCCATCAGCTCGACGCCCTGGCCAGCGAGGAGCAGCGGCTGCGTCAGGCCGTGCTCGCCTTGTCTGAAGCCCATGGCCAGTGGCGGGAGCGGCAGAGCGAGGCCCTACAGCGCCGTGCCGCCCTGGAAGCGCAGCAAAGTGCGCTGCAGGAACGCTTCGGGGAGCGGCGGCGCGCGCGCGATGAGGCCGAAGCCCGCCTCGCGGCCGCACGCCTCGCCCTGCAGCAGCAGCAGTGGGATCTGCAGCGGCTGCAGGAGGAGCTCGCTGCTCTGGCTGAGCAGGAGCGGGGGCTGGGGCTGCGGCTGGAGGCGATGCAGCGCGAGCTGCCCGATCCCCTGCCGGAGCTGCCGGCGGGCGTGCGCGAGGCGGGGCTGGCTGCACTGGAGCAGTCGCAGCTGCAGCTGCAGCAGCGGATGGAAGCGCTGGAGCCGGTGAACATGCTCGCCCTTGAGGAGCTGGAGGTGCTGGAGCGGCGGATTGCCGAACTGGAGGAGCGCCTCGAGGTGCTCAGCAAGGAGCGGGAGGAGCTGCTGCTGCGGATTGAAACCGTGGCCACGCTGCGTCAGGAGGCCTTCCTGGAGGCCTTCCAGGCTGTGGACGGGCACTTCCGCACGATCTTCGCCGGGCTCTCCGATGGCGAAGGGCACCTGCAGCTGGAAAACCCGGAGCAACCGCTGGAAGGGGGACTCACCCTGGTGGCCCACCCCAAGGGCAAGGCGGTGCGGCGGCTGGCCTCGATGTCAGGGGGGGAGAAATCGCTCACGGCACTGAGTTTCCTGTTTGCCCTGCAGCGCTTTCGCCCTTCTCCCTTCTATGCCCTCGACGAGGTGGACAGCTTCCTCGATGGGGTGAACGTGGAGCGGCTGGCCGCCCTGATCGCCAGCCAGGCGGACCAGGCCCAGTTCCTGGTGGTCAGCCACCGGCGCCCGATGATCGCGGCCGCCACCCGCACGATCGGCGTCACCCAGGCCCGTGGCGCCCACACTCAGGTGGTGGGTCTGCCTACTGCCGCCTAGACCGAACCCCCAGCACCGGGGTCGTGGGTCACAATGACCCCCAGCCCCAATGTCGCCGACACCCCGCGGGATCTGGCCGTTGACCTCTTCCATTCCTCCTTCCGCCGATCCCGCCGCCGCCGCACCCAGCGACCGTCTCTGGCTGCGGTCGGAGCTGATGGGCACCCAGGTGATCACCCGTGACACCGGGCGCCGCCTTGGGGTGGTGGGCGAGGTGGTGGTGGACATTGACCGGCGTGAGGTGGTGGCCCTCGGCCTGCGCGACAACCCCCTCACCCGCTTCCTGCCGGGCCTGCCCCGTTGGATGCCGCTCGACCGCATCCGTCAGGTGGGCGATGTGATCCTGGTGGATTCCGCCGATTCGCTGGCGCAGGGGTTCAATCCCGAGCGCTACAGCAAGGTGATCAACTGCCAGGTGATCAGCGAGTCGGGCGAGCAGCTCGGCCGGGTGCTCGGCTTCAGCTTCGACATCGAGACCGGTGAGCTCACCACCCTGGTGCTGGGGGCCCTCGGCGTGCCCCTGCTGGGCGAGGGGGTGCTGAGCACCTGGGAACTGGCGGTGGAGGAGGTCGTCAGCAGCGGCCCCGACCGCATCATTGTGTACGAGGGGGCGGAAGAAAAACTCAAGCAACTGGGCACGGGCCTGCTCGAGAAGCTCGGCATCGGCGGCCCCAGCTGGGAGCAGGAAGAGCGCGATCGCTTCCGCCAGACGATGGTGCCGGTGGAGAACCAGCTGGCCTCCGGGCAGCCCAGCGTCCAGGAGCAGCGCCGGATCCAGCCCGCCACCAACCGGGCTGTGGAGCCCAGCGTCGATCAGGAGCTCGAATACGTGGAGCTGGAGCGGCGGCGGCAGGAGCCGCTGCGTCAGCGCCGCTACCTCGACGACGAGGAGGAGGAGTCTTATGGCCGTGGCGAGTCGCGCCGCTTCGACCGCGACGACGACCGGGGCTTCAACCGGGAAGAGGGCCGTGGCTATGGCAACGACGAGGTCCGCGGCCTCGGTCGTCCTCAAGACCGGGACTTCATCCGCGGCGAGGAGAGCGGCTACGGCAATGACCAGCCCGGCCGTGAACCACTGGAACCACTCGATCCTCTCCCGCCACGCTCAGAGCGCACGCTGCCCCTGCGCGAGCGCCCTCTTCAGGCGCGCCCGGACAGCCGTCGGCGCCCACCCATGGCCGAGGATCCCGTCGATGTGGACGTGGAGCCGTACAGAGATGAGGATGTGACCGATCAGGCCGCTCGGCGCCGCCGTAACGATTTTGAAGATCCCTGGTGATCACGGCCTTCTGTGATGAAGGTCCACGGTCACCGCGCGGCCTGAAGTGATGCGGACTGTAGGTTTGGCGGCCAAGACTGATTGCGCCCGTCGCTGATCATTGCCTGGTCTGATCACAGCGCTCGTGGAGCGATTTTCATCCTGCCCCTTCCTTCGGTTCAAAGTCGAGCGAAGCCGAGTTCACGCAGTACCTCAAACCCGTGGGCGCTGGACCGTCGGTGAACAGGTGTCCAAGGTGCGCCTCACAGTTGGCACAGCGGATTTCCGTGCGCACCATGCCGTGGCTGCGGTCTTCAACGGTGGTGATCGCCTTGGGATCGAGGCCGCTCCAGAAGCTGGGCCAACCGGAGCCGGAGTCGTACTTGGCGTCGGAGGTGAACAGCCGGGTGCCACAGCAGACGCAGTTGTAGTGCCCGGCCTGCTTGTTGTTCCAGTAGGCACCGGTGAAGGCCCGCTCCGTGCCCCCGAGGCGCGCCACCTGGTATTGCTCAGGCGTGAGCTTCTGCTGCCAGATCTGATCCGCTTCCGCCGGGGTGGGAGCGGGGGATGAAGCGGCAGCTGAATCGGAAGGGGCCATGGCCGGAGGCGACGAGCGGCAAGAAGGCAGCCCTCAACCTACGCAGTGGGAAGCAGATCAGTCACCATCGCGGCCAGAGCGGCCACAGCTCCGGGCTGCCCCCGCAAGCTGCGCAGGTCCTCCCGCTGCCCCGCCAGACGGTCCGGATGGGACAACCAGTCAGCGGCTTCAGCGGCGATCTCCTGGGGAAGGATCGGCCCCACCCGCTCGGGCACCACAGCCCGCCCGGCGGAGATGTTCGGCCAGGCAAGGAAGCCGCGCTGGCGCATCCGCCAGGCGGTAAGCGCCACCCCCAGCAACCAGCGCAGCAGCGGCAGGCGTGCCACCAGCCCCAGCCATCCGTCCCAGGCCTGCATCACCTGAAGATGCTGGGTGGGCACCAGCACGATCATCGGCACCCCGAGGGCGCCGAGCTCGGCAGTGTTGGCGCCCACGGTGGTGAGGGCAAGGGCGCACTGGCTCAGCGCCCCGTGGGCGGGATGCTGCTCCACCAGCAGGATGCGCGTGCCGGCGGCGGTTTCCAGCCAGCGGGATGGCGCCTCGGCGGAGGGCTCCAGCAAGCGGGGCTCGCTGCTGCCGTAGTGCCGTTGCAGCGGATTGGCGGGTCCGGCCAGTGCGAGCAGTTCGGCCACGGTGGTGGTGGGCGCCACGGGTAACAGAAAGCGGCAGTCGGGCCTCAGAGCGGCGAGCCGGTCGGCGGTGTCGAGCAGAAAGGGCACCCCCACCAGCAACTTGGCGCGCTTCGAACCAGGCAGCAGGGCCACCCACTGGCCGGCCGGCAAGGGCGCCTCAGCACGGGCCGTCTCGGAGAGGTCAGCCATCAGATCGCCCACGATGGTGCAGCGGTGGCGCCAGCGGGCAGGCAGGCGGCGCTCAGCCTCCGTGCCCATCGCAGCAATCCGGTCGTTCCAGCGAGGCCAGCGCGCCACCCACTCCGCGTAGGTGAGGTGGCGATAGCCGAGGCGGGCCTTGAGCAGCACCGTCCAGAACTGATCGCCGCCCAGG
The DNA here is from genome assembly GCF_025128015.1 of Synechococcus sp. CS-1333. Lineage (NCBI taxonomy): Bacteria > Bacillati > Cyanobacteriota > Cyanophyceae > Synechococcales > Synechococcaceae > Synechococcus > Synechococcus sp. CS-1333. Next base: position 31,599 of record NZ_JAHLYO010000016.1, read on the forward strand.
AACACCACCACACCCCTGGCCGGCCAAGGGCCATAGCGGCGGGGACGCAGCAGCAGCTTCCAGAACCTGTCGGCTGGCACTATCGAGTTGAACAGGCCGAGCCTTTCGGCGGCCTGGCGCTCATGGCCTGTGGCATTCGGGCAGGGAACCAGCACCAGCCGCAGCTCGGTGGCCGCCTGAGGCTGGCGGGGACGCAAGGCCAGGGACGCATGCAACCGTTCGGCCAGAGGGCGCACCCAGGTGGTGAGTTCACCGGGGCCGTTGCAGACCAGCACGATCGCTGTGGCGGACGGCGGGCCGGTCAAGTTGGTGAAGAGAAATGCGGATGGCGAGACTTGAACTCGCAAGGCCGAAGCCACACGCCCCTCAAACGTGCGTGTCTACCAATTCCACCACATCCGCGTGGCCGTCAGGGGCGAACCCCCTTCGACTCGTCAATATACCGATCGCCCGGCCCACCCTTCCGCTGCGCCCCACACCTCGCGCGATGGCACAGCGCAGATGGGTCAGCATCAACCATCAGCGCTTAACTGGTGGGCCGCTTCCACCGGGCCGGCTGCCGGGATGGCACCGGGCGGCAGGCGCTTGATTGAGCGCTGATACAGTCCGCTGCGCCTAGATGCATATGGGATGCCCATCGGCAAGCTGCTGATCGCCAACCGGGGCGAAATCGCGCTGCGAATCCTGCGTTCCTGCCGAGAACTGGGCATTGCCACAGTGGCCATCTACAGCACTGTGGATCGCAACGCCCTGCACGTGCAGCTCGCCGATGAAGCGGTGTGCGTGGGCGAGGCGCCCAGCCGAAAGAGCTATCTCAACATTCCCAACATCATCGCGGCGGCCATCTCCCGCGGCGCTGACGCCATCCATCCCGGCTATGGCTTCCTGGCCGAAAACGACCGTTTTGCTGAGATCTGCGCCGCACACGGCCTCACCTTCGTGGGTCCTTCGGCGGAGGCGATCCGGGCGATGGGCGACAAATCCACCGCCAAGGCCACCATGCAGCGGGTGGGTGTTCCCACCGTGCCGGGCAGCGAGGGCCTGCTGGCCGATGCCGAGACGGCAGCGGCAGTCGCCGCGGCCATGGGCTATCCGGTCATGATCAAAGCCACCGCCGGTGGCGGCGGGCGGGGCATGCGGCTGGTGCCCGATGCCGACCAGCTCGAGAGCCTGTTCAAAGCGGCCCAGGGCGAGGCCGAGGCTGCCTTCGGCAATCCTGGCCTCTACATGGAAAAGTTCATCGACCGGCCCCGGCACGTGGAAGTGCAGGTGCTGGCCGACCGCCACGGCAACGTGGTGCATCTTGGGGAGCGCGACTGCTCGATCCAACGCCGTCACCAGAAGCTGCTGGAGGAAGCGCCCAGCCCGGCGCTTGATGCCGACCTGCGTCAGCGCATGGGGGAAGCGGCGGTGGCAGCGGCCCGCAGCATCACCTACGAGGGCGCCGGCACCGTGGAGTTCCTGCTCGACAAGAGCGGTGCCTTCTACTTCATGGAGATGAACACCCGCATCCAGGTGGAGCACCCGGTCACGGAGATGGTGACCGGCATCGACCTGATCGCCGAGCAGCTGCATATCGCCGGTGGTGAGCCCCTGCGCATGCGGCAGGCCGATGTGCAGCTGCGCGGGCACGCCATTGAATGCCGCATCAACGCCGAGGATCCACAGAAGAATTTCCGGCCAGCGCCGGGGCGCATCTCCGGCTGGCTGCCTCCGGGCGGGCCTGGAGTGCGGGTCGACAGCCACGTCTACACGGGCTACGAGATTCCCGTCTTCTACGACTCCCTGATCGGCAAGCTGATCGTGTGGGCACCCGATCGTGAGGGCGCCATCCGGCGCATGCGGCGCGCGTTGATGGAATGCGCCATCACAGGCATCTCCACCACGATCGACTTCCACCTCAGCCTGCTGGACCGGCCCGAGTTTCAGCGCGGCGACATCCACACCAAGTTCGTGGAGCAGGAGATGCTGCCGGGCTGATGCCGGCAGATCAGCCAGTGGTTTGCCGAGGCTGGCAGTTCTGGCTGCTGGTTCGGGGCCGGCGGCATTCAGCCACCATTCTGTGACGGGCGGCTTGTGGGTGGTGGTTCGGCCAGCACTCTGAGGCTGTCCTGTTCGCCCCGGGCGAACCGGTTCAGCCGGCCCCCAGGGTGGATCCATGCCGCGCCACAAGGGTGAGCAGGCCCTGCTGGCCCAGCAGCAACTCGCGCATCAGGCTGATCAGCCCCACCCAGATCACCGGTGTCACGTCGACGCCACCGATCGGCGGCACCACGCGGCGGGTGGTGGCCAGCAGCGACTCCGTGGGCCAGCCGATCAACCGCATGGCGCCCCGCTGCAGATCGATCTGGGGGTACCAGGTGAGCACGATGCGGAACAGAAACAGCAGGGTCCAGGCGCCCAGCACCAGACCCAGCAGCAGGTTCAGCGCCGGCATCGAACGCAGCAAGGTTGCAGCCGTCACAAAGCTCTAAGCAGAAAGACCATTGATCGTAGGAAGCGGTGGCCCTTGACTAGGATCCCAGCCACCACCAGCGCCACCATGACCCCTTCCCTCGCCAACTTCCTGAGCAGCCTCGTGTGGGGAGCGGTGATTGTGGTGATCCCCATCAGCATCGCGCTCGTGCTGATCAGCCAAACCGATCAGGTCGACCGCAAGCTCTGATCCGCTTGACCAACACGGCCAGCGCTCGCACAGGCAGACCCAAGTGTCGAGATGCAGCCAGGCCTTGAGCTACTGGAGGCCACGCCGGTCTCCAGTAGCAGTGCGTTGCAAAGATCCGCCGCAGAGCTCCGCAGCATCGGCCTGCAGAACGCAACCGGCAGGCTCCCGTCACGGGCTTGATTGCTGCTCACCCTTGGTGCGGCAACGGTGAGCGGGTCTTCCCGGCCGCGCTCTGGAGATGTCCCTAAAGTGCTTGAACGGGTTCTCCAGTCGGAGGATGCGGACGTCCGTTCTGCCTGAGGTCTTCCAGACGTGGTTAATGCCAGCCTGAACTGGGCGAGCATCGTCGGCATCGTGTTGGCCGTCGGCGGAGCCTTTCTCTATTTCATGAGGAGCTTCAAGCCCGCCCTCGCTCGCGACTACGACGTTTTCTTCGCGGCGATCGGCCTCCTCTGCGGTGGGATCCTCTTCTTCCAGGGCTGGCGCCTCGATCCGATCCTCCAGTTCGGTCAGTTTCTCCTGGCCGGCACCACCGTCTTTTTCGCCTACGAGAGCGTGCGCCTGAGGGGCGTCACCACTGAGCAGGCCCGGCGCTCCTCCTTCTTCGACGACGACGAACCCCTGCCACCTCCCGCCCGTGGCCACATGGGTGGCGGCGACTGGAACCCCGATGTCGACCGCCTGGAAGAACCCCAGCCCCTACGCCGCAGGATCCGTTCACGCGAGGCGGAACCCGAAGACGACGACTTCTACCGTCCGCGCCGCACCGCGCGCCCTGCCATCCCAGAGCGGGCCGCCAGCCGCCGCCCCGCCGACACCGACGACTGGGATCCTGCCCCCCGCTCCCCCCGCGTCGACGAGCGCCCCGCCGCTGTGGATCCCGCCTTCCGCGCAGGCTCATCCCCCCGCAGCACTGCAGCCCCCAGCTCCGGGCCCGCCTTCGGCGCCCGCCGTCGTGATCGGGATGTGGCTGCGGAGCCGCGCCGAGGCACCCGCCCTATCGCCAGCAGCGAGTCTGTTCCCCGCTCCAGCCGGCGCAGCGGCAACGCCCCTATTCCGGGTGCCGGTCCACTGCCCGGCGGCGCTGAGCCCTCGTCACGCCCCGCAGCCGGGGTACCCATGGGTTCACCGCTGCGCGGCGGTCTTGGCGGTGCACCAGCCTCCGGCAGCACCCCTGATCCGGCCAGCGACGCGGATTACACACCGTTGCGCTCCAGCAGCAGCGCCAGTGCTCGAAATGCGTCCGGTCCTGCCGGTGCACGCAATGCCTCCAGCAGCGCTCGCCCTGGCTCCAGCCGCGACAACAGCTCCCGTTTCGACGACTGACCTCCAGCCACCGGTGAGAGGTCTGGGCTGGGGCCGGCCAGGCCCCCTGCGCTGGGTGCCCTGGCTGTTGGCCCTGCAGCTGGTGGTCTGGCTCTCAGGCTGCGGGCTGGGCCCGAGAAGCCGGCCGGCCCCCTCCACCGGCCTCCGACCCGAGGCGCGCCAGGAGCCGGCATTGAGCGGGGATGGCCGGCTGCTGGCCAGCCTGGTGGAGCGCGGCGGGCGCACCACCGTGCTGCTCCAGGAGCGGCTCAGCGGCAGAGTGATTCCCCTGCGCCACCTGCAGCGGCAGCAGCCCCACAGCTCCCCGTCGTTGAGCTGGAACGGTCGCTACCTGGCCGTGATCGTGCAGCGGGGTGAGCGGCGCCTGGCGGTGATCGAGGACCGTGCCAACGGCCGTGGCATTCCCCTGCCCCTGCCGGGAGGCCAGGAGCCCGAGCGACTCAGCCTGGCCCCGGACGGCCGGCGCCTCGCCATGCAGTTGGTGCGAGGCGGCCAGCGGCAGGTGGAACTGTTCGATCTCAGTGGTCTGCTCGAACCCGATCTGCCGCCCGGGCTGGCAGTGCCGGGGCGATGAGGAAGCCGCCGACCCTGTTTGTTGGATTGCTGCTGGTCGGTCTGGCCGGCTGCAGTGCCTCCCCCCTGCGGCCGCTGGTACCGATCAACCAGGCCCTGGAGCAAGCCGGCGCCACTGGGCGTGAGCCGTCCCTGGCCAGCGGGTGGCTGGCCCTGATCAGCGGCCGCCAGGGCCGGGAGCAGGTGGTTCTGGTCGATCTGCGGACCAACCGGCCGGTTCCCGTGCCTGGACTGAACCGCCCCGATGCCCAACCGGTGAGCGCCAGCGTGGATGGGAGCGGTGAGCGGCTGGCGGTGGTGCGGCAGCGGGACGGCCGCACCGAGCTGGGGCTGTACCGGCGCTCGATCCAGGGGTTTCAGCCTCTGCCGCTGGATCCAGCGGGGGTGCCGCGCCAGGTGAGCCTCAGCGGCGATGGGCGCCAGCTGGCGGTGGAGGTGAGCCGCGGCGGGATCTGGCAGGTGGACCTGCTGGAGCTGCCATGAACCGAAAACCCGGCGCGATGGCCCGGCCATGGGTCATCAGGCAGGTGCGACGGCGGAGTGGGGGCCCTCACAGCCTGCTGTGGAAGCATGGCTGAGGCAGGAGATGGGCACGGCATGACCGAATCACGAAGAATGGAATCAACGCCCTCGCCGGGCAACAAGGTCGGAACCACCGCTGGCGTCAACGGTGTCGATCGGAAGGTTCCGCGTGGCCTGTGGCTGGCCTCTCTGGGCCTCTTCGTGGTGTTTTTCCTGAGCGCCTCCTACCGCCATTACACCCTTTCTTCCAGTGCCTTCGACCTCGGCATCTTTGATCAGGCCGTGTACCTGATCAGCCAGGGACTGCCACCGATCTCCTCCTACCTGGGCTTTCACATTCTTGGCGATCATGCCTCGTGGATCTTCTACCCCCTGAGTTTGCTGTACAGGATTCATCCATCGGTTCAGTGGCTGTTCGCCGTTCAGGCATTCAGCCTGGCAATCAGTGGGCCAATCGTCTACCTGATCGCGAAAGACTATCGGCTAAGCGATCAGGACGCAAGGCTGATGGCCTTCATCTACTTCCTCTATCCGGTGGTGATCAATGCAAGTGTTTCCGACTTCCATCCCGAAATCATTGCCATTCCATTTCTCTTCCTGGCCATCTACAGCCAGCGGAGAGGCCATCTCTGGATGACCCTTGTGGCGATCGGAGTGGTGTTGGCTTGCAAGCAGGCCCTGGCACTCACATGCATCGGGCTTGGTGCCTACTTCCTGATCAGGCGGGACCGCAGGACAGGCCTGTTGGTGATGGGCCTGTCCACCTTCTACCTCGCCCTGATCATTTCGGTCGTTACCCCATCATTCGGGGGTGGGGTGATAAAGCACGACTGGATTGGCCGGTTTTTCAGCTATCTCGGTAATTCCCACCAAGAGGTGGTCACAACCATCCTGTTCAATCCGATGGTTCTGATTCGCCATCTGTTCTCCGTTGAGAATGCCTTCTACCTGTTCCTGCTGGTTCTCCCTGTCATCTTCACCAGCAACATCAAGGCATTTCCTGAACTGATGGGCGCCACTCCTGCGCTGTTGCTGAATCTGCTGAGCGATCACCCCAATCACAAGGGGCTCATGCTCCATTACAGTTTGCCGATTGTTCCGTTCATCATTCTGTTTGCGATTTCCTCGCGAACCTACGGCTTTCCCAAGATCCGATCCAGCCTTTTGCTTGTGTGGGCTGTCCTGTGCATGTTCGGGCTAACGAAGTTCATCAGGATCATGACGAACCATTCGTCTTTCGAGCGGATTGAAGAGGCCCATCGCGTTGTGTCGTTGATTCAGCCAGACTCGGCAGTCCTGGCTCCCATCGACATCGCTCCCCACCTCTCCCATCGAAGGGTGATCAGCAAGCGCCTGCACAGTGATGGCGAGCGGTACATGACATCAAAGTTCCTGCAGCACTACGACTACATTCTGCTGAATGGCTCCGATTCGAAGAAGGATCGCGTGCTGCAACGGCGACTCAAGGCCGATCAATCCTTCCGCATGATCTACCAATCACCTGATTTCATGCTCTTTCGTACCAATCACCCACTGCCATGGTCCCCATCGGTGCTCAAATCGGTGGATGTGTTCTCATGACAACCCCGCCCCAAGCCAGGCTCAAGGCACCAGGCCAGCCCAGTGCAGGAAGGTGTCGCCGCTGAGGGCTTCGATCAGCAGCACGGAGGCAAAGCCGATCATCGCGAAGCGGCCATTGACCCGTTCGGCATAACCGCTCCAGCCGAAGGCAGGGGCATCGGCCGTGGTGGCGCTTGTGGGAGCTGCCACGGCGGTATCTGCCGCTGGAGCAGTGGCTTGGTCGGTGGCGGGTGCGGGTTCCGGATCGGTGGGCATGGGGCGTTCAGGTGCGAGTGAAGTCATAGCCGGTGGCCGGCAGCAGGCGCCAGCCGCCCTGGCCATCCAGTTCGAGCACGGTGTCGTGGAAGGCGGCAAGGGTGGGGCGGTGGCCCACGCTCACAAAGGCCATGTCCCGCTCGGTGAGCAACTTGTAGAGATGCTTCTCGGTGTTCACATCGAGGGCACTGGTGGCCTCATCGAGCACCACAAAACGGGGAGAGTTGAGCAGCAACCGGGCGAAGGCCAGGCGCTGCTGCTCGCCGAGTGAGAGGAGGCGGGGCCAGTCCTGCTTGATGTCGAGGTCGGGGTAGCGGCGCACCAGCTCCGGCAGCCGCACCTCTTCCAGGACGCTGCGCAGGTGGTCGTCGCTGAAGCGCTCGGGCTGCTGGGGGTAGCAGAGCTGTTCCCGCAGGCTGCCCAGGATCATGTAGGGCTTCTGGGGAATGAACAACAACTCCGCCAGCGGTGGCCGCTCCACCGTGCCGGCCGCAGCCGGCCACAGGCCACTCACCATGCGCAGAAACGAGGTTTTGCCGCAGCCGCTGGGGCCCACCACCAGCAACCGCTGAGCAGGGCCCACCTCCAGGCTGATGTCGTGAATCAGGCGGCGGTCGGTGTGGGGTGGCACCAGATCGGCATGCTTCACCAGGATGGTCTGGTGTGAGGCGTCTGCCAGCAGTGAATCCTGGTAGTTGCGTTCGCGGGCCTGGCTGCCGATCTCATCCACCTTGAGCTGGAAGCCCTCCAGGCGACTGATGCTGGCGGAGAAGGCCGCCAGGCGGTCGATGTTGTTGACGATGTAACTGACCGAGAACAGCACCTGACTGAAGGCGATGCTCGCCTGCCCGAACACGCCGAAATCAACTTCCTTTGCGAAATACACCGGAGCGATCACCAGCCAGGGCAGAAAGCGCGAGAAGTAGTCGTAGGAGCGCTGGATCACCTGGATCAGCGCCTCCCACACGATCAGCTTGTTGTAGTTCACGATCGCGCCACTCAGCCGGCGCTCCGCTTCTTTACCTTCCTGCTGTTCACCGCGGTAGAAGGCAATCGACTCAGCGTTGTCGCGGATGTGAACGAGGCCGTAGCGGAAATCGGCTTCCAGCTTCAGCTGCTGATAGTTCAAGGCCACCAGCTTGCGGCTGGCGAACACGATCAGTGCGGTGCCGCCCAGTGAATAGGCCAGTAGGAGCAGCGCGAGATTCACGCTGATGCTCCACAGAACAATGATGAAGCTCACGAAGGTGAGCAGCGCGGAGAGGATCTCCACCGTGACGCTCAAGCTGGTGCCAGTGAAGCTGGCGGTGTCCTGAGAAATCCGCTGGTCAGGGTTATCGATCTCCTGCTGGGATTCGTCGTTGGGATTGAGGATGTAATAGGCGCGGTTCGAGAGGTAGCGGGTGAGCAGGCGGCCGCTCAGCCACTCACGCCACAGCAGGCCAAGCTTGGGAATCAGGTAGCTCTGTGTGGCGCGGATCGGCAGAGCCAGCACCAGGCAGAAGGCATAAATCGCCACGATCTTCCAGAAGCCGTCCTGGTCGTAGGCCACCAGGGCGTTTTCAACGTTGCGGGCCACAAAGCTGATGCCCACGTTGATGCCGTTGATCACCAGGATCAACAACGTGATCACGCCGATCAACAGCCAGGGAAGCCAGCGCCCCTGGCGCAGCTTCGCCCGGAAGCTGCTGAACACCGCCAGGCCGCCGGCGAACAGCGCCATCACCACCGGACCGATCGGGCCGCTCCAGAGCGCGGCCACCTGCTCGGGCACCCCTGGCAAGAAGCGGCTGCGCAGATCGGGGATGAGCACACCCGCGGCGGCCACCGAGCCGGTGAGCAGCAGCAGGGTGACGCCCACCACCACCGCAAGCAGGGACAGCACCAGCAGCAGGAATTGCCAGGAACTGCTCTCCTCCAGGGGGAGGAAGTAAGGCTGGGCCAGGCGCTGCAGCTTGCCGAGCTGCTCGCGGAACGCCTTGAAGAAGCTCATGGACCGTGACAGGTCCGCCCATTGTCGCCGCTGGCAGGGAGCGGTGGGAGGGGGCGGTCAGCCCGGTGGCCAGTGCAATGGACGCCCACCGATCACATGCACATGCAGGTGAAAGACGGTCTGGCCGGCTTCGGCGCCGTTGTTGATGACGGTGCGCCAACCCGTGAGCCCCTCCTGGCGGGCCACCCTGGCGGCCACCAGCAGCAGATGCCCCAGCAGGGCCTCGTGCTCCTCCCCTGCCGCATTGAGATTCACCAGGGGTTCACGCGGGATCACCAGCACGTGCACCGGCGCCTGGGGGTTCACATCGCGGAAGGCCAGGCAGAGGTCGTCGGCGTGGACCTGATCGCAGGGGATCTCACCGCGCAGGATCCGCCCGAAGATCGTGTCGGCCGCGGGTGGGGTACTGGAGGCCATGACGCCACAGGGCAGGACAGGGCGGGAACCGGTGAGGTGACCCTGGTTTCCGATCGATGTTGGCACGCTGCAACAGCGCCACCCTGCTGGGACTGGAGGCGGCGCCGGTGGTGGTGGAGGTGGACATCGCCCCGGGCCTGCCGGCCCTGCAGCTGGTGGGCCTCTCCGACACCGCCGGCCGCGAATCCCGCGAGCGGGTGCGGGCGGCGCTGCGCAACAGCGGCTTCCGGCCCCCGCTCACCCGGGTGATCGTGAGCCTGGCTCCAGCCGACCTACGCAAGGAGGGGCCCGCCTTCGATCTGCCGATCGCCCTGGGCATGCTGCTGGCCAGCGGCCAGCTTGATCCCCAGCGGCTGATCGGCGTCTGGAGCACCGGCGAGCTGGGCCTCGATGGCACCCTGCGGCCTGGGCGCGGGACGCTGGCCATGGCCATGGCCGCCAGGCAGGCCGGCGCGCGGGCCCTGGTGGTGCCGGCCGCCAACGGTGCTGAGGCGTCCCTGGTGGAGGGGCTCACGGTGTGGCCGGCCGAAACGCTGCAACAGGTGGCCCAGCTGCTGATGGATCCGGCCCTGGCGTCCCCCTGCCGGCCCGCCGCAGATCGGCCCGTAGGGCCAGGCGAGGGGGCAGCGGCGGATCTGGCCGATGTGCGGGGGCAGCACCACGGCCGGCGGGCGCTGGAGATCGCCGCAGCCGGACACCATCACCTGCTGCTGGTGGGCCCTCCGGGCAGCGGCAAGACGATGCTGGCCCGCCGCCTGCCGGGACTGCTGCCACCGCTGCCGCCGGAGGAAGCACTCGAGCTCACCCAGGTGGTCTCCGTGGCAGGTCTGCTGAGCGGCGAGGCGGGCCTGATCCGCCAGCGACCCTTCCGCGCCCCCCACCACAGCTGCACCGCCACGGCCCTGGTGGGAGGCGGGGCGTTGCCGCGGCCGGGTGAACTGTCGCTGGCCCATCACGGCGTGCTGTTTCTCGACGAGCTGGCTGAATTCCAGCGGGCCGTGCTCGATCAGCTGCGCGAGCCGCTGGAGGAGGGGGAGGTCTGGATCAGCCGCCAGCGCCAGCGGACCCGCTTCCCCTGCCGGATAGCGCTGGTGGCGGCCACCAATCCCTGCCCGTGCGGCTGGTTCGGCGATCCGCTGCGCAGCTGCCAATGCCCGGAAGGGGTGCGCCAGCGTTACTGGGCGCGCCTGTCGGGGCCACTGCTGGATCGGATCGATCTTCAGGTGGTGATGCGGCGCCTGGAGGCTGATGAGCTGGTGGGGCTCCCCGCCGCCAGCGGCGAGGGCGGCGGCCATAGCCCACCGCCCAGCAGCGGGGCGGTGGCGGAGCGGGTGCGGCAGGCGCGCGAACGGATGACGCGGCGAAACCCGGCAGGGCAAGCGAACAGCGCCTTGACGGGCGAGGCTCTTCGGCAGAATCTGGCGTTGTCGGCGGCGGCGCTGGAGCGCTGGCGCGGCGCGATCCGGCAGCGGCGGCTCTCGGCCCGTTCAGCCGAACGGCTGGTGAGGGTGGCGCGCACGATCGCTGATCTCGAAGCCAGCAACGAGGTGCAGGCCTCCCACCTGGCGGAAGCCCTCACCTATCGCTCCTTCGATCAGCTACAAACCGGCGCCGACCAGCTGCTGAGTGGAGGCAACCAGCTGCTGGGTGGGGGCAAGCAGCTGGCCCGGGGAGACACGGGTTGAACCATGGGCAGTCGGAAAGCGCCGCCGACTACCCGCTCAGCCGCAGACAGCCAGGCGATCGGCTGGATGAGGCTGCGAGTCAGAGAGGAGCGGGCCAGCCCGTTCAGCGGGCCAACGGGCTGAACCCCTGCCTCCGCCGCGAGGCGGATGGGACGGAGACCGGATAGAACCTGCCGCCGAACGGACGACATACGGCTGACAAAGCCGGGCTGACGACACAGGGTTGAGGACGCTGGACCGACGAAGCCGGACCTACCAAGCCGATGGCCAGGTTTCCTGGAAACGCGAAAACCCCACGGAACAGAGGTTCAGCAGGGTTGAGCCGGCGTGGTGCTGGGAATGCGGCAGTGAGAGTTCCGAGCGGTCGGCTGGATCAGCGGCGGCGGCGGCGCTGCTGGGCCTTGCGCTTGTACTTCTCGGTGGGGGTTTCGTGGTGACGCAGGCGCTTGAGGTCGGCAAAGATCCCTGCCTTGGACACCTGACGCTTGAACCGGCGCAGCGCCGATTCGATGCCTTCATTTTCGCCGACGGTGACCTGGGTCATGAACCACGCAGTGGGGCTGGAGATTGCTCAATGTAGCAACTGCCTCCGCCCAGGCTTCACCGAGTGCGCGGTGCTGAGGTTGGCGCCGGCGGAACCACCGGGGGCGGCGACAGGGGAACAGCGGTGCGCGTGGCACCGGTAGCGGGCGCTGAGCCGGTCGGTGCTGCAGCACCCGCTGGCGATGAGGGCCGCGGGACGGTGGTGCGGGGCGCTGTGGTGCTGGGCCCGGTGGTGGCAGGGGCCGTGGTACCGGGTGCCGTTGCACCGGGAACCGCCGTGCGTGGAGCGGTGGTGCTGGGGGTAGTGCTTCGAGGAGCGCTGCTGCCGGGGACCGCAGGCGCGGAAGTGGGGCGGGCGGCTGGGGTCGTGGGCTGTGGTGTTGTGGCCCCTGGTGTTCCACGGCCCGCAGGGGCGGGAGCGGTGCTGCCAGGAGCTGTGCCCCCTGGTGCACCCGATCCGGCCGGGGCGGCCGTTGTTTCGCCCGGCCAGTTATCGCGATAGATGTAGACGTGGCCGAGGGCGCGGGTGCCGAAGTGACGACGCATTAGCCTCCACCCCGGCTCGGGGGTGAACTGCAGGAAGCCGGCGGCGTGGCCGTTGGTGCGGGCCAGGATCATCTCGGGGCCGGTTTTGCCGCGGTGCGGCGTGGCCAGCAGGATGTTGTCGTTGCCGCTGCGCACCACGCTGATCCGGTACACGGTGGCCAGATCGTTGTCGCCCACCCGCAGCGAATAGCCGTTGGCATCGATGTAGCGCGTGCAGATGCCGGTGAAGTCGAAGGTGCCCAGCAGCGGGTCTACGCGGGCCGGGTTGGCGCCGGACACGGCGAAACAGGGGCGGCGATTGGTGATCTGCTCGTAGATGTTGAGCTGGGCGCGGGTGCCGTCACCGATCGGCGCAGCCACCAGTACGAAGCGCTCCTGCGCCACATCGCGAGCGCCGAACAGTGCCCCTTGCGCGTAAAGGGGAGCAAGGGCCCCGCCCATCGCCACGACGCCGAGCGCGGACAGGAACGGCAGGGCGCGGATCGGCCGGAGATGTCGCATCGGAGGTGCCCAGCGGCAGGAGGTGCCGATGGTAGAAGTGAGGCTTGAGGGTGCCAGCCCCCCTTAGGCCGGCTTGTTGAGACGAATTGCGACCAGCAGGCTGAGGACCGTGCCAGGCAGGCAGGCCGCCAGGATCAGCCGGGTGGTGGTGACCCCGAGATCGGGGTCGCCATAGGAGAGCTCAAACACTGAGCCTGTGGCGGCGATGCCCAGCAGACAGGCGAGCGCCAGGAACACCCCGGCAAACGGTTTCATCGGCATTGGGCGTCAGCGCAGGGAGTGGACGGCGGCGCGCTCGAACCCGTGCTCCTTGAGCCCATCGTTGAGGCTCAGTTCATCGGTGACGCGGTCGACGAACAGCACTCCATGGAGATGGTCCATCTCATGGAGCAGGCAGCGGGCCAGCAGGCCATCGGCCTTGATCCGCCGGGGCCTGCCGTGCTCGTCACGGAAGCTCACCTCGGCGGTGGTGGGACGAACCACCTGCAGATACACGCCGGGAATGCTCAGGCAACCTTCTTCATAGGTGGTGAGCGAGCCGCTGGTGGCGCCAATCTCGGGGTTGATGAACACCTGGGGCGGGGTGGCCGGGTTCTCGGGATCGAGATCGATCACCACGAGCTGCTTGTGGACACCCACCTGGGGCGCGGCCACACCGATGCCATGGGCGGCATACATGCTGCGGAGCATGTCGCGGGCGAGATCCCGCACCGCTTCATCCACCTTGCTGATGCGTTTGGCCGGTTGGCGCAGCGCGGCATCGCCGAGGGTGTGAATGGTCAGCGGGGGGTGATCCAGCACCTCCTTGGAGACGTGAACCCCACGGCTGGTGAGCTCCGCCTGGCGGGCCATTTTGGCGAAGCTGCTGGCCAAGGCATCACCTGAAACGATGGGTGAATTCTAGAAGGTGCGTGTGGGGGGGAACTGGAGCCCGGCCGAGCCCGCAGCGTTGCCGGCCCGGGTGGCGGTGGAGGCGGCACCCACGGTGAAGGAGCCGCTGCTGCACGGACAGGAGCTGTTCTGGCTGGAGCAACGGCCCCTGGAGCAGGGCCGCGTCACCCTGCTGTGGCGCCAGCGGCCCGGTGGCCCCAGCCAGGAGCTCACCCCCGCCCCCTGGAACCTGCGCAGCCGGGTGCACACCTATGGCGGCGGTGTGGTGGCGGTGGGAAGCGTGGCCGGCGGCACCACCGTGGTGTTCGTCAACGACGGCGACCGCTGCCTGTGGGCGCTGGAGTTGCCGGCGGTGCACCCTGTGTTGCAGGAGGGGAGCCTGCTCCTGCCAGAGAAGGTGGAGTCTTCGCCAGCGGCATCGCCATCGCCGCCGCTGCTGCCGGAGCCGAGGCGGCTCACTGCACCAGCGGCCCGGGCTTTCGCCGACGGCCTGATCGACGGCCCGCGCCAGCGCTGGATCGGCGTCATGGAGTGTGATGGCGTCGATCAGCTGGTGGCCGTGCCGCTGGCGGGCGGAGAGCCCGTGCTCCTGCACCAGCCCACCGACTTCTGCGGCAGCGCCGTGCTCAGCCCCCATGGCAGCCATCTGGCCTGGGTGGAATGGCAGCAGCCGTTCATGCCCTGGGACCGCAGCCAGCTGTGGCTGGGCCGCTTTGACCCCAGCGGGGTGTTGCACGACTGCCGGCCGCTGGCCGGGGGTGCCGCCACCGGGCCCACCGCCGCCGATGTGTCGGTGGTGCAACCGCTCTGGCTGCCGACTGGCGACCTGGTGGTGGCCACGGACCGCAGCGGCTGGTGGAACCTGGAGCGCCTGCCGGCGGCAGAGCGCCTGGCGGCGGTGGAGCCCTCGGTGGCGGCCGGGCCGCTGCCCCTAACTGTGGCCGCCCTACCCCCCACCACTGCCTTGCACTGGCAGCCGCTGTTGCCGATGGAGGCGGAATTCGGTCTCCCGGCCTGGGTGTACGGGCGGCGCACCACGGGCTGGGATGGCCAGCAACTGGTGGCGGCGGTCTGCCGGGCCGGCCGCTGGGAGCTCGGCACCATCGCCCTGCCGGAGCCAGGCGCCGCCGAGGGGCGCTGGCAGCCGCTCGCCCAGCCTTTCGACGCACTCGATGGCCTCAGTGCCGGCGGCGGCCGGGTGGTGGTCGTGGCCGCCGATGCCGTCACCCCACAGGGCCTGCTGGAGATCGATCTTCACCACGGCAGCTGGAGCCACACCCCAGCGGGCGGCGGCGAAGCAGCAGCGGCCCCAGCGGGAACGCCCCCCCTGGCGGCGGAAGCGATCAGCACCCCGCAGGCGCTCTGGTTCAAGGGGCACGGCGGCCTGCCCACCCACGCCTGGTACTACCCGCCGATCGGCGGCGCCCAGCCGCTGGCCCCCTTGCTTGTGAAGAGTCACAGCGGGCCCACCGCCATGGCCGGCACGGGGCTGAATCTGGCGGTTCAGTTCTGGACCAGCCGCGGCTGGGGCGTGGTGGACGTGAACTACGGCGGGTCCACGGGCTTCGGCAGGGCCTACCGCGATCGTCTCGCCGGCCAATGGGGTGTGGTGGACGTGAGCGACTGCGCCGCGGCGGCCACCGCGCTGGTGGCGGCGGGTGCGGCGAGCCCAGAGCGTCTCGCGATCGAGGGCGGCAGCGCCGGCGGATTCACCACCCTGGCGGCGCTCTGCTTCACCGATGTGTTCCGCGCCGGGGCCTGCCGCTACGGCGTGGCCGATCTGGCGGCGCTGGTGCGCAGCACCCATCGCTTCGAGGCCGGTTATCTCGAGGACCTGGTGGGCCCGTGGCCGGCGGCGCAGGCGCTCTATGCGCAGCGCTCGCCGCTGCACCATGCCGGCCAGATGCGCTGCCCGGTGATCTTTTTCCAGGGCCTCGACGACGAGGTGGTGCCACCCGAGCAGACCGACGCCATGGCTGCGGCCCTCGCGGCCAACGGCCTGCCAGTGGAGGTGCGTCGGTTCGCCGGTGAAGGCCATGGCTTTCGCCGCCCGGAGGTGCGCATCGAGGTGCTGGAGGCCACCGAGGCCTTCTTCCGCCGGCAGTTCGGCCTGTGAGGCTTCCGGACGCTGTGGAATCGCTGCTGCGGGGCTGGCACTGGCCGCTGCTGGCGCTGGTGGTGCTGGTGGTGCTGCTGCTGCTGGGGCGCCTGATCGGCAACCGGCTCGGTATGAAGCGCTGGGGCCTGCCGGAGGCGTTGCTGGCCGGCGGCCTCGGGCTGCTGGTGGCCCCGGCAGGGCTGCTGCCACTGGTACCACAACCGGTGATCGACCTCTGGAACCAGTTGCCGTTGCCACTCCTCACGCTGGTGTTCGCCAGCCTGCTGCTGGGCAAGCCGTTGCCAAAGCTGGGCGGGCTGTGGCGACCGCTTTCCGGGCAGGTGCTGATGGCCCTCACGCTCGCCTTCGGCCAGTTCCTGGTGGGCGGGCTGGCGGTGCTGCTCGTGCTGCAGCCCCTGCTGGGCACGAGTCCTGTGATGGCCCTGCTGATCGAGGTCGCCTACGAGGGCGGGCATGGCTCGGCGGCGGCGATGGGCCCCACCTACGAACGCCTGGGACTGGAGGGCGGTCAGGCCCTGGGGCTGGCAATGGCCACCGTGGGGCTGCTGGCCTCCACCGTGGTGGGCGGGCTGGTGGTGGTGCTGGCGCGGGCACGGGGCTGGCTCAGCTTCGGCGCGGCGATTCCGCTGCAGGAGGCCGTGGAGATTGTGCTAGAGGAGACCCCACCGCTGGAGGCAATCCCTGCCGACCAACCCCTTGAGGAAGGAACACTGGAACTGCCGGCCTGGTGGCGGCAAGGGGCCGACTGGGCGGTGAACATGGCCCTGGCGGGCATCGCTGTGGCGATTGGGTGCTGTCTGCTAGCTGCGCTGCGCTGGGGTGCCGATCGCAGCGGTGGGGTGTTCGCCATGGTGATCGACGCCCTGCCGGTGTTCCCGCTGGCGCTGGTGGGGTCGCTGCTGGTGCGGCTGGCCCTGGAGAAAAGCGGCCAGGAGCGCTGGGTGTCCACACCGATCCAGAGCCAGACCGGCACGCTGGCGGCGGACCTGCTGATCACGGCAGCCACGGCCTGCCTCGACCTGCGGCTGCTGGCCGCCGACTGGCTGCCACTGACGGTGCTGGCGCTGGCGGGCCTGTTCTGGAACCTGGCGGTGGTGCTGCTGCTGGCTCCGCGGATCCTGCCGGCCGACTGGTTCGAGCGGGCGATTCTGGAATTCGGCCAGGCCACCGGCGTGGCCGCCAGCGGCCTGTTGCTGCTGCGCATGGCCGACCCGGACGATCGCAGCGAAGCAGTGACGGCCTTTTCGATCAAGCAATTGCTGCTGCAGCCCCTGCTGGCCGGTGGCGTGATCACCGTGGTGGCCCCGCTGGTGGTGGTGGGCTGGGGACTGCCGGCCTGGACCTCCCTCTGCCTGGTGCTTGTGCTGCTCTGGATCGCTCTGGGGCTCGTTCTGGCACAGCAGGCGAATACTGACTGACACGCGCGGCTTTGAGAGTGGCAATCAAGGCACCTGCCAAGAAAAATCCAGGCAATCAAGTCTGCAAGCAATACTTGTAACCCAACAATGCTCGCGGCGGCCCTTCACGCTGCAGGCCAAGAGTTGACTGTAGTGATGTCAGCTTCTTCGAACGAATGCTCCTTTTTTCTTGCCTTTATCAGCACTGATGGACACACCATTTGACCGAGAATGACCTGCCGAGAAACCTGGGACGCACCAAACACAGATTGATCAAGGCGGCCAACACGCTCAACTGGCAGCTGGTTTTGAGCAACCCCACGTAGATCCTCCCAAAGCCGAACGACTACTTGATTGCGCGAAAAGGATGTTCACCCTTTAGCGGGAAGTGGGACGGCTATAGGCAGGCGCCTACGACTTGGCGCAGCCAACCCGGATCATCCAATGGTCCATCCACAGCAATGGCAGGTCGCGCCACCTGCTTCGTCGCAGGAGAGTTCGGAAGGGGATGAACATGCCCTCAAATCAGGACGATTTTCAATGCCTTGCTTACCATCGCAGGCATCGGCAGCATCTTGCTTACCTTGGCGCAACTCAGGCGCTGGCATGAGGTCATGAACATGAGCGACTGTGGTCTCCACCTCAATCCCGGGCGACTGGTCGCCCGATCAGTTGCTTAATGCATCCCCGCGGTCAACAAAATTGCTGGCGGAAACCAGCAATAAAGAGTGAAGTCATTGAGATAACGCGTTGACACATAGTAGTTGACTGGTCGTCAGGGGAGCAATACTACGACGCCCAATACAACGAAAATGGCATCCGGGCGTCTCCTTTTGGGTTTCCGTGAGCAATTCTGCGTGTGCGCCCCGCTTGCAAGAACGGGCGCACACCTCAGTCGTCCAGGCCTAGTCGGGCCCAGATCACCCCGAGCTGGGCGCGGTGCAGATCGGTGGAGAAGCACATGTCCAGTTCGGCAGTGCTCAACACGCCTGTCACCTCGGGGTCGGCCAGCAGGTTGGCGCGAAAATTCCCGCCCTCGGTGTTCCAGGCGCTGTGGGCATGGCGCTGCACCAGCTGATAGGCCTGCTCACGGCTGAGCCCATGCTCCACCAGTGCCAGCAGCACCCGTTGGCTGAACACAACGCCTCCGTAGATGTGAAGATTGCGGGTCATGTTGTCGGGATAGACACCCAGCCCTTGGACCACCTCCGTCATTTCACGCAACATGAAATGCAAGGTGCAGGAACAATCCGGCAGCATCATTCGCTCCACGGAGCTATGACTGATGTCACGTTCATGCCAAAGCGCCACGTTTTCCAACGCCGCCACCGTGTAGCTCCTCAGCACGCGGGCCAGCCCGCTGATGCGTTCGCTGCGGATCGGGTTGCGCTTATGGGGCATCGCTGAACTGCCTTTCTGCCCTTTGGCGAAGTTCTCTTCCACCTCAAGCACATCAGTGCGCTGCAGATTCCTGATCTCGGTGCTGAAGCGCTCCAGGGAGGCCCCCACCAGTGCCAGGGTCTGCACATACTCCGCATGGCGATCCCGGCTGATCACCTGCGTGCTGGCCGTATCCGGCTCCAGCCCCAGGCTGGCGCAGGCCAGAGCCTCCACCTGGGGATCAGTGTTGGCATAGGTGCCCATCGCCCCGCTCACCTGGCCCACGGACACCGTGGTCTCGAGCTGCTGCAGGCGCTGGCGGTTGCGCAGGCTTTCGGCCAGCCAACCCGCCACCTTGAAGCCGAAGGTGATCGGTTCGCCGTGGATGGCATGGGAGCGCCCGATCATCACGGTGTCCTTATGGGCGCACGCCAGCTGCCGCAGCGCTTCCACCAAGGCCTCCATCTCTTGCAGCAGCACGCGTACCGAGCGCTTCATCTGCAGGGCGAGCCCGGTATCAAGCACGTCCGAGCTGGTCATGCCCACATGGATGTAGCGCCCCGCAGGCCCCACGTGCTCATTCACGTTGGTGAGAAAGGCGATCACGTCGTGACGCACCTCTGCCTCGATCTCCAGGATGCGCGGCACCTCAAAGCGGGCCTTGGCACGGATTTCGGCCATGGCCTCAGCGGGCACCCGGCCGAGGGTGCAGTTGGCTTCGCAGGCGGCCAGCTCCACATCCAGCCATCCCTGGAACTTGGCCTCTTCGCTCCACAGAGCGCCCATTTCGGGCAGGGTGTAACGCTCGATCAAGGCTCCACGGCGCAGGCACACCTGGCCAATCTATGGGGCAGTCCTCTGGCCTCCGTGCCGCAGCGTCCGGTGGCGCTTCAACACTCTTGCGGGCGCTGGCCAGCTGGTCCCGGCGTGGTTGGATGGCCTCAGATCCGCCGGGGATCCCAGTCGGATATACCCAGAGCCAAGGCGTCATGGGCAGAAAACAACGCCTTGATCTGCTGCTGGTCGAGCTGGGTCTGGTGACCAGCCGCCATCAGGCCCAGCAGCTGATCCGCGCCGGCCGGGTGCGGCTGCAGGGCCACGTGCTCGACAAGCCGGGGCAGGAAGTCGACAAGGAGCTGGTGCCTGAGCTCGAAGCCCCGCCCCGTTTTGTGTCCCGCGGCGGCGAGAAGCTGGCCGCGGCGCTCCAGGCTTTCCCGCTGGCATTGCGTGGCCGCATCTGCCTCGATGCAGGCATCTCCACAGGTGGTTTCACCGATTGCTTGCTGCAGAACGGTGCCGCCAGGGTCTACGGCATCGATGTGGGCTACGGACAGACCGCCTGGTCGCTGCGCAGCGATGAACGCGTGGTGCTGCGGGAGCGCACAAACCTGAGGCACCTCGATCCCGCCGACCTCTATCGACCGGAGGATCCCTGGCCCGACCTTGGTGTGGCGGATCTTTCCTTTATTGCGTTGGCGCGGGTGCTGCCTGCACTGCGCGGCTTGCTGCGCAGCGATGCGGCTGAAGCGGTGGTGCTGGTGAAACCCCAGTTCGAAGTGGGGCGCGAGCGGGTCGGCAAAGGTGGGGTGGTGCGCGATCCCCGCGCCCACGTGGATGCAATTTCAGCGGTGATTGCGGCGGCGCTGCCCTGCGGCTGGAGCGCAGCGGGTCTGGTGGCCTCGCCGCTCACGGGGCCCGCCGGCAATCACGAATACCTGCTCTGGCTTCGCCCCCAATCCTTCGCGAGCAGCAGCGCTGCAGGGGACGAACCCCTCAGGAACACTGGGCTGATGGGAACTGCCGAGTGCTCACAAACGGGCGTGCTCTCAGAAGAGTGTGGTCACCCACAGCACCTAGAGCGCTCAGAACACGGAGAGCCAAGGATCAAGGCTGGGAATGCAGTGCCCGCTGAGCGTGCAAGGGCCGCCGAGATTGCAGAGCTCGCTGAGAGTGCAAAGCTGGCTGCGGGTGTAAATTCGGCTGCGATTGGAAGGGAGGCTCAGCTTGTTTCCACGGCAGAGTCTCCAAACGCTGCTGAAGCGCCGCATGGCGGTGAACAGTCATCCGTTGATGAGCAATCACCCGACGCTGAGCGGACATCAGACGCCTGGCCTACGCGCCATGGTGAGAGTTCTGAGATCAATGCTCCCTCAGATGATGCGATTGGCCAGCAGAGGGAACTCGCAGCGGCAGGTGGAACACTTGAGGCTGCCGCTATTGAAAGGATCGTGAAATGGACACTGCACTGAACTCAGTGCTTGCCCTTCATCGGCGCTGACCTGAAGGTGAGCTTCAGGTCAGCTGAATCCAACAGCTGAAGCGATGCTTCAGATTGCCGTGCTGTCGCGATCGCCGGTGCGAATCCGGATCACGGTGCCAATGGTGCTAATGAAGATCTTGCCATCGCCAATCTCTCCGGTGCGTGCGGCGTCCTGAATGGCGGTCACCACTGTGTCCACATTTTCGTCTTCAACCACCACTTCCAGCTTCAGCTTCTGGAGGAACTCCACTGTGAACTCGGAGCCGCGGTAGCGCTCCACCTGGCCCTTCTGACGGCCAAAACCCCTGACCTCACTCACGGTCATGCCAACGATGCCCGCATTCACCAACGCAACTTTGACATCCTCGAGCTTGAAGGGACGGATGATGGCCTCAACTTTTTTCATGAATTCTCCTGAGATTTCAGAACGAAAAGGTTAGTTTGAAGATTGGATCGAGACAGGCAGGATAGGGGTGCGACAGACAAGCAACCCAGCGGCCCTGGCATCCTCGCAGAGCAGATCCGCAGAGGATCCGTCCACTTGGATTTGACCAGCGGCCAACAGCGACCAGTGCTCGATTTCGAAGTGGGTTTGCAACCACAACATACCGATGGCCGATTGAGGGCCCAGCCTGAAGCCCCCATCGCTGGTGGACGTAAGAGCGAGATCCATGAAAAGACCCTGCAACTCAGGCCATTAGGCCCGAGCCTGCAGGGCTCCGGTGTAGCAGTTGCTACGGGGAGATCCCCGTGTCAGCGTTCAGCCGGCGTTCACCTGGCGGGCGGCTTCGGCGCGCCTGTGGTGATAGGCATGGCCGCGGTAGTGAAGCTCAAGTGCTTCGTCGGGCTGGGTGGGCTCGTGACGCAGGGCCTCGCGGTAGTGAACGCCTCTATAGACGTGCTCAACGGGCTGGGCCGGGAGTTCAGCGTGTTGGGTACCGTCGTAGGCGACGCCGCGGTAGACGAGTTGGGTCTTGGTCATGATGGATGGCCTCGAAGAGGGTGGGGATCACCAGCCCGCTGGCTGGTGCCGCTTCGTGGGAAGGAGCGTTGCTTCGCCTCGCGGTGGGGCTACTTCCGACAGGGGTGGAGAGCGGATCGCCCCTCACCTGGTCAACGGTTTGTCCTTCGATGCCTTTCTAGCAAGTTCGCACTGTTCGCGACGAACATTTTCCTTTCATCTTCGTAAATCGTTGTGAACGGCCTGTCTTTGTAGCATTCCCCCACAACCCGCTCACCCGTGCCTGCTGGCCCTGTGCTCCACTACCGGTGGGCCCGAGCTGCCTACAGCAAAGCCGGGACAGGCCTTTCCCCAGCCCTGCTGCCGTGACCCTGCCCACCCCACCGGCCACCACCACTCCGCATTACGGCGAGCGGGTGATCGCCGAGTCCCAGTTGATCGGTTTTGACAATCCCCGGCCGGGTCGCGCCTACGAAGTGGCGATCGAGCTGCCCGAGTTCACCTGCAAGTGCCCCTTTTCCGGGTACCCCGACTTCGCTGTGCTGCGCCTGCTGTACCAGCCGGGCGCCAAGGTGCTGGAGCTCAAGGCGCTCAAGCTCTACGTCAACAGCTGGCGTGACCGCAGCATTTCCCATGAGGAAGTGGCCAACCGAATCCTTGACGACCTCGTGGCTGCCAGCGATCCGCTCTGGATGCAGCTGGAAGCCGATTTCAATCCCCGAGGCAATGTCCACACTGTGATCCGGGTCAGCCACGGCGTTCGGCTGCCCTGCTGACCCGACGGCTGGAAGCGCTGCTCTCTCCGGAGCCGGCCCTGAGGGCCAGCTCCTGGGCGTACCCCGGCCCTGAGTTTCAGACCGTTTGCGGTTGCCCCTGCTCCTTGGCTTCGCCGGTGGAAGGGCGCAGCTGACGAATCTCCAGGAGCAAGGCCGGCAGCTCCCCGGCCAGCGCCGTGAGATTGCGGTTGCAGAGGCCACCCACGTGCAGCTGATCGTGTGCCGGGTCGGAGATGCCCCAGAGCTGGCGTGTGGCGATCAGGCTCAGCGCGCCGCCGGCGAGGGCAATCGCAAAACCGCCGTAGACCAGTGGCACACCTGGATCTTTCTTGAGCAAAAGGCCGCTTGCAGGCATTACCTCGGCCACGCGCAGGGATAACCCGTTGATGTCGATCGGAGCGCCGCCGGGGCTCAGCCGGCCGATGGGTTGAGCGTTAGCTGCGTAAACCTCCACGGGGCCCTGCTCGCTGCTGAGGGTGAGCAGGACCGGTTCGCTGCCATCCGGGCGGGTCGGGACGGCCAGGCCCCAGACCTGCTCGCCCAGTTCGGGCAGTGCGCGCAGCGGAAATTGCAGCAGGGGGCTGCGACCCAGCTGAATCGTGATCGCCGCCAGTGACCAGTCGGCCTGATAGACGGTCATGCCCCGAAAGCGCAGCGGGTGGTTGACGCTGATCTCGGTTTCTTCCACAGGCGCCCCGGTGGAATCCAGCAGCTTGAGCTGGGAGCGGAACTGCTCCGGGCGGCCGACCGAATCACGATCAATCTCGAAATGCTCGAGCGCCACGGTCAGCTGGTTATCCCCTCTGGAGTTGAGCAGCTCGAGCTCGCGGCCAGGCGCCAGATAGCGCTCCAGCCGCTGGCCCGCCAGTGCGCCCCAGGCCGAACCCACCATCAGCACCACCAAGCCGGCGTGCACCAGAAGTGGCCCCACCCGGCCCAGCACCCCTTTGCGGGCGGCCAGGCGACCGTTGGCCGCCTGCAACTGCCAGCCCTTGGTGTGCAACAGGTGTTGCAGGTTCTGCAGGTCGGTGTCCGGGTCTGCGCTGGGAATGGTTTCCGCCAGGCTGAGCTTGCTGAGCTGCCGCGGGGAGTGATAGTCGACCCAGCGCAGCGCTGCCTGCAGGGCGGGCCATTGTCTCCGCCAACTGCACAGCACAAGCGAGAGGCCCAGCAAGGCCAGGAGAGCGAGGAACCAGCTGCTGGCGTAGACGTGGTCGAGCTGCAGCTTCAGGATCCAGTCGCCGGTGACCACGCCCAACCAGGGCTTGCGGTCGTAGAGCTGGTGATAGGCCTCACTGGCCTCACGCTGGGGAATCAGCGTGCCGATGGCGCTGGTGGCGGCGATCACCAGCAGCAGCCCGATGGCGAGGCGAAGGTCGGAGAGCCACGCGAGCAGTCGCCGCCAGGTCGGTGTGCGGATTTGAACGGGAGAAGGAGTCACGAGAGCTGCGCCAACAATGCCAGTCCGCCGCTGGTGATCAACACCACGCCGCTGATCGGAGGCACCCAACGGCTGAGCGCGCGCAGCGCAAGCAAGCGCTGCATTGAGGCGGCGGCACTACCGGCCAGCACCAACGGGAGCACCTGGCCGGCACCAAAACAGGTGAGCAGCACCATCCCCACCAACGGACGGCCCTGCTGGGCCATCCAGCCCAGCAACACCGCCAACACAGGGGTGGTGCAGGGGCTGGCCGCCAGACCAAAGGCCGCACCGGCCGCCACCGGGCCAAGCGGCGCCGGGACGCGCCCGCGCCAACGTTCCGGGTCAGGACCAGCCGGCAGGGGAAGGCGCAACAGGCCCAGCAGGTTGAGCCCCATCACCACCGCGAGCACAGCCACCACGGTGGGGATAAAGCCTGGCACCTGCCCATAGAGACGCCCCAGAACGGCACTGGCGAGACCCAGCATCACGAGGGAGAGCACGATCCCCCCGGCAAAGCAGGCACTCAGCAGCCATGGCTTGGAAGTTTTGCTTGAAAACCCCGCCATGTAGGCGACCGTGACCGGCAGCAACGAAAGGGAGCAGGGCCCCAGGCTTGTGAGCAAACCAGCGGCGAAGATCAGAACCAGGGTGGAAGGGCCTGGTGCGTTGAGCGAACCGATGATCAGATCCTCCGCCCAGCGGGCCAGATCTGCGACTTGGAACCCCACCGCATCCATCCGCTTGCTGGCAAGGCCAGGGGGTTGGCCTGGCACTGATAAGGATGGTCAGCCTATCGGGGCATGGTGGGCCAGGTCGCCAGCCGACCGGTCAGTGCCCTGGCGTCGCCGCCGGCCAGTGGGTTGGTCCAAGCCGGCTGATTCCAGGGAACAGCGGATCAACAATCCGGCTGTCAACAAGCTGGCCAGCAGTGAGTTGCCGCCGTAGCTGATCATTGGCAACGGCAGGCCGGTGGTGGGCATCGAGCCACTGGCCACGGCGATGTTGAGGATAGATTGACCGACCAGCAAGGTGGTGGCACCAATCGCCACGAGGCGCTGCTGGTTGCTGCGGCAGCCCAGGGCCACCCTCAGCCCCACGAAGCCGAACAGCAACAGGAACAGCAGCATCACCACCGACCCCACGTAGCCGAATTCCTCAGCAAAGACGGCGAAGATGAAATCGGTGGACTGGATCGGAAGGTATTGGAGCTTCTGGGTGGAGAGACCGAATCCTTCGCCGAGGACACCGCCAGAGCCGATGGCCAGCAGGCTCTGCACGAGTTGATAGCCATCACCTTGAGCGTCGCGCCAGGGATCCAGGAACGACACCACGCGGACTCGCTGGTACTCGTTGATCAGGATGCTCGCTACACCCGTGATGCCGCCGGCTGCTGCGGTGCCCAGCAATCCCAGCAACGGGAGCCCCGCCGCCAGGGCCATCAGCCAGAGCAACAACCCAGTGAGTGCCGCGGTGCTGAGGTTTGGCTGCCGAAGGATCAGGAACAGAATCACGCTGAAAATGCCCAGCCAGAACATCTTCTGGTCGTTGCCGATGCGGCTCCAGTGAGCGAAGAGTGAGGCCCCCTGCAGCACGATGAACGGTTTGATCAGTTCAGATGGCTGGAGCTGAACGGGACCCAACACCAACCATCGACTGGCCCCATTGACGGTGCTGCCCGCCACCAGCGTGGCGAAAATCAACACACCACCGATCAGTACGGCCGGGGCAGCCAGCCTCAACCAGCGTCTCAGCTGGGTGCGAATCGACAACCAGAGCAGAACCCAGCTCGCCAGCATCCACAGTGCCTGGCGTTTGAGGTAGAAGGCCGGGTCGCCCATCTCACGCTCCGCCACCCACCAACTGGCAGACGACAGGATCACCAGGCCCGCCAGGCTCCAGATCGCCACCATGCCAAGCAGCAGACGGGCTTCGGCAGGCCACTGTTCCCAGGTGAAACCAGCGGTTCGCTGGGTCCCCGCCTTGGATCCCGCCGCATTGGCGCCAGACCTAGCGCGAGGTGTCAGAGAACCTGGCACGGGTGGAAAGGGAAAACCATTCCCCATTCAGCCGTGTCGCTGCGACTTTTTCAGTGCAGCAGGGACAAAAAAAAGCCCGGCTGGGCCGGGACGTGACGGTAATGATCAGTGAAGACCACTACAGATGAAGCAACACTAAGGCTTAGTTGCCGACGTTGACCTGACGACGGCCGGTAGCCAGTTCAACTTTGAGGATCTTGCCTCCCTGCTTCATGATTCGCTGTTGTTCAGCAAACCAGCTTTCATACGGCACCCACTTGGTGAAGAAAGTGTTTTGCAACTCCCTCTGACTCCGCACCTTTTCTGGGCATGGAATGCAGGCCGTGATTTTGAACAGACGCATGAAGAAGCCCTCGCTGAGTTCCTTGGGAGGTGATCAGTTGCCCAGGCCGGAACTGATGTAGTCGAGGTAGGTGCCGAGCTCGCGACCGGCATCAGCGCCGACCAGAGAAGCTGCCGTTTCCTTCATCGCCTGGATCGACTGCACCGTGGCACCGATGGGCACACCCAGAGAGTTGTAAGTCTCCTTCAGGCCGTTGAGGACACGCTCATCAAGGATGGAGGTGTCACCAGCCAGCATGGCGTAGGTGGCGTAACGGAGGTAGTAGTCGAGATCGCGGATGCAAGCGGCGTACCTCCGAGTGGTGTACATGTTGCCGCCCGGACGGGTGATGTCCGAATACAGCAGCGTCTTGGCCACAGCTTCTTTGATGATCGCTGAGGCGTTGGCGCTGATGGTGGCAGCAGCCCTCACACGCAGTTCGCCACTGGCGAAATACTGCTCAAGGCGTCCGATGGAGGAATCGTCCAGGTAAAGGCCCTGAACGTCGGACTGATTGATGACGTTGGTGATCGCGTCTTGCATGTGTCCGGGGAAGAGGCGGTGGGCAGGGGGTGTGGCGAACGCTCAGGAAAGGGCGCCGATGACGTAGTCGAAGTAGAAGCCAGCTTCTTCGGCATCGGCTCCCGTGAGAATTCCGAGAGAGGCGTTCTTGAGCTCCCGCACGGCTTCGGCCATGGCCTCAAGCGGTGTGCCCAGTGCCTTGTACATCTCGCGGGCACCGATGATGCCGATCTCTTCGATGGGCGTCACGTCTCCCGCGACCATTCCGTAGGTCACGAGACGGAGGTAGTAGTCGATGTCCCGAAGACAGGTGGCTGTCATCTCTTCTCCGTAGGCGTTGCCGCCCGGGGAGATGATGTCGGGACGCTTTTGAAAGAGGGCGCCGCCGGCCTGCTTCACAATGCGCTCGCGGCTCTCGCTCAAGACCTGAGCCACCCGCAGACGGCGCTGCCCGCCGGCTACGAAAGACTTGATCTGGTCGAGTTCGCCAGGGCTGAGATAGCGGGCTTCGGCGTCCGCGTTGATGATCGAGTTGGAGACGATGCTCATGCAGTTCTGCCTCGAAACAAGCGGTCGCCGTTATGGAGACCGATATCCGGTGGGTAAGGGATGCCCCCCTGACCTGCGACGTCCGATGGCTTTGAGGGCCAGAGCGAATGGTGTTGCAAGCGTGGGCTGACGATCGTGCTTGCCGATCGCCGAATCATTCTGCGGCAAGACCCACCGCAGGCCTGGGCCCGGTAACAGTTCTTCACGGCGAGCGAACCGCGAAATCCCAGGTGGGGCAACGATTTTCGCCGATCCATCACGCCGTGTTCCTGGGGGTCATTGTCAGGAAACTCCATGGAAAACATTGGCTGCCGTTGGACGTTGATAGCCCAACTTGTCAGGATCATGCGAGGTCTCCCATGAAGTTTGACCAAGGTTTCACTTCGATCTGCGCACTTGGTTGGGCCAGATAGATACCCAAGCACAAAAAACCTCCTGGATTGAGATCCAGGAGGTGCAGGGTGGCGCAGATGAGATTGAATCAGTGTCTGGGCTTGATGCTTAGATGGCGCCCCGGGTGGGCGGGGTGAGTCCGGCGTTGCCGGCGTAGAGCGCAGCGGTTCGGTTCACAGTGGGCAATGGGATGCCGTCCTCGGTGTTGAGGCCCCAGAGATAAGGAACAGTGTCGCGGCCGAAGCGGGAGGCATACTCCTCGCTGGTGAGGAGTGCGCCCAGAGCGGTCGTCTGACCCTGCTTGCCGCGCACGGCCAGGAAATCGCTCACCTCTTTGGGTTGACCGGCCCGCCCCATCAGGGCGAGATAGGCCGCAGAGGCGGCGCGAAGCGGGGCCATGCGGTTCAGGCGCTGCTGGAACAGGTCACTGGACGCGACGATCCCGACAAACTCGGACAGGGAGATCTGCCCATCACGCAGTTGGGATTCGGCGTCGCCGAGCCGTTCGGCGGCCAATGGCATGCGATTCAGCAGTTGCCGGTAGGTGGCTGCAATCACAGCCTGAAGTGAAGACTCGCTGGCTCCGGGCCGCCAGGTGATCGGCGCGCCGATGCCACGCCGGCGGCTGAAGCCCTGGGGACGGGCACCCTGGAGGGCGTTCGCCATCGCGGCCTGGGGTTCGCGAACCTGGGTGAAGCTGGCGCCATTGCCGCTCAGGCGTGCAGACCAGCCCCCCACCGGCGGGGAAGAAAGCTGGCGCGTGGTCTGGGCGGGAGCGGGTGACCAGGCAGGAGCCGCGTAGCCAAAGCGCTGACGTGCAGCACTCCAGCGCCGGGTGGGCTCCGGCGGCTGCTTGATGCTCTGGGGCCCCTCCACCGAAGGACGGGCAGCAGGCTGCTCGCCATCGGCGATCTTGGGGCTCCAGCCGCCCACGACGCGCTGCAGGCGACGGTCTGGCAGGTTGCGTTGGGTGAGGTCGCCGCTACCGCGGAATGACTCGTTACGGGCAGTTTCGGGGCGGCGCACAGGGGTGAGCTCCACAACCGCTGCCGCGTTGTAAGGCACCTTCAGCTTCGGCACCCGACGGGCGTTGAGATCGGCCGGCGTGACAAACCGCTCGTAGGGAACGGTGTCCTCACCGAAGGACTGGCTGTATTCGGCGCTTTCAAGGATCGCGTCGATGACGCCGTAGAAGCCCTTGCGAGCGGCTGTGTCGAAGTAGCTGTTGATCTCCCAGCGGCCGAAGGTAGGCCGGCCGAGCAGACGTCGATGGATCACCTCAATCGCTTTGGTGATGTACAGACCCGACCAGTAGCGGCGGCGGAAGGGATTCGAACGCGCCACCAGGCGAATGAACTCCCTCAGGGAGATGTCACCGTTCTCCAGCTTGATCTCTTCGACGGTGAGTCGTTCGCCCTGGTAGCCAGCGGTGCCGAGCACCTGGACGTAGACGGCACGAATCACCGCCTGGGTGCTGGATTCGGTGCCACGAATGCTGGGTTCTCCACCTCGGCGGGGCACGGAGGCGCCACCGGTGGAAATCTGCTGGAGGCGAACCACCTTCGGCCCCACCCGGCGCGGAGTGGACGCGCGGAATTGGGGGCTGTCCATCTGACCCGGCTGCTTCATGCCGTTGCCCACCAGGATGCGGCGGGTGTCGTAGCCGAAGGGCGCTGGCCGGGTGGCCACCGAGGCCGTGGACGACGGAAAGATTGCCCCGTACGTGAGGCCCAGAGGGTCGTTGCCGCCGCCATAGACGTGCTGGTCGGGCAGAGGCTGCCTGTAAGCGGCGTAGAGGGTGATGTATTGAGGCGCGCCTTCGAACGGGGCGCTGAACCGGAAGAGTTTGCGGTTGGAACCCCAGCCGGCACTCTCCTGAGCTTCTTCACCGAGATCGCGCAGGTAAGGGACCGTTTCCTCCCCGAACACCTGGGCGTACTCCATGGAATTGATCAGGGAGTCGACCAGGCCGGCCAGGCCCTGGGCGCTGACAATCGCGAAGTAGCGGCGGAACTCCTCAATCGAACTGACACCGCGTCCGAGGAAATGACGGAAGGCCAGCTCCACCACCCGGCTGTTGGAGAACCTGCCGTAAAACTGGCGGCGGTATTCCTTGCTGCGACCGAGGGCGCGGATGAAATCGCGCATCGACAGCTGGCCCTGTCGCAGCTGGGTGGCTTCCACCGGGCACACCACCTGGGAGTAGCCCTTGACGATGTCGCGTTCGAAGACCTGGCGGTAGGCGGCCCGGATCACCTCGGCCTTCTCACGCCCGGAGAGGCCTGGCTTCATCACGAAGCGCTGGGGGGATTCGGCTGCGAGGGCGTAGATCGCCGGCAGCTGCAGGCCCTGGTTCTCCGGGCTGCCGAGGCGCTGGCGCGGTGAAGGCGTGGGAACGTCCAGTTCCTTGAGCAGGACGTTGAAGCAGTCGATCACCAGCTGACGGGCCTCTGATTCCTGCCGGAAAAGATTGGCCGCTGCTGCACGCATTTCCTGCAGCGCCACATTGGTGGCGGCCAGGGAACAGGCTTTCTCCAGGACGTCGCGGAGGCCCCGGGTGTTCACCGCCAGGATGCTGGGATCCCCCGCCACGACGGCGTATCCCACGTAGCGCAGGAACCAGCCCATGTCCCGCAGGGACTTGCGCATCCGCTCAGTGCCGTAGCGAGCCACGCTGATCGGCGTGAAGCCCGTGGGCAGCACCACCCGTACATCGGCGTCGGCTTGCAGACCCTCGAGCACCCGCCCGAGCAGGCCACTACCGCCGGTTCCCTGGGCAAAGGTGCGCACCGAACGGCTGAAGGCGGCCTGGTCGGTGGCAAGTACGGTCTGTTCAGGCACGGTGACCGCAAAGGGCGTCAGCGGCTCATCGAGATAGGAGAGCGGTGTGCCGCCGGCGAAGATGCGGTTGGCCGCCTTGGCGACGATGGCATCCGCATTGGCCGAGAGTCTGCGGGCCGCTTCCATGCGGGTGGCGCCGCTCTGAAAGAAGGTGAGGAGCGTGTCGAGCTCCCCCTTTTCGGGAAAGCGATCCTGCTGCTCCGCCTGACGGACGCTGGAGAGCGGCAGGGTGTCGTAGCGCTGAGGGCTGACCCTGTTGCTGCCGCTGCTGGCGGTCACGGTCATGGAGAGGGGCGTGTACCAGGCCTGGCCAGGGTACGGCTCAGCTTCCGGCCCTTTTGAACGCCATAGACAAATGTTTGCAGCCCTGAGGGCACGAGGGGCACAGGCTGGGCCCGGCCATGAAAAGCTCGCCTTTCCCCTTCTCCATGCCTTTGCCTGTGTCCGAGCCAGTCGCCGATGCCGCCACACCGGCGGTGCGCTCCTTCTACGACCGCTTCCCTTATCCCGGCGATCCCCTGCAGGACGGCCCCCCGCCCGGGTACAACTGGCGCTGGTGCTACCCCTGCGTGGTGAGCGCCTGCACGGGGATGCTCCCGGAACAGGCGGGGCCCCTGCGCCTGCTCGATGCGGGCTGCGGTACGGGCGTGAGCACCGACTATCTCGCCCATCTCAACCCTGGAGCAGAGATCCTCGCGGTGGACATCAGCCCTGGCACGCTGGAGGTGGCCCGCCGGCGGTTGGAGCGCTCGGGCGGCACCAGGGTGGCCGGCTCCTTGCGGATCGAGCAACGCAGCCTGCTGGACCTCCAGGGCGAAGGCCCCTTCGACCTGATCAATTCCGTGGGAGTGCTGCACCACCTGCGGCAACCGGAAGCTGGCCTGAAGGCCCTGGCCGCGTTGCTGCGCCCGGGCGGACTCCTGCACCTTTTCCTCTATGCCGATGGAGGGCGCTGGGAGATTCACCGTGTTCAGGCCGCCCTCTCGCTGATGGGGGTCAATGGCGATGGCGAAGGACTGCGCCTGGGGCGCCAGCTGTTCGATGCTCTGCCGCCAGCCAACCGCCTGCGTCTCCACCATGAGCAGCGTTGGGCACTCGATACGGCGGCCGACGTCAACTTCGCGGACATGTATCTCCACCCGCAGGAGACCAGTTACGACATCAAGCGTCTCTTCGATTTCGTCGATCAGGCCGACCTGAGTTTCGCTGGCTTCTCCAATCCCCAGGTCTGGGATCCGGCCCGGCTGTTGTCAGGAGAACTGCTCGAACGCGCTCGTGCCCTGCCCGAGCGGGAGCGTTGGGCGTTGGTGGAGGCCCTCGATCCCGACATCAGCCATTTCGAGTTCTTCCTCAGCCGTGGGGAGCTGCCCAGGCAGACCTGGGAGGACGACGCCACGCTGCTGGCTGCGCACGGCTGCCGCAACCCCTGCCTCTGGGGTTGGCCAGGTGCCAGCCTGCTGGACCCCGATCTGCGGCCGCTCGATCTCACTCCGGATGCCGTGGAGCTGCTCACCCAGATCGAGCAGGCGCCACCGGACACGGCGCTCACGGCACTGCCGCTCGCCTGGGAGCCCGCCCGCGTCGCCAGAGTCGCCCGCTGGCTCTGGCAGCACCGTTTGCTGTTGCTCAGCGCACCAGTGCCAGCCTGAAACGTCAAGGGAGCTGTGCGGGCTCCGTGATAGATTCCGGCCGCCTTTCCAATGGATTTGGAGCGTTTGCAGGCTCTTCCCGACGCGTCCAAGATCACATCCGGCATGCCTGCCGGGGGTGTTTCGGGCGGCTCCCGTCAGGCCCTGAGCCTCGAGCCCATCACAGACGTTTTTCCTCCTCAGGAAATCAATGATCTGCGGGCAGCGCTCCTGCGCGATCTCTCCGGGCGTTCCTCGGAAGTTCCGCTACTGATCCAACCGGTTCAACCTGACGCAACACTCCCCGCCGAGGCCCCGCTGGCCAACGGTATGGACGACTACGCCAGGTTGCAGCGCCGCATTCAGCTGGCCACGCTGATTCTTTCCGCGTTTGCCGTTGTTCTTGCTGCCCTCCTGTTCGATCGTTCCACGGCTTTGAGCCTCGCTGTAGGCGCACTGGCCGGCATGCTCTACATGCGGATGCTTGCCCGCAGTGTCGCTCGCATCGGCGGCGACAAACGCGCGGTCGGCAAGTCCCAGTTGCTTGTGCCGATCGTGCTTGTGCTGGCAGCCTCCCGGTTGCCATATCTGGAGATCGTCCCTTCGCTTGTTGGATTTCTTCTCTACAAGCCGGCCTTGATTCTTCAGGCTCTCACCGACCGCTGATTCCCGGCCACCGCCCCGTCGATCCGGGCCTCCTGTCCTTTCTCGTCGCTTCTGCGTCACCCCAGCACACCGATGGCACCGTTGTCTCTCTTGCTGCCCCTGGCCGAACTGGAGGTTGGAAAACACCTCTACTGGAAGATTGGTGGTCTGGTGATCCACGGTCAGGTGTTCATCAGTTCCTGGGTTGTGATCGGCGCCCTGCTGGCACTGGTCGTGGTGGGCACCCGCAAGCTGGAGCGAGATCCCAGGGGTGTTCAGAACCTGCTGGAGTTCCTCTGGTCCTACGTCCGTGATCTGGCTCGTGAGCAGATCGGCGAAAAGGCCTACCGCGATTGGTTGCCGTTCATCGGCACCCTGTTTCTGTTCATCTTCGTCAGCAACTGGGGCGGCGCCCTGGTTCCCTGGAAGTTGATCCACCTTCCGAGTGGAGAGCTCGGTGCTCCCACCGCCGACATCAACACAACCATCGCCTTGGCGCTGCTTGTTTCTCTCGCCTATTTCTACGCAGGTCTCAGCCGGAAAGGTTTCCGGTATTTCGAGTACTACGTAGAGCCCACTCCGATCATGCTTCCGTTCAAGATCGTTGAGGATTTCACCAAGCCTCTCTCCCTTTCTTTCCGTCTGTTCGGCAACATTCTTGCTGACGAACTTGTGGTGGCCGTTCTGGCCTTCCTGGTGCCCCTGATTGTGCCGCTGCCCGCCATGTTTCTTGGTCTGTTCACCAGCGCCATTCAGGCCCTGATCTTCGCCACCCTTGCTGCCTACTACATCGGCGAGGCTGTTCACGAAGAAGCTCACTGAACTTCTGCCGCCCAGGCCCGTCCCAGCGATCTGCTATACCTCCTGCGCGTAGGTCCGGCCATTGCCGGGCCCATCTCCGATCCGGGGATGTCCCAAGCGCCAGGTCCAACCCGCGCTTCACCGGCGCCTTCCATCCCCCCCGTTCCAAAATGGATTCCATCACTTCCGCCGCCTCCGTCGTGGCTGCCGGTCTTGCCGTCGGCCTCGGCGCCATCGGCCCCGGCATCGGTCAGGGCACCGCTGCCGGCGGCGCTGTTGAGGGCATCGCCCGCCAGCCCGAAGCCGAAGGCAAGATCCGCGGCACCCTGCTGCTGTCGCTGGCCTTCATGGAAGCTCTGACCATCTACGGCCTTGTTGTGGCCCTGGTGCTCCTGTTCGCGAACCCTTTCGCAGGCTGATCGCCGTCCGTCGGGATCGGGAGACCAGCCCATTCATTTGGTGCGGCCCCGATCCAGACCCTGGCTTCGTTTGAACCGTCCAGACCCATCTGCCGTGCTTTGCACGGCAGCCGTACCTGATCCTTCCAGCGTCCCTGCCCCATGACCAGCTGGCTTCTACTCGCCGCAGCCGGTGCTCCAGAGGGAGGTCTCTTCGACCTCGATGCCACCCTGCCGCTCATGGCGGTGCAGGTGGTGCTCCTCACCTACGTTCTCAACCTGCTGTTCTTCCGGCCAATTGGTCGCACGGTTGAAGAGCGCGACAGCTACATCACTCTGAGCCGTGCGGATGCCAAGCAGAAGCTTGCACAAGCCGAGCGCCTCGCCGCCGATCTCACCGCCCAGCTTAAGGACGCTCGACAGAAGTCCCAGACGCTGATCGTGGAAGCCGAGGAGGAGATGGACCGGCTTTATCGCTCGGCCCTTGCTGCTGCACAGGCCGATGTCAACGCCAGCATGGAAAGCGCACGCCGCACCATCGAGGCTGAACGTCAGAAGGCCATCGAGCACCTTGAAGGCGAATCCGATCTTCTCAGCGAACTGATCGTCAACCGTCTGCTGGCTGCGAAATGACTCCTTCCCTCTTTCTGATGGCGCCCCATACCCCGCTGTTCGCCAGCGAGGGACATTTCGGGCTCAATCTCAATCTTTTCGAAACCAACGTCATCAACCTGGCGATCGTGATCGCCGCGCTGGTGTGGTTTCTGCCCAAGGTTCTCGGCAGCGCTTTGGAGCGAAGGCGCGAAGTGATCCTGAGCGATCTCCAGGACGCCGAGGAGCGGCTTGGCGTAGCCACAGCCGCTCTTGCCACAGCCCAGAAGGATCTGGCCGAGGCTCAGATCAAGGCGGATCAGATCAGGGCTGACGGCAAAGTGCGCTCTGAGTCCATCCGGCTCGAAAGCGAGCGTCGCACGGTGGAAGCCATGGCGCTGCTGAAACAGGGCTCAAGCAACGATCTTCAATCAGAAGCCGACAGGGTGAGCGAAAAGCTCCGCCGCGAGGCGGCCAGGCTGGCGGTCGAAAAGGCTCTTGCAGCTCTCCCCTCTAAGCTCGATGCCGGTGCCCAGCTCGCACTGATCGACCGTTCCATCGAATCGCTGGGTGAAGTCTGATGCCCTTGCTCAATACCATCGCTTCGCCCTACGCCGAAGCCCTTCTCCAGATCACCGATCAATCCGGTGAGAGTGAACTCGTTGCCGAGCAGGCCAAGCAGTTGCTTGATCTCTGGCACCAATCCGCTGAGCTACGCCAATCCTTCGTTTCCCCTGTGATTGAGCCGGAAACGAAGAAAGCCATTGTGGTGGCCCTCTTCCAGGAGCAGCTCACTCCGTCGTTCCTGAACCTCCTCAAGCTCCTCGCTGATCGTCAGAGGATCTCAATCCTTGATTCGATCCTGGAGCGCTTCCTCACACTCTTCCGTGAGCAGCGCCACATCGCTCTGGCCAGCGTGGTTTCCGCCGCGCCTTTGAGCGACGACCAGCAACAGGCCCTGCGCACCAAGGTGCAGGCGCTGGCTGGTACCGAAAACGTCGAGTTCAAGCTCGACGTCGATCCCTCGTTGATTGGCGGGCTGATCGTCAGATTCGGATCCAAGGTGATCGACGCCAGCCTCTCCGGCCAGGTCCGGAGGCTTGGACTGGCGCTCGCCAAGAGCGGCTGAGCCCCAAGGTTCCCGGCTTTCTCCTCCTTCCCCTCCCCTCCTTTCCTTCCATCGCCTCCCCGCGCGGGGAACTGAACCCATGGTTTCCATCCGTCCCGACGAGATCAGCGCCATCCTCAAGCAGCAGATCGAGGACTATGACAAGTCCGTATCGGTCAGCAACGTCGGCACGGTGCTCCAGGTGGGCGACGGCATCGCCAGGGTCTATGGCCTTGAGCAGGTGATGGCTGGCGAACTGCTCGAGTTCGAAGACGGCACCGAGGGCATTGCTCTCAATCTGGAAGACGACAACGTCGGTGTCGTGCTGATGGGCGAAGGCATCAGCATTCAGGAAGGCAGCACGGTCAAAGCCACCGGACGCATCGCTGAAGTGCCAGTGGGCGACGCCATGCTCGGCCGGGTTGTGGATCCGCTGGCCCGGCCCATCGACGGCAAAGGTGAGATTGCCACCTCAGAAACCCGCCTGATCGAATCACCCGCACCTGGAATCATCCAGCGCAAGTCGGTGCATGAGCCGATGCAGACGGGCATCACCGCGATCGACGCCATGATTCCGATCGGCCGCGGCCAGCGCGAACTGATCATCGGTGACCGCCAGACCGGCAAGACGGCCATCGCCATCGACACCATCCTGAACCAGAAGGGTGAAGGTGTTGTTTGCGTCTATGTGGCGATCGGCCAGAAGCAGGCTTCAGTGGCCAACGTCATTGATGTGCTGCGTGAGAAGGGAGCCCTCGATTACACCATCGTTGTGGCAGCCTGTGCCTCCGAGCCGGCGGCCCTTCAGTACCTCGCCCCTTATGCCGGCGCGGCTATTGCTGAGTACTTCATGTACAAAGGCCAGGCCACCCTGGTGATCTACGACGACCTCACCAAGCAGGCCCAGGCTTACCGCCAGATGTCCCTGCTGCTGCGCCGCCCGCCCGGCCGTGAGGCCTACCCCGGCGACGTCTTCTACTGCCACAGCCGTCTGCTGGAGCGGGCCGCCAAGCTGTCCGATGCCATGGGCAAAGGCAGCATGACAGCCCTGCCCATCATCGAAACCCAGGCTGGAGACGTTTCCGCCTACATCCCCACCAACGTGATCTCGATCACGGATGGCCAGATCTTCCTCACGTCCGACCTCTTCAACTCCGGCCTGCGGCCCGCCATCAACGTGGGCATCTCGGTGAGCCGCGTGGGCGGTGCAGCTCAGACCAAGGCCATCAAGAAGATCGCCGGCACCCTCAAACTGGAACTGGCCCAGTTCGACGAACTCGCTGCCTTCTCCCAGTTCGCTTCTGACCTGGATGCCGCCACACAGAAGCAGCTTGGCCGGGGCAAGCGCCTGCGTGAACTGCTGAAGCAACCCCAGTACAGCCCGCTGATTCTGGCCGAACAGGTGGCCGTGGTCTATGCCGGGGTCAAGGGCCTGATCGATGACGTGGCCATCGACCAGGTGACCCAGTTCGTTCGCGAGCTGCGGGAATACCTCAAGACCAATGCGGCTGCCTATATCGAGCAGGTGCAAACCGAGAAGCAGTTGAGCGAATCCTCCGAGGCCATGCTCAAGGCGGCCATCAGCGAAGTCACCTCCACCCTTCTGGCTTCGGCCTGATCTCCCTGAAGCGAAGCACCTGAACCATGGCCAACCTCAAGGAAACCCGCGACCGCATCAGTTCGGTCAAGAACACCCGCAAGATCACCGAGGCCATGGGGATGGTCGCGGCGGCCAAGGTGCGGCGTGCCCAGGAACAGGTGCTAAGGTCTAGGCCGTTTGCCGACCGCCTGGCCCGGATGCTCGAAAACCTGCAGACCCGTCTGCGTTTCGAGGATGTGGCCAACACCCCGCTGCTTGAACAGACCCGGCCTTTGCGTCACATCACCCTTGTGGTGGTGAGTGCTGACCGTGGCCTCTGTGGTGGCTACAACGCCAACATCATCAAGCGCACGGAACAGCGTTTCGCTGAGCTCAAGGGCCAGGGTTTCACGGTGGAACTGGTGCTGATCGGGCGCAAGGCCGCCGGATACTTCAAGAACCGTTCATATCCGATCCTCACCACGTTCACCGGCCTTGAGCAGGTGCCTACCGCGGATGAGGCGGGCAAGATCGGCGACGAAGTGCTGGCGGCCTTCCTCTCCGGCAGCACAGACCGGGTGGAGATGATCTACACCAAGTTCATCAACCTCGTGAGCAGCGGCCCTGTCTCCCAGACCCTGCTGCCGCTCGACCCCCAGGGCATTGCCGCCCAGGATGATGAGATTTTCCGTCTCACCACACGGGAAGGTCGGCTGGCGGTTGAACGGGGCGTGCCTTCCGGCAACAGCGTTCCGCCTTTGGAGTCGGAGTTCGTGTTTGAGCAGAGCCCGGATCAGCTGCTCAATGCCCTGCTGCCGCTCTACCTCGACAACCAGCTGCTTCGTTCCCTCCAGGAAGCCGCCGCGAGTGAGCTGGCCAGCCGCATGACGGCCATGAACAGCGCCAGCGATAACGCCAAGGAGCTCGCCAAGTCGCTCACTCTCGATTACAACAAGGCCCGCCAGGCTGCGATCACCCAGGAAATCCTGGAAATCGTGGGTGGCTCGGCGATGGGCTGAGGCCATCATCGAGATCCAGCCGCTGTTCCCGCTGGCGCTCGGCCGCCAGCAACTGCGCCCCGACCCGCTCGACTCAGCCGTGATGCTGCAGGAGGCCCTGCAGCTTCGCGGTGCAGCCAATGGCAATCCGTCCGAAGGTTGCGCCTGGACGGGCGACCTGAGTGACGCCTGGCAGGTGCATCGCCGGCCAGCTTTTGGCTGGCTGGTCTCCCAGCTTGAGCGTGCCGCTCCGGCCTATCTCCGAGCACTCGGTTTTGATACCGAGCAGATTGACTTGCACCTGCTGCGTGCCTGGCCCGTGGTGAGCGAGCCGGGTCAAGCCGTCGGCCGCCACCATCACCCCAACGCCCATCTCAGTGCGGTGTACTACATCACGGGGGATGGCAGTGGTCGCTGCGGCTGCCTGCGGCTCTTCCCGCACCGTCAGGTGAACGAGCTGGTGCCGGGCCTGGCCGTCGGTCACAGCGGGCCGATCACCCCTGATCACCCCCTCAACGCCCCCTGGCAGGACGTGGCTCCTCAGGCTGGTCTTCTGGTGCTTTTTCCTGCGAGCACCGATCACGCGGTGCTGCCCAATGAGGACGACGAGCGGCGTTGCTCGGTGAGCTTTGACCTTTTCCTCTCGGCCCGGTCCTCCAGCAGCCATCCCCCTGAGTTTCTCGCTCCCCACCCCGGCGCGTGGACACCGTTTGCGCGCACGGCCTGAGCGTTCGAACCAGCCGCTTCCCGCCCAAAGCTTTCAGCCAGCAGCTTCCCGCCAGCTGCCTCGCTCCCCGCATGATTTCGCGCGGCGCCAAACAGCTGCGTTTCCCCGATTCCTTTGCCAACGGGATTCGCTCCCTGCTTCGGGCCCTTCGGTGATGGGCGAGAGCGCCGTGCTGGCCCTCCGTCCGGGAAGATGGGGCCGCTGCCCTCCCTGAGCGGAGTTGCTCCGCTGCTTGCATCCTCTGCCATGAGTGAAACCTTCACCATCGTCGCTGCGCTCGACGGCGCGACCCATACCTTTTCCTGCTCGGCCGATCAGACGGTCCTGTCGGCGGCTGAAGCCGCTGGCGTGCCCCTGCCCAGTTCCTGCTGCTCGGGGGTCTGCACCACCTGTGCGGCTGTGATCACAGTGGGAACGGTGCATCAGCCCGACGCCATGGGTGTCAAGGCCGACCTGCAGACCCAGGGCTATGCCCTGCTCTGTGTGGCCTACCCGCGCAGTGATCTGCAGCTGAAGGCGGGACAGGAGGACGCGTTGTACGTAGCCCAGTTCGGGCAGTATCAGAAGTGAGCGCCTGGCCCGTGAAGCCAGAGATGCCGTGCGGTTGATCGCCAGGGAGGTGTGGGTGCCGCTTCCGGTCGCTGCGTCGCTGCCCGCCGCAGCACCCGCCGCCACTTCACCAGTCGCGTCATCGCCCTCCGCTTCGGTACTAGCCGCTGTGTTGGCGGCTCTCGATCGCGAGGAGGGCGTGCCGCTGCGCTGGGCGATCACGGCCGTCGAGAGCGCTGAGCACGGGGCCATGCGCGCACGGCTGGAAGCAGTGCTGCTGGTGGAGCCATGACCTCTGCCATCGGCCCAGGGGCGCCCTTGCCGC
This sequence comes from Synechococcus sp. CS-1333, assembly GCF_025128015.1. Lineage (NCBI taxonomy): Bacteria > Bacillati > Cyanobacteriota > Cyanophyceae > Synechococcales > Synechococcaceae > Synechococcus > Synechococcus sp. CS-1333. The sequence continues at coordinate 71,425 of NZ_JAHLYO010000016.1, forward strand.
TCCTGCTGGTGATCCCGACCGGGATCGGATGCTGCATCGGTGGCTATGCCGGTGATGGTTTACCTGCCGCGCGCCTGCTGGCAGCGGCCAGCGGCTGCCTGATCACCCACCCGAACGTGATGAATGGTGCCGCTCTCTACTGGAGCGACCCGAGAATCCACTACGTGGAGGGCTGGGCGTTGAACCGCTTCGCCGCCGGGGATCTGGCGCTCGCACCGGTGCGTCAGCGCCAGGTGGGCCTGTTGCTGGATGCCGGCATCGAGCCGGATCTGCGTCAGCGGCACCTGCAGGTGGCGGATGCCTGCAGGGCCACGCTCGGCCTTGCCGTTGGCCCGGTGCTCACCACCGAGCGGCCCCTGGGGGTGGCGTTGAGCCGCAGCAGCAGCGGTGCGAGCGGTGGTGGGCTCGAGCATCCAGCCGAGCTGCTGCGGGCCGGGGAATGCCTGCGAGAGGCGGGGGCCACAGCCATTGCGATCGTGACCCGCTTCCCGGACGACAACGGCCCGCAGGAGCTTGCGGCCTACCGCGGCGGCGCTGGCGTCGACGGCCTGGCCGGTGCTGAGGCGGTGATCAGTCACCTGCTGGGACGCCACCTGGGGATCCCCTGCGCCCACGCGCCCGCCCTGGCGCCACTGCCGGTGGAGGTGGGCCTTGATCCTCGCGCCGCAGCTGAAGAACTGGGGCACACGTTTCTGCCCTGCGTGCTCGTGGGCCTGAGTCGCGCCCCTGATCTGGTGCCGCTGCAGCCGGCATCCCCCCTGGTCGGTGCGGCGCTGCCCGCCGAGCTGATCCACCCCGCCCGGATCGGGGCCGTGGTGGCTCCGGCCGGCGCGCTGGGGGGGGAGGCGGTGCTGCGCTGCGCCGCCCGCGGCCTGCCGGTGATCGCTGTTCAGAGCAATGCCTGTGTGCTCGAGGTCAGCGGCGACGCCCTCGGGATTCCGGTGCTTCCGGCCGCCACCTATGCCGAGGCGGCGGGTTTGGTGCTGGCTCTGCGCGAGGGGATCGAACCGTCAGCGCTGGTACGCCCTCTCCCCTCGCTGGCTGTTGGCGCGGCGGCGGATTGATCCGGATCAGCGCTGGCAGGGATCCCGATCAGCGCAGGCAGGCCATCGGGTGGCGGGTGGGCACACCCAGCGCCTTGGCCACCCCGGGGTGGCACACCGCCCCATCCACCGTGTTCAGTCCCGAGAGCAGTTCGGGCCGCTCGGTGACCGCCTCCACCAGCCCCCGGCCGGCAATGCCGACGATGTAAGGCAGGGTGACGCTGACCAGCGCTTCGGTGGAGGTGAAAGGCACGGCGCCGGGCATGTTGCCGACGGCGTAATGCTGCACGCCATGGATCGTGACCACTGGATCCGTGTGGGTGGTTTCGCGGCTGGTGGCGATGCAGCCGCCCTGGTCGATCGCCACATCGACGATCACGGAGCCGGGCTTCATGCGTCGGACCAGATCTTCGTCGACGAGGGTGGGCGCCCGGCCGCCGGGGGTGAGCACCGCTCCGATCAGCAGATCGGCGCCGGGCACCATGCGCTCGATCAGGCCCCGGCTGCTCACCAGGCTCACCAGCCGGCCGCTTCGGTCGGATTCCAGGCTGCGCAGACGCTGGGGGGAGTGATCGAGCAGGAACACCTCCGCATCCATCGCCGCCGCCAAGCGGGCCGCATTCCACCCCACCGTGCCGGCCCCAAGCACCACGACCCGCGCCGGCCTGACGCCGGTGCAACCGCCGATCAGAACCCCGCGTCCGCCATGGGGCTTTTCGAGCAGGTGCGCACCCACCTGGGCGGCGAGCCGGCCGGCGATTTCGCTCATCGGCGCCAGCAACGGCAGGTTGCCGTTGTCGAGCTGAACGGTTTCGTAGGCCACCCCGGTGGTGCCGGCCTCCAGCAGCGCCCTGCCCACATCCGGGTAGGCCGCCAGGTGTAGGTAGGTGAACAGGACCAGGTCGCTGCGCAGAAAGCGGAACTCTTCGGCCTGGGGCTCCTTCACCTTCACCACCAGATGGGCCGCCCAGGCCTCTTCCTGGCTCACCAGCTGCGCCCCGGCTTCGGCGTAGCTGGAATCGTCGATGCCCGCACCATTGCCGGCGCCGCTCTGCACCCGCACCTCCAGGCCATGGGACACCAGCTCCCTGACGCCATCGGGGGTGAGGGCCACGCGTTGTTCGTCCCGCTTGATTTCCGTGGGCACGCCGATGCTCGCGATCGGCGCGGTGGGACCGGGGCTGGCCATGCAACTCTCAATCTGCTTACACACTGGCGGCGGCGGGGCCGCACTGCCAGGAATTGGTCCGCATCGGCAGACGATTCAGTCGATGGCGGCAGCAATCGGCATGCGCCAGCCACTGCCGAAGGCCCGGCCGCTCACCTTGATCAGCGGCGCGGCCTGGCGCCGTTTGAACTCGGCCCGGCGCAGCAGGCGGTACACACGCTGGGCCACTTGAGCATCCGTGCCGGCGGCCACCAGCTCCTCCGGGCTGCGCAGCTCTTCGATGAACTGCCGCAGCAGGGGGTCCAGCACGGCGTAGTCGGGCAGGGAATCGGTGTCGCGCTGATCAGGCCGCAACTCAGCGCTTGGTGGCTTCTCGCGGATCGCCGCGCCGATCAGCTCCCCATTGGCCGGCAGCCCGCAACTGCGGCGGCAGTCGGCGGCGGCGGGGCTGTCCAGCCAGGCGCAAAGGCGGAACACGGTGGTCTTGTAGAGGTCGCCGATCACCGCCAGGCCGCCGTTCATGTCGCCATAGAGGGTGCAATAGCCCACGGCCAGCTCCGATTTGTTGCCGGTGGAGAGCAACAGCCGGCCCTGGGTATTGGCCATGGCCATCAGCAGAGTGCCGCGGATGCGGGATTGCAGGTTCTCGGCCGTCAGCCCTGTGGGTGCGGCTCCGATCGGCGCTTCCAGGGCCTGATCAAATCCCCGCATCAGCGGCTCGATCGCCACGCAGCCGTGGGCGACGCCGAGGCGATCCGCCAGCGCGATCGCATCGGTGCGGGATCCTGCTGAGCTGTAGGGGGAAGGCATCAGCAACGCGAACAGCTGGTCAGCCCCCAAGGCCGCCACGGCCACGGCGGCCACCAGCGCTGAATCGATGCCGCCGCTGAGCCCGAGCAGCGCTTGCCGGAAGCCGCATTTGCCGGCGTAGTCGCGCACCCCCAGCACCAGCACCCGGAACAGTTGCTCCATCGGATCCGGAGGTGGGGCGACGGGGCCCGTGGGTTCAGCCCCTGGGTCGCTGTCCCACACCGCCAGGCTCTCGGCGGCGCAGGGCAACTGAAGCCGCATGGCACCGGCTGCGTCCACCACGAAGCTGCCGCCGTCGAACACCAGCTCATCGTTGCCGCCCACCTGGTTCACGTACGCCACCGGGCACTGCAGCCGGGCGGCCGCCGCCTGGGCCAGCCGGCAGCGCACTGTGCCTTTGCCCTGCACGAACGGAGACGCCGAGAGGTTGAGCAGCAGGTCGGGCTGCAGCGGCATGAGCGCGGCGATCGGGTCCGCCCCGCGCAGCCGATGCCCCTGCAGGCGTTCCTCCACCCAGAGGTCCTCGCAGATGGTCAGGCCGATGCGCCACGGGCGCCCGCCCCACTGGCGTTCGATCAGGCAGGCCGCGTCGGCCGGCTGAAAGTAGCGGCGTTCATCGAAGACGTCGTAGCTGGGGAGCAGGCGCTTACGGGCGACGATGCTCCAGCCGCCCTGCTCCACCAGGGCCACGGCGTTGTGAAGCGCCGGCAGTCCGTTGCCAGCCACCGGCTCGGCGACGCCCACCAACAGAGCCAGCCCGCCGGGCAGCTCATGGGCCAGCGCATCGAGCACCTGCTCCTGCTGGCGCAGCAGCGCAGGCCGCAGCAGCAGATCCCGTGGCGGGTACCCCCACAGCGACAGCTCGGGGCTGGCGACCAGATCAGCCCCGGCAGCGGCGGCCTGACGGCTACGTTCCAGAAGCAGTGCACCGTTGCCGCGCAGGTCTCCCACCAGCGGGTCGATCTGGGCGAGGGCGAGCCGCATCAGCGCAGCGGCGGGGTGGCCGGCCGCCTGCTGGCCGCCACGTCGCCCAGGCCGTAGAGGTTGCGCTTGCGCAGCTCCGGCCACAGTTCCGCCGGGATCAGCTGGGGATCGGGATGGAGGCGCAACTGGGAACTGGCCGTGGCCGGGATCTGCAGCGGCAGCACCTCCACCCGGCCTCCCCGTTGCACCAGGCCATCGATGTGCAGCGCGTCGAGCGGCCAGCCCAGGCGAGGCACCACGGCCAGCCGGCAGGCGGCGAGCAGGGCATCCGCCGCGTACCAGCGGGGAATCTGCGGCAGCAGATCGCTGCCCACCACGAAGATCAGGTCGGCTTCAGGCCAGAGCCGGCGGGCCTGCTCCAGGGTGTGGAGGGCGCGGCTGTGGCTGAGGCTCTGGTCCACCTGAATACGAGGATTGCCGATCCCCTCGACCAGCGCCCGCAGCAGCACGGCGCGCACCTCAATGGGGGCCCCATGCTGCTTGAAGGGGTTGTCGCTGGCCCAGGTGCGCACCAGCGGGTAGCGCTCTCCCAGGGCCTGCAGCAGAGCGCGGTGCCCGAGGGTGGGCGGATCGGCGCTCGTGCCGAACAGGGCCACCTGGTCGGGCGCGCTCATGGCTGCAGCCCCTGCAGGGCCGGATCCCAGCCCCGCGGCGTCCATTGCTGCAGCCAGACCTGGGTCTGGGGATCCTGCCGGGCCAGGCGCCGCAGCAGGGCACCGGGGCGGGCCGGGCCCTGATGGGCCGCTTTGAGCAGTTCCGCGGCGGTCAGCCGGCCGGTGAGCCGGGTGGTGTGAACAGCCAGCGCCGCCTGGGCCAGGGCCACGGGCGCGGCAGGGGCCAGCGAGAGCCCGCCGGTGAATGGCGCTGCCACCAGCAGCGCCTGGCGCAGGGCGCCCAGCAGCAGCTGGATGCCGATCTGGGTGCCGCCCAGCAAGGCGCTGTGGCCTGACAGCCGGGCCAGCATCCGCCGCGCCTGGGCGCCATTGATCGTGAGTCCGTACAGCCGGCAGAGCTGCATCACCAGGGCGGTGTCGCAGGCGAGCGAACCAGCCAGATCCAGCAGCACCAGTGGATTGGCGGCAACGCCGGCGGCTTTGAGGGTGGCGTACCGCCCGATCACCCCATGGGCCTGGCATTGCTGCTGGTGCAGGCGCTGGGCCTGCAGACGCTGAGCGAATCGATCCCCTGCCTTGAGACTGTTGAGGGCGAGGAACAGGGCCCCGTGACTGGTCAGCAGGTCCACCAGCCGCTCCTGAAGAGGCTCGATGGCGGGCGGCCGGGCTTCGCTGCGCACACGGCCGTCAGCCAGCAGCTGGGCCTGTCTTGGCGCCGCCGACACCGCCACCAGATCCAGGCCGGCGGCGGCGGCCGGCAGCCGCCGGCGAATGCTGTCGAGCAGCTGGACGCGTTCGCCGGCCGGCCAGCAGTCGATCCGGTTCACCACCAGCAGCAAGGGCTTGCCCCAGCCGAGCACCTGCTCCAGGGCTTCGCCTTCCGGGCTGGTGAGGTCGCCGTCGAGCACAAACAGCAGCAGGTCGGCGCCAAGAGCCACCCTGGCGGCCAGCCGCTGGCGGGCCGGGCCATCCACCTCGTCGATGCCGGGGGTGTCCACCAGCTCCACGCCGTTCAGACCCGCGATCGACTGCTGCCAGCGTTCTCGTTCCTGCAGGCGGGTGCTCCCGTGGGCCAGGTCGGTGGCGAAGCGGGAACGCCCGAGCAAGGCGTTCAGCAGGCTGGATTTGCCCACACCCACGCGGCCGAACACCGCCAGCCGCAGGCGGCCCTGCTCCAGCCGCTCAATCTGGCGATCCAGGGCCGCCAGCTCCGGACCCAGGGCCGAACACTCGCGAGGGGTGAGGTTGATCTCCGAGCGCCAAAGCCTGAGCAACTGGCGGCAACGTGTGGGGGTGTCGGGCGTGGGCCTCATTCGCCGGGGACCTCCACAGGCGACTGCGGCCGCCGCCACCAGCCGGCCAGCACCGCCAGTACGGCGTCGGCACCGATCACACCGACGAAGCCACCGAATTCATCCACCACCACCCGCACGGAATGGCTGCTGCGCCGGAAGGCGGTGAGCAGACGGTCAGCGCGGATCATCTCCGGCACGAACTCCACCGGGCTGATGAGGTTCTGGATCGTGGTCTCACCGCGCCCTTCCACCAGGGCCTGCAGAAGGCTTTCCTGGCTGGCCACCCCCAGCACTTCGTCCACCTCTTCGCCCAGCACCACCCACCACGGGGCGTGCTGGGCAAGCAATTGAGGCTTCACGCTCTGGAGGCTTGCCATCCCAGGCAGGGTGGGGGCTGCCACGCGGGGCACCATCAGATCCCGCGCTGTCAGGTCGTTGAGTTGGAACACCTTGCCGATCATGGCGGCTTCGTCGGCTTCGATCTGGCCGGTGCGGGAGCCAAGCCTGGCCAGCAGGCGGATCTCCTCCTCGTCGGTGCTGAGCTCGCTCTCGGCGGTGATCGCCGGCATCAGACGTTCGAGCACCAGCACCAGCGGCAACATCAACCGCAGCAGCACGTTGACCGTGGCGGCGCTCGCCAGGGACACCGGCATGGCCATGCTGCTGCCGATCGATTTGGGCAGGATTTCCCCCAGCAGGATCACCAGCACGGTGAGGCCGAACGAAAAGAGGGGCAGGGCCATGCCGGAGACGCCCAGCTGCGCGAACACCCAGCCGGCATAGCTGCCGATCATCAGGCTGCCGAAGATGTTGAAGCCGTTGTTGAGAATCACCAGCACCGCCAGGGCACGGCCCAGACGGTTTTTCAGCCGTTGCAGGGCCCTGGCACCGCGCGGCGGCACCGGACGGCCCGCCAGTTCGTGCACCTTGAGGGGATTGACCGTGAGGATGGCCGCCTCGACGCCTGAGCACAGCGCTGATCCCGCCAGAATCACCACCACCAGCGCTGCCAGGCCGAACAGCTCATTCATGGTGGCGCGCCCTTCCCAGCTCGCTCATGTCGGCGCCTTCATCAAGGCAGGGCATTCCATGCCCTTATTTAATCGTCTAAGTCTCTGTCCCGCCGTTTCGTGGTTCCTCCATGGTGATTTCCGCTGCCACCTTCCAGCAGCGTCGCGCGCTTTTCCTGGAACGGCTCGGTGCCGTGGCCGCCGTGATTCCCGCTGCTCCACTGGTCACCCATCACGCCGATGTGGAACATGGCTTCCGCCAGCACAGCGATTTCTGGTACCTCACGGGGTTCGATGAGCCTGGGGCCGTGGCCCTGTTCCTGCCGCACCGCAGTGAGCACCGGTTCGTGCTGTTCGTAGAACCCAAGGACCCTGCGGCCGAGGTCTGGAACGGCTTCCGCTGGGGGTGCGAAGGCGCGGTGTCCCAGTTCGGCGCCGACCTGGCCCATCCGCGGGCGGAACTGGCCGAACGGCTGGCGGAGTACCTCCAAGGGGCCGAGGGCATCGCGTTCCGGGTGGGTCGTCATCCGAGCGTGGAGCCGCTGGTGCTTTCCGCCTGGGCCGCCCAGCTCGACCGGGCACCGCGCAGCGGTCAGGCGGCGCTTGGCCTGGTGGCACCCTGCCCGCTGCTGCACCAGCTGCGCCTGCGCAAGACCGAGGACGAGCTGGAGCGCCTGCGCGAGGCCGCCCGGATCTCCGCCGAAGCCCATGAGCTGGCGCGGCAGGTGGCGCGGCCCGGGCTGAACGAGCGGCAGGTGCAGGCTGCGATCGAGCAGCACTTTCTGCTTCAGGGCGCCCGTGGTCCTGCCTACGGCTCGATCGTCGCCGGCGGCGACAACGCCTGTGTGCTGCACTACACGAGCAACAGTGCACCCTTGCTGGACGGCGATCTGCTGCTGATCGACGCCGGTTGCAGCCTCAGCGATTACTACAACGGCGACATCACCCGCACCTTCCCGGTGGGCGGGCGCTTCAGTGCGGAGCAGCGCGCCCTCTACGACCTGGTGCTGGCTGCCCAGCAGGCGGCAATCGCCTGCGTGAAGCCAGGGGCCGATGCCGAGCAGGTGCATGCGGCCGCGGTGCGGGTGCTGGTGGAGGGACTGGTGGAGCTGGGTCTGCTGCAGGGGGAGGTGGATGGCCTGATCGAGCAGGGCGCCTACCGCCACCTCTATATGCACCGCACCGGCCACTGGCTGGGGCTCGATGTCCACGACGTGGGTGCTTACCGCCTCGGCGAGCATCCTGTGCCGCTTGAGCCCGGCATGGTGCTCACAGTGGAGCCTGGGCTCTACGTGAGCGATCGGCTGCCCGTGCCGGATGGCCAGCCCGCCATCGACGCGCGCTGGAAGGGGATCGGCATCCGCATCGAGGACGACGTGGCCGTGACCCCCAGCGGGCACGAGGTGCTCACAGCCGCTGCTCTCAAATCAGCAGACGCCATGGAGCGGTGAAACCGGCTGCACGGTCCGGGCCGTTCGCTCAGCCGAGCAGGCGGTTCAGCAGCGCGGGAGCCTCCGCCGTGGTGGTCAGGATGTGGTCGGCGCCTGCCTGGGTCAGGTGGTGTTCGTAGACCTGCCGTTGCGCAACGGCTCCCGCGTCCTGCAGGTGAGGCGGAGCCACCGCCAGGCTGACGAAGGCCTGATCGGGATGGCACGCCCGAGCACGCTGCACCGTTTCCACATCCGCCACGGTGTCGCCCACATAGGCCACCAAGGGGGCTTCATGGCCCAGGTCGGTGGTGGCCAGGCGGGCGGCAAGCGTGAGCAGGCCGGTGGGATCGGGCTTGTCCGGAGCGTCGCCCATGGCGATCAGGGGAGGCTGCGGCAATCCGAGCCGCTGATGCAGCACGAAGCGCGCGGAAGCCGGTTCAGCGCCGCTCACGAACCCCCAGGCGAAGCCGTGCTGGCTCAACTGCTCGAAGAAAGGCGGCTGTACCAAAAGCGTTTCTTCCCGGATGAAGCCCTGCCACGCTTCTGGCGGGCCGTCTGGGTCTCCCCCGAAATAGAGCTGGCTGAACACCTCCACCAGGGCACCAAAGCTGGGTAGCGGGTCATGCCCGTGGCGCCGCAGCAGCTCCAGCGATGCCTCCCAGTCGTTGTTCCAAAGACCTTCGCTCTTTAGTGCATCCACCTCGGTCTGTCCGGGCCTCCAACCGCTGTAGTGGTGAACGGTTTCAGCCAGGGCGCGGCGGTAGCTGCCGCTCACGTCGCGAATGACCCCGTCGATGTCGAACAGCAGAACAGCGCGGGGCTTCAGGGCAGGGAGGCCGGGGCTGGTAGGTTACTCGTTTGATTGTTGTCCTTGAGCGCCGAACCTATGACGGCCAGCGATAGCCCTGACGCGGCGGTTTCTGCGATGCCCGCCGTGTCCGCCATGCCTGAGATCCTTCCCGCCGCCGCGGATCCGAGTGGCGCCCGCGAAGGGCGTCCCGTGCTGCGTGGCGCCAGCGCCGCACTGGCCACGGCCACCCTCGACGAAGATGGCGTTCCTTCCGGCCACACGCCGAAAGCGGATGAAGGCCGCTTCCTGCTCAAGATCCTCTGGCTGCCCGACAACGTCGCTTTGGCCGTTGATCAGATCGTGGGCGGTGGCCCCAGCCCCCTCACCTCCTACTTCTTCTGGCCGCGGGAAGATGCCTGGGAAACCCTCAAAGGTGAACTGGAAGCCAAATCCTGGATCACCGACAATGAGCGGGTGGAGATCCTCAACAAGGCCACCGAGGTGATCAACTACTGGCAAGAGGAAGGCAAAGGCAAGTCGCTCGACGAAGCCAAGCTCAAGTTCCCCGACGTCACCTTCTGCGGAACCGCTTGATTGTCAGCGGCGGGCTGCATTGGCTTACGGCCTACAGCGCAGTCCACTTCCTTTCAAGCGTCGTTTGGCTTGGCTTGGCTTCACTGGCCAGGTTCAGGAACGGCTCAACACCTGCTGAAGCGAACGGTCGATGGGTGCCGCTCTCCAGCACATCGCTCACCGACACTCGCCAGAACGTCTAGCACGTTAAAGGCCCCAAGCAGGGGCCTTTTCTTTGTCGATCAAGCGTTCGACCTCCGCACTCGCCCTCGGCCAACTCGAATTCGTCAACAAGCTGGGTCGACGGTCAAGTTCCAGCCACAGTCGAGTTGTATCCGCTACCGGGTTGCATCCGCGGTCGAGCTGCATCCTTCATCGATTGTCATTGGTAGCCAAGTTCCAGCCACCATCAGATTGCATTCATGATCAAGTTCACCAGGCTTGATCGCCGGATGGTATGGATCGATTGACAGCGATTCTCCACTCTGACTTCGCCACGTTGATGATGACGTTCGTGGGAAGTTGAAGTGCCCGAATTCAGCGCTAGTGAGCCGGCGTTGAGCGTTGCAGGGCCTGCTGGCGGAGATCCAAGGCCTCTTGGCCAAGAACCAGGGCCAGCTGGCAGAGTTCAAGGGCCAGCTGGCAAACATCCAGGGCATACAAAAAAAATCTTGGACCGGGCTTGTGGAGCCGATCCAAGGCTGTTGATGGCATTGCGGCCAAAAGGATTGGGGCCGCCAGCAAAGGACAGCGCCGTTGATGGATCAGGCCTTGCGGGTGGCCTGAAGCCTGGCCCGGGCCCGAGCCAGGTTCTGGACGGCTTTCACCTTTTCCGTGCTGGGCGGCTGGCCTTCGAAGCTGGCTGCACGCAGCTGGGCTTCTTCCACCTGCTGCTCGGCGGCGGCGGCATCGATTTTGTCTCCGAGCTCTGCGGTGTTCACGAGCACAGTGACTTCGTCGGCTTCGACTTCGGCAAAACCACCCATCAAGGCAATGGAGGTCCAGTCTTTGCCGCTGCGCAGGCGCATCACGCCCACATCGAGAGCAGTAAGCAAGGAGACGTGTCCGGGGAGGATCCCCAGCTGCCCAGTGGTGCTGGGCAGGATCACCTCATCCGCGCTGCCGTCGAAAACGCTCTGGTCAGGTGCCAGAACACGGAGATTGAGAGTCATGGCGAGAAGGTGACAGGGAGATCAGAGGCAGTCCGTCGCGAATCAGGACTTGGCGTCAGCGAGGATCTTGGCGGCCTTGGCCTTCACCTGATCGATGTTGCCCACGAGGTAGAAAGCAGCCTCGGGAAGATCATCCAGCTCACCAGCGAGGATCATATTGAAGCCGCTGATGGTGTCTTCGAGCTTCACGTATTCGCCGGACTGGCCAGTGAAGATTTCAGCCACAAAGAAGGGCTGAGACAGGAACTTCTCGATCTTGCGCGCGCGGTCGACGGTGCGACGGTCGTCTTCGGAGAGTTCGTCGAGGCCGAGGATGGCGATGATGTCCTGAAGCTCTTTGTAGCGCTGCAGGGTGGATTGCACGGAACGGGCGGTGCGGTAGTGCTCGTCGCCCACAACGGCCGGCTGGAGCATGGTGCTGGTGGAGTCGAGCGGGTCGACGGCCGGGTAGATGCCCTTCGAAGCCAGGCCGCGGCTCAGCACCGTGGTGGCATCGAGGTGGGCAAAGGTGGTGGCGGGAGCGGGGTCGGTGAGGTCGTCGGCCGGCACGTACACAGCCTGGATCGAGGTGATTGAACCTTCGAGCGTGGAGGTGATGCGTTCCTGAAGCTCACCGACGTCGGTGCCGAGGGTGGGCTGGTAGCCCACAGCGGAGGGCATGCGGCCGAGCAGGGCGCTCACTTCGGAGCCGGCTTGGACGAAGCGGAAGATGTTGTCGATGAACAGCAGCACATCCTGCTTGTTCACATCACGGAAATGCTCGGCCATGGTGAGTGCCGACAGACCCACGCGCATGCGGGCGCCGGGGGGCTCGTTCATCTGACCGAAGCAGAGCGCCACCTTGGATTTCGGGAGGTCTTCGGAGTTGATCACTCCAGATTCCTTGAACTCTTCGTAGAGGTCGTTGCCCTCACGGGTGCGCTCGCCAACGCCACCGAACACGGAAACACCGCCGTGCTCCTTGGCAATGTTGTTGATGAGCTCCTGGATCAGCACGGTTTTGCCCACGCCGGCGCCACCGAACAGGCCGACCTTGCCACCCTGGCGGTAAGGAGCCAGGAGGTCGATCACCTTGATGCCGGTTTCAAACACCTTGGGCTTGGTTTCGAGCTCGATCAGCTTCGGCGCATCCCTGTGGATGGGAGATGTGAGGGTGGAGGTGACCGGACCACGCTCATCAACCGGCTCGCCGAGCACGTTGAAGATGCGGCCAAGAGTGGCCTCACCCACGGGGACGCTGATCGGGGCGCCCGTATCGAGGGCGGACATGCCACGCACGACGCCGTCGGTGCCGCTCATCGCAACGGCACGCACCCGGTGGTCGCCGAGCAGCTGCTGGACTTCCGCAGTGAGGGCGATGTCCTGACCCGAGGAGTTGCGGCCTTCAACGCGGATGGCATTGAAGATGCGGGGCAGCTTGCCGGCCGGAAATTCAATGTCGAGAACGGGGCCGATCACCTGACGGACAACACCCTTGGAGCCGGTGTTGACGGGAGCAGCAGCAGCCATAGGAAAGGAAGGAAGATCGCGCAGCGGGACGCGCGCCCGCCTGAAGCCGCGCCACCATACCACCGCGAATGGCCTGGTCTTCAGAGCCTGAGGCCCGTGCCGCGTGCTGGGTTCGGTCAACCGCACACCGTACCGATTGCACTGCACCCTTCCACCGCCATAGGTTGGCACTCAGGCAGGGCGAGTGCTAATTCGCTCTCCCCTGTGGCGCCCACGGCGCCGCACCACCGCATTTGAAACGATCCATGGCTGCTGTCTCCCTCAGCGTCTCCACTGTCAAACCCCTTGGAGATCGCATTTTCATCAAGGTGTCCGAATCGGAGGAAAGAACCGCGGGCGGCATCCTGCTCCCCGACACTGCACAGGAGAAGCCCCAGGTGGGCAAAGTGGTCCAAGTGGGCCCCGGCAAGCGCAATGAGGACGGCTCCCGCCAAGCTCCTGAAGTGAGCGTGGGCGACAAGGTGCTCTACAGCAAGTACGCCGGTACTGACATCAAGCTCGGCACCGATGAGTTCGTGCTGCTCTCCGAAAAAGACATTCTCGCCATCGTCGACTGATCGCTCCGGCACCTGAGGTTCCTGTGAGCCTTAACTGCCCTCACTGATCACGTCCTGACCCCCGACGACTCGTGGGACGGTCAACCCTTTACCAACTACTTCAAGGAGCATCCCTTCCATGGCCAAGCGCATCATCTACAACGAGAACGCCCGCCGGGCCCTCGAAAAAGGCATCGACATCCTCGCTGAGGCAGTTGCCGTCACCCTCGGCCCAAAGGGCCGCAACGTGGTGCTGGAAAAGAAATTCGGCGCTCCCCAGATCATCAATGACGGCGTCACCATCGCCAAAGAGATCGAACTGGAAGACCACATCGAGAACACCGGTGTGGCCCTGATCCGTCAGGCCGCCTCCAAAACCAACGACGCCGCCGGCGACGGCACCACCACGGCCACCGTCCTGGCCCACGCCATGGTCAAGGCGGGTCTCCGCAACGTGGCTGCGGGCGCCAACGCCATCACCCTCAAGAAGGGCATCGACAAGGCTGCCGATTTCCTCGTCAAGAAGATTGAGGAGCACGCCAAGCCGATCGCCGACAGCAACGCCATCGCCCAGGTGGGCACCATCTCCGCCGGCAACGACGAAGAGGTGGGCCGCATGATCGCCGACGCTATGGACAAGGTCGGCAAAGAAGGCGTGATCTCCCTGGAAGAAGGGAAGTCGATGACCACCGAACTGGAGGTCACCGAGGGCATGCGCTTCGACAAGGGCTACATCTCCCCTTACTTCGCCACCGACACCGAGCGGATGGAAGCGGTGCTCGACGAGCCCTACATCCTGCTCACCGACAAGAAGATCGGCCTGGTGCAAGACCTGGTGCCCGTGCTTGAGCAGATCGCCCGCACCGGCAAGCCCCTGCTGATCATCGCCGAGGACATCGAGAAGGAAGCCCTCGCCACCCTGGTGGTGAACCGCCTGCGCGGCGTGCTCAACGTGGCCGCCGTCAAGGCCCCTGGTTTCGGCGACCGCCGCAAGGCCATGCTTGAGGACATCGCCGTTCTCACCAACGGTCAGCTGATCACCGAAGACGCCGGCCTCAAGCTGGAGAACACCAAGCTGGAGATGCTGGGCACCGCCCGCCGCATCACCATCAACAAGGACACCACCACCATCGTCGCCGAAGGCAACGAAGTGCCCGTCAAGGCCCGTGTGGAGCAGATCCGCAAGCAGATCGACGAAACCGACTCCTCCTACGACAAGGAGAAGCTGCAGGAGCGTCTGGCCAAGCTGAGCGGCGGTGTGGCCGTGGTCAAGGTGGGTGCAGCCACCGAAACCGAGATGAAGGACAAGAAGCTGCGCCTGGAAGACGCCATCAACGCCACCAAGGCGGCTGTTGAGGAAGGCATCGTTCCTGGTGGCGGCACCACCCTGGCCCACCTGGCCCCTGCTCTCGAGGAGTGGGCGGCTGCCAACCTCACCGGCGAAGAGCTGATCGGTGCCACCATCGTGGCCTCCGCCCTCACCGCTCCGCTGATGCGGATCGCCCAGAACGCCGGTGTCAATGGCGCCGTCGTCGCTGAGCATGTCAAGGGCATGCCGTTCAACGAGGGCTACAACGCCGCCACCGGTGAATACGTCGACATGCTGGCTGCCGGCATCGTTGATCCCGCCAAGGTGACCCGCTCCGGCCTGCAGAACGCCGCCTCGATCGCCGGCATGGTGCTCACCACCGAGTGCATCGTGGCCGACCTGCCCGAGAAGAAGGAAGCTGCTCCCGCCGGCGGCGGTGGCGGCATGGGCGGCGACTTCGACTACTGATCGTCTGCCCCTGGATTCGCAGGGTCACCCTGCGGATCCAGCTCCGATCAACCGTCACTGCTTCAAGCCAGCAGCTTCGAACCGCCAACTTCGAGCGATCAGCTGCCAACCAGCAGCAGATCAGTTGCGACCGATCAGCGCATCACCGGAGCAGGCCAAAAGCCTGCTCTTTTTTCGTCCTTTGTCCATGTGGCCGGCGGGGAGGCGCCAAGATGCATGCGCAGAGGTATGCCACAACGGCGCAAGGGCTCAACGTCCCTGCCGCAGCAAGTTCCTACTTGCCGGGCACGAAGGCAAGCGCGACGCCGTTGTTGCAGTAACGCTTGCCGGTGGGCCTGGGTCCATCGTTGAACACATGGCCCTGATGCCCGCCGCAGCGGCGGCAGTGGTATTCCGTGCGGGGCACGATCAATTTGAAATCCAGCTGGGTGACCAACGCATTCGGCAGGGGCTGCCAGAAGCTGGGCCAGCCGGTGCCACTGTCGAATTTCGTGGTGGAGGAGAACAGCGGCAAACGGCAGCCAGCACACACGTAGGTGCCGGCTCGCTTTTCGTTGTTGAGCGGGCTGGAGAACGGCCGCTCCGTGCCCTCACGGCGCAGCACTGCAAAGGCGGCAGGACTCAGGCGCTCCTTCCAGGCAGCCTCACTGAGTTGCCAGGCAGGATCGCCAGCCTTGCTCGCAGCCTCAGCTTTTCGGCCTCCCAACAGAGGAGAGAGCAGGAGGGCCAGCGAGGCCAGCAAGCCACGGCGTTTGATTGGTGTCACGGCAGGGTCAGCGCAGCCAGCCGGCGCTCAGCACCACGGCGAGGCCGAGAAACAGGGCAAGCAGGGTCCAGGTGACGCGGTTGAGTGTGGCTTCGGCGCTGCGGGCGCTGCTGAACATCGACCCGCCACTGCTGGCCAGGCCTCCCATGCCATCGCCCTTGGGGCTGTGCAGCAACACGCTGGCGATCAGGAGCACGCCGAGAGCGGCCCAGATCCAGGAAAGAACCGTGGTGATCATCTTCAGACCCTACCCAAACACCAGGCCCGAACGCCAGGCCGATCGGCCCTTCAGAGTGCGGGCAGGCTGACCTGACGGCCCGCCGGGCTCAGACCTGCAGCGCCCGTGGCCGCAAGGGCTCAGGAGTGGGCAGCAGTGGCGATGGCTCGATCAGGGAGGTCCCCGTCATGTTGGCGGGCACAGGCAGCTCAAGGATCTCCAGCAGGGTGGGGGCGATGTCCGCCAGGCCGCCCCCTTCCCTCAGGCGCACATCCGTGCCGTGGCCAGCCAGCTTGCGCCGTTCCCCTTCCACCAGGATCACCGGAACCGGGTTGGTGGTGTGGGCCGTCCAGGGCCGCCCGTCCTCCCCTTTCATCACTTCGGCATTGCCGTGATCGGCGGTGATCAGCAGGGTGCCCCCCTGCCGATTGGTAGCTTCCATCAGTCGGCCCACGCAGTGATCCACGGTGGCGATGGCGGCGGCTGTGGCCTCCATCTGCCCCGTATGGCCCACCATGTCGGGATTGGCGTAGTTGATCACCACCAGGGAGTAGATGCCTTTGTTGATCGAGGCGATGCAGCTGTCGGTGAGGGCAGCGGCGGACATCTCGGGAGCCTGGTCGTAGGTGGCCACCCGCGGGGAGGGCACCAGGTGGCGGTCTTCGCCGTTGAAGGGCTGCTCGATGCCGCCGTTGAGGAAATAGGTGACGTGCGGATACTTCTCCGTTTCGGCGGTGCGCAACTGGCGCAGCCCGTGTTCGGAGACCACCTGGCCGAGCAGACCATCGAGTGACTCGGGGGGGAAGGCCACCGCCACGTCGAGGGCTTGCTCGTACTGGGTGAAAGTGACCAGGTGCAGAGGCTCGATGCGCTCCCTGGAGAAACCGCTGAAGTCTTCGAGCACAAGGGCGCGCACCAACTGACGCACCCGGTCGGGGCGGAAGTTGAAACAGATCAGGCCATCGCCGGGGCTCAGGTGGCCGGAGCTGAGGCGGTAGGGCTCAAGGAACTCATCGTTGATGCCGTTCTCGTAGGCCGCCAGGACCACCTGCTGGGCCGTGAGCGGGCCGTCGGCCGGTCTGGCCTCGGTGAGCAATCGGTAGGCCTTCTCGGTGCGGTCCCAGCGGTTGTCGCGGTCCATGCTCCAGTAGCGGCCGCAGATCGTGCTGATCCGCCCCACGCCGGCGGCTGTGATCTGGGCATCGATGCGGTCGAGGAAGGCGATCGCGCTCTGGGGCGGGGTGTCGCGCCCGTCGGTGACCACATGGATGCAGACGTCGCTGAGGCCGCGGCCTGCGGCCCACTGCAGCAGGCCGCCCAGGTGATCGATGTGGCTGTGCACGCCGCCGTCGGAGCAGAGGCCGATCAGGTGGAGTGCGCCGCCATTCACCAGCAGGGTGTCGGCCAGGGCATTGAGGGCGGGATTGGCGGCAAGGCTGCCGTCCTTCACCGCTTTGCCGATCCGCACCAACTCCTGCCGGATGATCCGCCCGGAGCCGATGGTGAGGTGGCCCACTTCCGAGTTGCCCATCTGGCCGTCGGGCAGGCCCACGTCGCCGCCGCTCGCCTGGATCAGCGTGTGGGGGTAGGCCTCCCACAGCGCATCCATCACCGGGGTGCTGGCCGCGCGGATCGCATTGTTATCGCTGGCTTCGCGGTATCCCCAGCCATCGAGAATGGCCAGTACCACCGGTGGCACGTAGCGGTGATCCACGGGGCCGGAGGGGGGAGGGGGGAGAGAGCCGCTCGGGCGAGAGCTGGAGCTCGTGGAAGGAATGTCGGTCACCGATTCTTCCGCAAAGCCCTGATACAGGCTGATCGCCCTCAAAATTACAGTGTGATCTCTTCGTCACAGAAAGCAGGCCGGTAAGCGTCAGCTAATGGGCATAAGCGCAAGGAGACTCCCTTACCATTTCACCTCCGGGATCCCCACATGGTGTCGTCAATCGGTGACCATTGCGTGGAGATTCTCTCCGCCCAGGATCTGACCCGCACGGTTCATCGCCTTGCCTCCCAGGTGCTGGAGAGTGCGCCGGACAGCCGCCAGCTGTTGCTGCTCGGCATCCCCACCCGCGGCGTCGAGTTAGCTCGGGTGCTGGCCGCCCAGCTCGAAGCCAGCTGCGGTCATCCAGTGGATCAGGGCAGCCTTGATCCCACCTTCCACCGCGACGACCTGGCCCGGGTGGGCACCCGCATGGTGCAGGCCACCCAGCTGCCTGCAGCGCTCGAAGGCCGCCATGTGGTGCTGGTGGACGACGTGATCTTCACCGGACGGACGGTGCGAGCCGCTCTGGAGGCGTTGCACGCCTGGGGCCGGCCGGCGGTGGTGCGTTTGCTGGTGATGGTGGACCGGGGGCACCGGGAGCTGCCGATCCAGCCTGATTTCTGTGGTCGGGTGGTGCCCACCAGCCGCCAGGAGTCGATTCAGCTCTGGCTGGCGGCCGTGGATGGGCGCGATGGTGTGGTGCTGCTCAAGCCCTGAGGCAAGTCTCTTCAGGCCACCGGCTCGAGCTCGTCCGGGCGGAAATGGGCGCGATAGCGACCGAACGCCACCACCACCGGCAGGGTCGGGCTGATCGGACGACCTTTCCAGTCGTCAAGCACCTGGAACACCTCACCCTCCAGTCCCTGGAGGTCGAAGGGCTGACCGCGGTGCTCTGGATGGGTGTACACCACGACGCTCTGGCAGACCCTGACCTGTTCTCCCGGCTTCATGAAGGATGCGGTGGCGGACGGCGGCAATCCTGTCACGGCAGCCCTTCAGCGTTGACAGGTGGTTTCGGGGCCGCTCTCCACCACCTTCCCGCCGAGTTGCCGGCAGGCACGGGTGAAGGCCGACCAGTCGTCGACCCCCTGGGCGAGCAGACCCTTGATGGCCGCATCCAGCTCGGCCACGGGCACGGAGTTGGCTGCCGTAGCGCCATGGCTGTGATGCTCCTGCTCCTGGGTTTTCAGACCGGAGATGGCGGTTTCCACCTGCCTGCGCAGCACGGCTGACTGCGATTTCCACCAGGGATGATCGATCCGGTTGAGGGCTTCAAGCGCTTCCCACCAGCGTTTCTGCTCCACCAACTGGGTGGCCCTCTCCTGCTGAAAGCGGTTACGGCTCCAGAACTCCCTGAGGTTGTCACCGAGCGCGTCACCCGCGGGGTGGCGGTCTTCGCCCATCGGTTTGAGGAACACCATCGCCCCCTCCAGATCTCCGGCCTCGAAACGGGCCATCGCCTTGGTGCGCAGCTCTTCCTGCCAGGAGCGCAACCGGTCGCGGTCAGAGTGGATGCCTGCTTCGGAATTGGCCAGCAGCAGTTGCAGCTGAAGTGCCTCCTGCCAGCGCTGCCCCTGCCAGAGCCGCTCGGCGCGCGCACGGCGGCAGCGGCCTTGTTCGCGCGGTGCGCGCCCTGTCATCCAGCGGAGTGAAGCCAGCTGGTCGCTGTAGGCGAGGCAGGCCTCGTAGCGCCCCTCGCTGGCCGCCCGCTCGAGCCGGCCAGGCAGTTGGCCTTCCCACCAGCGTGCCGCACCGATCACAGCGGCCACCAGGCCGAGAGTGAGCGCCAACCAGAAACGCGGAAGCCTGTGGCGGCGGATGGCCAAGGCAAGGAACAGGCAATCCTCCCTTTCTATGAACAGGACCCGCGGCTTTCAGCCTGGCGGGGTCAGCCGCGCTGTCGTCCACTGCCTACGCGTGGGCTGATTGATCACCGCGGGTGGGGCCAGCAGAGCGCTTCGTCTCAGTGGAAGCGAGCGGTCTCAACGCACGGGGCCAAGCGGCTGAGGGGGTGAGCGCCGCGACGTGCTCAGGTCTTCGCTTTCCAGCACCAGCTGGCCCTGCCCATCGATCTGAAAGTGGAGCCGCAGGCAATCGCTGCCAAGTTTTCCGGGAGTATCGAGACCGATCGGCGCGGGTTGCTGCCCCCAGGGCTGCACCTCCGCCTCCCCTGCGGGCCGCCGCCGCAGCTGGGGCAGTCCATCGCGAAACACCACCTCGGAGCGTTCGTCGTCGCGGGGCTCCCCCAGCACCAGGTCGATCTGCTCCTGGCCGTCGTCGCTGCAGGCGAGCAGCAGCTCCAGCGGCTGGGTGGTGGGCCAGTTCTGCCCTTCGACAAACAGCGGATGCCAGCGATGGCTGCCGCTGCGCTGGTCCCAGCAGCGCAGGGACACGCCCCGGGCGAGCACGTCCTTGATCCGCACGCCCGGGGTGAGCGCCAGCGCCCCCAGGGCCACCGCCTCGATCGGCCGTTCGTCGCGCAGGGGCACACCGGGGCAACGCTCCTGCAGCCAGCGGCGCACGAGCGGAATCCGGCTGCTGCCCCCCACCGGCAGGATGGCCTCCACGTCCGCAAAGTCCAGCCCCTCGGCCCTGGCGGCGGCGAGCACCCGCTCCAGCAGCTCCTCCAGCAGAGAGAGAAATCCCTGCTCCAGAAGAGTGGTTTCCAGTTCCTGGCGGCTCAGCTGCAGCAGGCGGCTGGTGCCCCCCGGCAGCATCGTCAGCACCGACGCCTCGGCGCTCTCGCTCAGCCGGCACTTGAGGGATTCCGCAGCTTCCAGCAAGGTGCCAGGTGGCGGGCCCTGGCCGTTGACCTGCGCCCAGAGCGCCGCGGCGATCCAGCGGTCGATGTCCCGGCCGCCGAGGGCCACGCCCGCCTTGCCCACGACCCTGGCGCAGCGCAGTTTCTGGCTGCTGTTTCTGAGGTCGCGGCCGGCGAAGCGCAGCAGCTGGGCCACCGGCGCGGCGCGCCCCTCGCCGCCTTCGAGCGCCACCAGCGAAAGATCGATCGTGCCGCCACCAAGATCCACCACCAGCACGCGGCTGCCGGGGGGCAGTCCGGCGCCGATGGCCGCAGCGGTGGGCTCATCCACCAGGGCCACCTCCTCAACAGCCAGGTCCTGGCTGACGGCGTGCAGCCATTCCCGATAGCCGCGGTAGCCGTCGATCGGCGCGGTGAGCACCAGACGGGTAGGGGCCAGCTGCGCTGGCAGGTGGCGCCAGAGCTGGCGCAGCAGCATCGCTCCGGCCTGCTCCGGGGACAGCAGAGACGCAGCGGCGGCGCCACCGGCTCCTTCTTCCCGGCCGGCATCGGCGCAGCCGCCGATGCCGCGCTTGAAATCGCGGCAGAGCTCAGGGCCTTCACTGCCGGCGAGGCCGGCCTCGATCACCTGGCGCCCGATCAACGGCTGCTCCGCTGTGGCGCTGGCAAGCCACAGCAGGCTGGGGACCACGCAGGGGTCAGCGCAGCTGTAGGGGGGGATCTCCACGAGCTGGGGCGCGCCGCCCTCGGCGGACTGGAAGGCCACCACCGTGGTGGTGCTGCCCAGGTCAATCGCCAGGGTGCCAGGTGTCGCCATCGTGAGCGGGCGAAGGGCTCCGCGCAGCTTGGCGGATGGCCGCCGGCATCCGCTTGGCGGCTGACCCTTCCGCCCGAGCTGGCCTAAGGTCATGGAAACCAACATGACCTATGTATTCCGGCGCCACGGTGAACCCGAAGGAACTGGCCCAGCGTGCCGAAAGCCTGATCCGTCACTCGAGCAACCGCTACCTCACCACGGTGAAGATCGCCTTTCGGGCCAAGCAGCGCCGTTTCGATGATTTCGACGGGCTCCTGGAGGATTCGATGATCAAGCCAGTCCAGCGGGCCATCGTGGAGCTCTCCGATGAGCAGGATCAGCCCGATCTGCTGCCCGGCTGATCGATCCGGAGCTGGCGGTGCCGTTGTTTCCGGCTCAGGAGTGCCGGCTGGGGTCGTTGCACCTGAGATGGCAGAACCGGCTGGTTCAGTGCTCTCAATTGCGGCCCCTGCAACCTGATGCACCCGGCAGGATTTGCCACTGAGGGGGAGGGATGGCGGCTGGCTCTTGAGGCTGGCCGCCATCCATTTGGCGTGTTGATCGGCGGTGATGGCTGGGCGGCGGAGCTGAGCCTGGCCGAAGCGGCCGAACTGCGCCGGGGCCTGCTCGAGCTGATCGAGCAACACACCGCCATTGCCGGCCAGCTGATGGCAGAAGAGAGCCTGGAGCTGGAGCTGGAGCGTGGCCCTTGGTGGCTCGGCCTCTGTGGCGATCGCCGCTGTTGGGCGCTGCGCTTCGTGCTGGCGCCCAGCGATGGGCAGCGGGGCCTGGAAGGGAGCTGGACGCCTGCCGCCAGCGCCGCTCTGGCGCAGGCCTTGGCACCCCTGGTGCTGGAGCCGGCAGGGTGTGAGACCACGGAGGGATTGGGCGGCTGATCAGCACTGCTGATCAGCAACCTGTTCCCAGCCCAGCCCCCGGATCGCGGCGGGTTTTGCCCAGCTTTTCCACAGGCCGGACTGCCCGGACCGGCTGCCCTGGCAGTCACCTGTGGAGAACCGCCCCGCCGCAGGTTCTCCCCTTGACACGCGGCGTCGATCGCTTCAAGGGCAACCCTTAACGCGCTCGTTACCACCCCGGAGCGCAGCTGGGCCCGCAATCTCACGCTGGGATGGGCAATGTCAGCCCCTCTGCCCTCGATTTGACGCCATCGGAAGCTTGTGGGGAACTGGGTGACGACCACCCTCCTGCCGCGCCTCGATGGATCCTGCCTCCGTTGTCGACAGCTACCCGCGTTGCCCGTCCCGCGTCCGTCCGCCTGACGCTGCCGAGGGCAGCGATGGTGCCGCCGGGGTGGTGAGCATCAGGGCAGAGGTGCCGGAGGCCTTGCTGGGCTCGATGCGCACCTTCATCGATGCTCATCCCAACTGGGACCAGTACCGCCTTTTCCAGGCCGCTCTGGCGGGCTTCCTGGTGCAGAACGGGGTCAACAGCCGCGCCGTGACCCGTTGCTACGTCGGCAACATGTTCAACTGGAACGCCTCAGAGGACGGCTGCTTCAGCGCTCGCTGAGCGTCCGGGTGATCCCGCCCTGCACGAAGCCTTGGCCGAACAGGTCGCTGTAGCCGGCCATGAGGGTGCCGACCATCACCGGCCAACCGATCAGCAGCCCCACCGCCAGCAGCACCGCCAGAGCGGCGAAGGGGGTGGGCACCAGCAGCACCATCACCACCTGGAGGCCATGGAGGGCCAGCGTCAGCAAATACAGCGGCGCCCAGCGGCGTGTCTTCCTCGACCAGCCGCGCTGAAAGGCCCGCACCGGCCCCAGCCCTTCCACCACCAACAATGGCAGCTGAAACACCTGGCTGGCATTGAGGATCAGCAGGGCGGCGCCCCCCAGCACCAGCGCCAGCATGCCCAGGACTGGAGTGAGCAGACTCATTACCCCTGCCACCAGCCCGCAGGTGATCAGCACCAGCGCGTTGACCAGCAGCATCAGCATCGCCATGCCCAGGAGGCGTAGCACGGCCGCACCTTCCCAGCGAGCCAGCTCGGCGAAGCTTGGTTGCCCTGCCGCCAGGGCGATCCGGTTGCCGCGGAGAAGCCCCACGTTCAGCCAGATGTTGCTGGCCCCCCCAGCGGCCAGCCCGGCCAAAGCCAGGAACAGATAACCCGCCGGCCCGCCCTGCTGGAGCCCATCACTGCCACGGTTCTGCGCCAGCTGGCCGATCAGGTTGAGCACCCCGCCCAGCAAGGTGAAACCCATGAACCGCAACGGCGCCTGCCCAAAGGCGCGCCAGCCCCGCCGTAGGCAGGAACCGATCGCCAGCGGGGCCATGGACCCGCCGGCGATTGTCATGGGGCCTGCAGCAGCAACGCCATCAGGCGCGCTGCAATGGCATCGGCAACGGGCAGGATCGAAAGCCGGTTGCCGCGCCGCACCACCATCAGCTCTTCGGGCGTGAACGATTCCCGCAGGGCATCCAGGCTCAGCAGCTGATCGAAGGTGCGGCGATAAGCCAGCCGTACACAATCCCAACGCGGCGCCTCCGGCTTCGAGGCAGGGTCGAAATAGGAGGACGTTGGATCGAACTGGGTGGGATCGGTGAGCCCGGTGGCGACCACCTCCATCAGGCCGATGATCCCGGGGGGCTTGGTATTCGAGTGATAGAAGAAGGCCTGATCGCCCACCTGCATGCTGCGCATGTAATTGCGCGCCTGGTAATTGCGAATCCCATCCCAGAGGGTGGTGCCCTCGCTGGCGAGATGCTCGATTCCGTAGACGTCCGGCTCGCTCTTCATCAGCCAGAAGGCCATCGCAGCGCCGGCTCCTTGCTCAGCTGAACAGGAGCTCACTCTATGGCGGCAGGTGTGGCATTCAGCGCGGAGACAAGCACGCGGAAGTGGTCGCCACGGGCTTCAAAACTGCTGTATTGGTCGAAGCTGGCGCAGGCCGGCGATAACAGCACGGTCGGTGATTCGGAGGCCGTGGCCAGGGCGTTGGCCTCCTGCACCGCGGCTCCGAGATCTTCAACATTGCGCACCTCGCCGCTGAAGCCGCTGTTGCGCAGCAGACCGGCGAAGTGGTCGCGGGCGGCGCCGTAAACCACTACCGCCGCCGCCTGCCGTTGCAGCGCCGCGAGCCAGGCGGAGGCATCGCCCTGTTTCGCCTGCCCGCCCGCCAGCACCACCATCGGCCCCGGCAGGGCCTTGAGTGCCACCTCGGCGGCGTCGTAATTGGTGGCTTTGCTGTCGTTGTACCAGGTGATCCCGGCGCGGTCGCAGATCCGCTCAAGGCGGTGCGGAACCCCGGGGAAGCTGCGAAAGGCAGCGGCCATCACGGCAGCATTCAGGCCGAGCTTGAGCCCCACGGCGGCGGCCAGCACCAGGTTCTGTCGGTTGTGCTGCCCTGGCAGGGCCAGGCTGGCGGCGTCGAACAGCTCGCCTTCGCGGCTGAAGAGCCTGCCGTTTTCGATCCAGATCAGCGGATCGATCCCGGCGGGAAGATCGGCGCGGGGGCCGGCCGATACCCAGTCGGCCCGGTCCCAGCTGGGGGCCTGGGCCCTGAGATCGGCGTCATCGGCGTTGAGCAGCCGCACCGTGGCGTTCTCCAGCAGCCGCCGCTTGATCGCGCGGTAGTTGCCGAGCGTGCCGTGCCGCTCCAGGTGGTCCGGGGTGAGGGTGGTCCACAGGCCGAAGGCGGGGGCCAGCTCGGGGGAGGCCTCGATCTGGTAGCTGCTCAGCTCCATCACCACCCAGTCAGGGTTGGCCTCGCCCCGCAGGTGGCGCTCGAGCAGCAGCTCGGCCGCTGAGGTGCCCATGTTGCCGGCCATCGGCGCATCGAGGCCGGCGGCCTGAAGCAGATGGCTGACCAGATGGGTGACGGTGGTCTTGCCGTTGGTGCCGGTGATCCCGATCCAGGGAATGCCGCGACTGGCGGCCCAGGCCACCGACGGTTCGCCGCAGAGCCGCACGCCCCGGTTACGTAGCTCCACCAGGGTGGGGTGGTCCCAGCGGACGCCCGGACTGACCACCACCGTGGCCGGCAGGCGCTCAAGGGCCTCGAACAGCTCGATCGAGAGGGGGCTGTCGAGCTGCACCTCAATGCCGCCGGCCTGCAGATCGTTGGCAAGGAGATGCTGCGCCGGCGTGCGGGAGCTTTCCAGCACCAGCACCTGGCTGCCAAGTGCCTGCAGCAGGCGTGCCGCCCCGGCGCCGGATCGACCCAGCCCGATCACCACGGTGAAGGCACCGAAGGGCGGTGAAACTTCCCGCAGCGGCAGCGGTTGGGTCAACGGGAGAACGTAAAGGAGTGGGCGATACTGGAATCGAACCAGTGACTCCTACCGTGTCAAGGTAGTGCTCTACCTCTGAGCTAATCGCCCGGGTCGGGAGTCATGAAGACGACACCCGGAGCCGAAACTTAGCAGCCGGCCTCTCCCCCCTCACCGCAGCCAGGCGCATCAGCTGCGCAGCAGGGCCAGCCGCCAGCGGTCGCGCTTGGTGAGCTCCACCTCCAGCACGGTGAGCTCTCCCCGGTTCTCCAGCCGCACCCGATCGCCGGCCCTGAGCTCCCTGCTGGGGCTGCGCACGTCGTCCCAGTTGACGCGGACCGCCCCGTTGCGGATCTGCTCGGCCATGCGGCTGCGCGGGATGCCGAAACCGGCCGAGCCCACCGCATCGAGCCGCAGCGAAGCCTCCACGGTGGAAAAGCGACGGGGCTGGGGCCGGGCCGGAGGCTGGAGGCGCTCCAGGGGCGTGGTCTCCAGCTGCACCTCCACGCTGCGCACCAGGGCGGTGCCCCCAGCAAAACGCCCGGCCAGTTCCGGGGTGACCACCAGCTGGGCGCCGCGGTCGCCGCGCAGCCACAGATCCCCCAGCTCCGCCTCCTGCGCTCCCGCCTGCAGCAGCCCGCGGCGGAAATCGCCGGCGCTGGCGGAATCGAACAGGAAGTTGCCACTCAGCGTCAGTCCGATCAGCGGCAAGGCGGTGTCCGTCGCCTGGCTGGTGCCTGGTGGCGGGGCGTCCAGCTCAGCGCGCGTCAGTTGCAGCCGGCAGCGCTCGGCGCCGGGGTGCCCCCCTTCGACGTGAAGGGTGAGCTCGCTGAGGCTGCCGAGGCGCGCCGCGGCCTCCTCACGCAGGAGTGGCGTCACGAAGGAGCTCCACACCGGCTGCCAGGTGCGCAGGGCCTCTTCCGCGTGATCAATCAGCTCTGCCAGCCGTTCGGGGGCGTGGCTGCCCTGCAGCAGCTCGCTGCGCGGGAGGGTGACGGCGCTCAACGCTCCGCCAGGCGCACCACCGCCTTGGGTCGGGTTTCCTGAATCAGGGTCCAGGGAATCTCCTGGCCTGGGGCGCTCTCCACCAGCAGCAGCCAGTTGCCCTCCTCGAGGCGGTTGCGCAGGCTGCGGATGCGGTCGTCGGGATCGGAGGTGACGCTGGCGGCGGCGGCGAAGCTTCCCATCCAGCCCGAGCCCATGCCCAGCAGGCCGCCGATCAGCGGCTCGCCGTAAGGACCGGCGAAGGCGAAGGTCTGCAGATCGGTCATGAAGGTGAAGGTGAGGCCGGCGAAGAACCCGAACGGCATCAGCCAGCGCACCATCCCCCGCTGACGGCGTTGGCGGGCCAGCCCCGGGTTGAGCAGTTCCACGCTGTCGATCGAGGTTTCCCCCTCACCGATGGTCAGCAGGGTGGCTGGCGCCGGACGGACCCCATCCAGCTTGTCCTTCAGGCGTTGCAGGCTCTTGCGATCCGCCAGCACCACCACCACGCACAATCCCAAGGCCCGGTGTCCCAAAGCACGATTCTCTTTGCTGAGCGCAGGAGCTGTGGCGGCGGATCACTACACTTCACCCCCTGCGGTGTCTGGCGCGTTCCGGACCGCTCCTTCCCCAACGTCGCGGGTCATGACAAAGGTTCTGGTTTCCGATCCCATCGATCAGACGGGCATCGACATCCTCTCCCAGGTGGCCCAGGTGGATGTGCGCACCGGCCTACCGCCCGACCAGTTACTCAGCATCATCGGCGACTACGACGCTCTGATGATCCGCTCAGGCACTCAGGTGACCGCCGAGCTGATCGCAGCAGCTCCACGCCTCCGCATCATCGGTCGTGCCGGTGTCGGTGTCGACAACGTGGATGTGCCCGCCGCCACCCGGCAGGGGGTGCTGGTGGTGAACTCGCCCGAAGGCAACACGATCGCCGCCGCAGAACATGCGCTCGCCATGATGCTGTCGCTCTCGCGGCACGTGCCCCAGGCGCACGCCAGCACCATGGCCGGTGGCTGGGACCGCAAGAAATACGTCGGCAACGAGCTCTACAAGAAGAAGCTCGGCGTGGTGGGCCTCGGCAAGATCGGCTCCCATGTGGCCCGGGTGGCCAAGGCGCTCGGCATGGAGGTGCTCGCCTACGACCCGTTCATCTCCACCGAGCGGGCCCAGATGCTCCAGGTGCGGTTGATGGCGGTCGCGCCCCTGTTCGCCGAAGCTGATTACATCAGCCTGCACCTGCCCCGCACCCCGGACACGGAGAATCTGGTCAACGCCGAACTGCTGGGTTCGATGAAACCCACCGCCCGGCTGGTGAACTGTGCCCGTGGCGGCATCGTGGATGAGGCCGCCCTGGCAGCTGCGCTGGAAGCCGGCACCATCGCCGGGGCGGCGCTGGATGTGTACGCGAACGAGCCGCTGAAGCCCGATTCGCCGCTGCTGGCCGTGCGCGATCGCCTGATCCTCACGCCCCACCTGGGCGCCTCCACCGAAGAGGCCCAGGAAAATGTGGCGATCGATGTGGCCGAGCAGATCCGCGATGTGCTGCTGGGCCTGCCGGCCCGCAGCGCCGTGAACATCCCCGGCATGACCCCGGAGGTGATGGAGCGACTCAAGCCCCACCTGCAGCTGGCCGAAACCCTGGGCCTGCTGCTCAGTCAGATGGCCGGGGGCTCGGTGCAGGAGCTGGAGGTGCGGCTGCAGGGCGAATTCGCCAACCACCCCTCCCAGCCGCTGGTGGTGGCCGCGCTCAAGGGGCTGCTCTCCAGCGCCCTCGGCGACCGCATCAACTACGTGAACGCCTCGCTCGAGGCGAAGGGGCGTGGCCTGCATGTGCTGGAAGTGAAAGACGACTCCAGCCGTGATTTCGCCGGTGGTTCGCTGCAGCTCACCTCGCGCGGTTCCCAGGGCAGCCACACCGTCACCGGGGCGGTGTTCGCCGATGGTGACCTGCGCATCACCACGATCGATGAGTTCCCGGTGAACGTGGCCCCCAGCCGCCACATGCTGTTCACCCGCCACCGGGACATGCCCGGCATCATCGGCCACCTCGGCTCCCTGCTCGGCGAGCACAACGTGAACATCGCCTCGATGCAGGTGGGCCGTCGGATCGTGCGCGGCGATGCGGTGATGGTGCTCAGCCTCGACGACCCCATTCCGCCAAGCCTGCTCGCCTCGATCGGCAAGATCAACGGCATCCAGGAGGCGCACCCGGTCACGCTGTGACCGGCGACCCGACGGCCGCACGGCTGAGCGACCACCGCTGGTGGCGCCTGGAGATGGCGGCTCCGCCGGAGCTGGAGGAGTCGCTGCTGTGGAAGCTGCAGAGTCTGGGGATCTCCCGGGTGGCCGTGCGCCATCACCCCAGCACCCCCGACCAGCACCAGCTCGTGGCCTGGCTGCCGGCGATCGACTGGCCCGAGTGCGAACGCGCCCGGCTACCTGAGGCCCTGGCCCCACTGGCGGCCACCTTCGATCTACCCCTGCCCCCGCTGGCCTGGGCCCTGCAGGACGACGAGGACTGGAGTCTCAGCTGGAAGCAGCACTGGCAAGCTGATCCGGTGGGGGAGCGGCTGCTGATCCTGCCCGCCTGGCTGGAGGTGCCCGACGACCAGACCCACCGCCTGGTGATCCGCATCGATCCCGGCAGTGCGTTCGGCACCGGCAGCCACCCCACCACCCGGCTCTGCCTGGAGGCCCTCGATCAGCTGGCGCAGCAGACCGGCGGCGCTCTGACAGGCCGGCGGGTGGCCGATCTCGGCTGCGGCAGCGGCATCCTCGGCTTCGGCGCCCTGCGCCTGGGTGCCGCCTCCCTGGCCGCCACTGACAACGATCCGCTGGCGGTGAGAGCCACCCGGGAGAACGGCCGTCTCAACGGCTTCAGCGAAGGGCCTGACGGGCTGATGCAGGTGGCGCTGGGCTCGGTGGAGGAGCTGGCCGAGCTGTTGGCCGGGCAACCGGCCGACATCCTGCTCTGCAACATCCTGGCGCCGGTGATCGCGGAGCTGGCCGTGGGATTCACGTCGGTGCTGGCGCCCGATGGCGTGGGGTTCCTGAGCGGCCTGCTGGTGGATCAGGCGCCGGCGCTGGAGAGCACCCTCGCCTCCCTGGGCTGGTTGGCCGAGCTGATCGCCGACGAGGGCGGCTGGGGGGTGATAAGGATCCAGCAACAGCCTCCTGTCATATAAATCACGCTTATCCGTGCTCACCCTTTGATTGCGCTTCCGGGGCTCCCACCCCAAGACCGCCGCCATCGCCCCTGTCCGATGTAGGAAGGTGCGGTCCTACAGGCCCGGATCCTCCAGGAGCCTGTGAGCCCCAAATTTCCCTTCCATGGCTTCCTACAAGGTCACCCTCATCAACGAGAGCGAGGGCCTCAACAAGACCATCGAGGTTCCCGATGATCAGTACATCCTGGATGCTGCTGAAGAGCAGGGCATTGACCTCCCCTATTCCTGCCGCGCTGGCGCCTGCTCCACCTGCGCCGGCAAGCTGACCTCCGGCACCGTTGACCAGTCGGACCAGAGCTTCCTCGACGACGACCAGATCGAAGCTGGCTTCGTGCTCACCTGCGTGGCCTACCCCACCTCCGACGTCACCATCACCACCCACGCCGAAGAAGAGCTCTATTGAGCCGACGGCCCTTACCCGCCGCCAGCCCGGCAAATGTCGGCCGCTCTCCACATCCAACAGGCGGAACTGATCGCTATCCGGCGCGCCGCTTGTTTCCTTTCTCCTTCTCTGCCACCCTTCGGGGTGGCTTTTTGATGGCCTTGCAGGTCGACAATCTCCAGGACCACGGCAGCGAACATTGCAGCCCCGGGGGCCAGTACAGCTACCGCGTGATCGGAGCGTGCTGCCGCCTGTTCGACCGGGAAGAGTTGCCGTGGCCCTGCTGCCGCCTGGCCTGGCGCAGCAAGGAACCCAGCTGGCGTCGCATCGGCCGCCGCTTTGTGGCCGATCTGGCCTCGCGGCGTTGCCCCTCCTATGCGGTGGAGGTTCTGGAGCCGGGCTCCCGCCCCACCCGCACCGTGATCACGCTGTTTCCGCTGCGCCTCTCGCCGGCGCTCCAGGAGTGGTGGTACAGCAAGCAGCCCGCCTCGCTCGATCCCGCCTGCCAGCGACCACCTGCCGCCTCGGCCGGTAGTGCGGATCCCAACGACCCGGCAGCCTCGCCCCCCGTCTCCCTCTCAGGCCTCTGAGATGAGCCGCGGGAGCAGCGGCGCATGAACCGCATGCAGTAGTGCTGCACCGCTGCCAAAAAAAAGCCCCCTGGGCAAGGGGGCTGTGGCGTTGATTGGCCGGTAGAGCCTGCCGGTGGGCGAGGCTCAGACGTGCACCTGGCACGGATAACGGATATAGGCCTGGATTCAGAAGTAAACCTTGCCGCCACCCCACTGGGTGCCGCTCACTTTGGGGGCCACCAGGATGTAGCCGGCGATCAGGCGGAGGTCGTCGTCGCTGAGATCGCGCATTTTGACGAACACATCGCTGCTGCGCATGCTCGGGTGGACGTCGGCGATGCTGTATTCACCGTCGTAAGAGGTGGGGTCCTTGATGTAGTCAACGAGGGAGTCGACCGAGTTGCGCGGCGGGGTGGCCAGGGCCAGGGTTTCCGGGTCGAGGCCCACGTTGTAGTTCGTCTTGGTGACACCGCCGGCGTGACAGGTGCCGCAGCTGTCGTTGAACAACTTGCGACCACTCTTGATCTCCGATTCGCTGAAGGTGACCAGGCCACCATCCGGTGTGCCGCTGACCGTGAGCGTTTCTGCATCCCATTGGGCGGCCTGCAGAGGAGCCACCCAGACTCCGAAGGTCAGCAGCAATCCCAGCGGCACCACCAGCAGAAGGCGGGCGATCGACCGGAGGGCGGCGGGAAGGGAAAGGGCCATGGAGGGAGCTGGCGAATTGGCGGTGGACACCGCACCTGAGACCTTGTATCACGGGCGAAGGGCACTCCGGGGCGGGATCAAGAACTGTTGCAGGCACAAGCGGCCCGGCCAACCCGCGGCCTGTGCCTCAACCCTCGTCGGGGTTGACCTCAAGGGTGAGGAAATCCTTGGCCACCAACGTGTTCGGGAAGATCGCCCTTGCCTCGTCGAGCAGATCATCGGGGGTGACCGTGTTGCCCTGCACGTAACGGGGGCTCAGGTGGGTGAGCGCCAGGGTTTTCACCCCGGCGAGGGCCGCCGTCTGGGCCGCCATGGTGCTGGTGGAGTGCTGCCGTTGGAACGCCATCTCCGCTTCCCCGTGAGCAAAGGTGGATTCGTGCACGAGCAGATCGGCGCCTCGCGCCAGCTCCACCGCCGCTTCGCAGAACACGGTGTCGGTGCAGTACACGAAGGTGCTCCCGGGCCGCGCCGGCCCGCACAGCCGCTCTCCATGGATGATCCGCCCGTCCTCGAGCGTGACGCTCCGACCCGCCTTGAGCTCGGCGTAGATGGGGCCGGGCGGGATGCCCAGCGCGCGGGCCTGCTGCACATCGAAGCGCCCGGGGCGGGGCTTCTGCTCCACCCGGTAGCCGTAGGCGGGGATGCGATGGGTGAGCGGCGCGCAGCGCACGATCAGATCGTCATCGTCGAGCAGCACCGTGCCGGCAGTGGCGGCCTCGCGTACCCGATGGCTGGCCAGGGGATAGCCGATGCGCGTCGATGAGGTTCGCAGCACGCCTTCGAGGTAATCGCGCAGGGGGTCGGGGCCGTAGAGATCGATGCCCTGGCAACTGCCAGCCATGCCCAGGCTGGCGAGCAGACCCGGCAACCCAAAGATGTGGTCGCCGTGCATGTGGGTGATGAAGAT
Organism: Synechococcus sp. CS-1333; assembly: GCF_025128015.1. Taxonomy (NCBI): domain Bacteria; kingdom Bacillati; phylum Cyanobacteriota; class Cyanophyceae; order Synechococcales; family Synechococcaceae; genus Synechococcus; species Synechococcus sp. CS-1333. The sequence goes on from NZ_JAHLYO010000016.1 coordinate 103,462, forward strand.
GCGCCGCAGCTGCGACACCCGCAGGTCGCTGCGGAGGAATTGATGCTGGGTACCTTCGCCGCAGTCGAACAGCCACAGCTCGGCGCGTTGTGGCAGCCGCAGCGCCACGGCCGACACGTTGCGGGCCCGGGTGGGAACGCCCGAACTCGTTCCGAGGAAAGTGACCTGCAAGCCAGTTGCGCTTTGCCGCATGCTGCCACGTCGATCACTGGCCGGCGGAGGGCTGGCGCGGTGCCCGGATCGTCGTGACAATGACCCCCTTGTGAGCTCCGCTGCTGGTCGCCATGGCTGGGATGTTCGCCCGCTCGGCGCTGCCGAAGGCCTTCCATCGGTCCGCTGCACCTTCACTGGCGCCACGCCTTGGCCTTGCCGGCCTGGCAATGCCTCTGGCCTGGGCGATGCTGCCCGGCCTGCCAGCGGCCCATGCCCAGCAGCCGGCCATCCGGCCGGTGCCCCAGACGGCCAGCGCCAGTCCCGATCCGAGCCTGCGGGTGCTGCTGCTGGAGACGGCGGAGGTACGGGTGGGCGGCGCCAGCGGCCTGCGCCTGCTTGATGCCAGCGGCCGAGAACGGCTGCGCCTCCCCGAAGGCGGTGCCATTGCCCTGCGCCCTGCCGGCAGCGGCGTGCGGGTGGAGGTGGTGGCGCCCCGGGGGCTGGGCACGGCGCCTGCATCGCTGAGCCTGGCGGAGCTGTGGATCGATGCCGGCCAGTCCCCCGGTGGCGACGCCGTGCTGCAGCTGAAGAACCGCGCCTACCGGGGACGGCTGGTGGTGCGCCCGGCCGCCTCCGCGTTGCGGGTGGTCAATGTGGTCGCCCTCGAGACCTACCTTCCCAGCGTGGTGGGAAGCGAGATGCCCGCCAGCTGGCCCCTGGAGGCCTTGCGGGCCCAGGCCGTGGCGGCGCGCACCTACGCCCTCCGCCAGCGCCGCCCCGACCAGCCCTTCGACCTCAAGGCCACCGTCAGCAGCCAGGTCTACAAAGGGGTGGAGGCGGAGACCGCGTCCACCAGGGAGGCGGTGCGCGGCACCCGCGGATTGGTGCTGACCCACCAGAACGCCCTGATCAATGCGGTGTTCCACAGCAGTGCCGGTGGCACCACCGAAAACAGCGGCGATCTGTGGCAGCGCCAGATGCCCTATCTGGTGAGCGTCGCCGACTTCGATGAGGCCTCACCGGTGAGCCGCTGGCGCCAGGAACTGCCGCCGCCGCTGCTGGCCCGCGCCTTCGCCGAACTGGGCGGGGTGCAGCGCATCGACATCCTCTCCACCACCGCCAGTGGCAGGGTGCGGCAGGCCCGCGTGGTGGGCCCCAGTGGCCAGCTTCTGGTGAGTGGGGCGGAGCTGCGCAGCCGGCTGGGCCTGAAGAGCACGCTGGTGCGTTTCGAGGCAGCCCCCTTCAGCTTCACTGAGCCTCAGGTGCCGCCTTCCACCTGGTTGTCGGCCACGGGCGTGCTGCTCTCGCTGCCAGCGCCGCCGCCGCTGCTACCTCCCCTCAACCCCACGCTGGTGGCGGTGGGACGGGGCTTCGGCCACGGGGTGGGCATGAGCCAGTGGGGGGCCCTGGCTATGGCCCAGCGCGGCAGCAGCTTCCAGGAGATTCTCCGCCACTACTACCGCGGCGCCCAACTGCGTCCGTACGGTGACATCGCCACACCACGTCTGGCGGCGGATGCGGGCTCTGCATCAGGCTCCTCACCATGGAGTCCCCGCCACACGGCCCTGCGTTCCGCTCGCCTCTGAGCGCGCCGGCCCTACCCTCTCTTTGCCCTGAATCCATCGCTCCGATCCCCGGTTGGCACCACCGGCTGGAGGTGTTTCCGGATGGGGAGCAACTGAGCGAGGCGGTGGCAGAGGCCCTGTTCGACCAGTTGCTGCGCCCTCAGGCCCTGCCGCTGGGGCTGGCCACGGGTCGCACGATGGTGGCGGTGTACGGCGCCCTGCGGCAGCGCATCGCGGCGCTGCCGCCTGCGGAGCGGGCCCGCCTGCTGGCCGGATGGCGCAGCTTCAACCTCGATGCCTACGTGGGCCTGCCCCGGCACGATCCCCGCAGCTTCGCTGCTGAGATGGAGGCCCGGCTGATCGCACCGCTTGGTCTCGCTCCGGAGCAGGTGGCCCTGCCTGATGGCCTGGCCGCCGACGCTCAGGCCGAAGCCGTCCGCTACAGCACCGCGCTGGAGGAGGCCGGCGGCATCGGCCTCCAGCTGCTGGGGCTCGGCAACAACGGCCATGTGGGCTTCAACGAACCCCCCTGTGAGGCCAGCCAGCGCTGTCATGTGGTGGAGCTCGATGCCGCCACCCGCGCCCAGAACGCCCCGGCGTTCGGCGGTGATCCAGAGGCCGTGCCGCGGTGGGCGATCACGCTCGGTCTGGCGGAGATCCTGGCGGCGCAGCGGATCCTGCTGGTGGTGAGTGGCTCTTCCAAAGGGCCGATCCTGAGACGGCTACTGCAGGAGCCCCCCAACGCCCAGCTGCCGGCCAGCTGGCTGCAGCAGCACCCGCGGCTCCGGCTGATGGTCGACCGGGCTGCGCTCACTGGCTGAAGCCAGCACCTGCCGGCTCACCTCCCCGCCAGCGACGGCAGGCCAGCCATCACGCCAGGAACGCTTCGATCAGGGCCTCGTCGGCCTCCAGGTTGGCGGTCACGCTGCGGACGTCATCGAGGTCGTCGAGGGCATCGAGCATGCGCAGGCAGTGGCGCAGCGCCTCGGACTCCTCCAGGCGGCAGGTGGTGGATGGGATCCAGCGGTGCTCCCAGCCCTGCACGCTCCAGCCCTGGTGCCGCAGGGCATCCTGCAGGGCCTCCAGGTCGGCATAACTGCACACCACTTCCGCGGAGGCGTCGCCAGCTCCAGCTCCACCACGACCTCCCCCCCCAGCAGGTTCGCCCTTGCCGGCTGCCGTCCCCCCTGCCACTGGCTCGAACGTGTAGGTGAGCGCGGCGGGACCGCCTGCCATCTCCAAGACCAGCAGGCTCTCCAGCAGGGCGTTCTCCTCAAGGTGGGGCTGCGCGATCCGCACCACGCCGCGGTGCTCGAACAGGTACCCCACACAGCCCACCTCGCCCAGGTTGCCCCAGTGCTTGCTGAAGGCCAGGCGCAGGTCCGCCGCCGTGCGGTTGCGGTTGTCGGTGAGCGCTTCCACCAGCACGGCCACCCCGCCGGGGCCATAGCCCTCGTACCGGACCTCCTGAAACTGATCGCCGTCACCGCTGCCATGGCCAGCTCCCTTGGCGATTGCCCGCTCGATGTTGGTGTTGGGCAGCCCGGCGGCTCTGGCCTTCTCCAGGGCCGTCCGAAGCTGGAAGTTGCCGGCCGGATCGGCCCCGGCGCGGGCGGCCACGCTGATTTCCCGGGCCAGGCGGGTGAACACCACGCCGCGTTTGGCATCGACCACCGCCTTCTGGCGTTTGATCTGGCTCCATTTGCTGTGGCCGGCCATGGCTGGGTGCTGGGTGCGGGATCGGGAGGGAAGCGCCGACGCGGCGGCCTTAGCCGGCCGCGTCGAACACCAGTCGCGGTTGCAGGCGACCGCCCGGGGCGGTGCGGGCCATGCCGGCCAGGTGGCCCTGCGGATCGAGGATCACCACGGGCTGGTCGAGCACGCTGGGATCGAAACCGGGCCGATCGGGGCTGGAGACGGCGCTGGCGCAGAGGCTGCGGCCGCAGCGCCAGCCTGCCAGATCCGCCGCATCCAGCTGTCGCGAGGGCAGGTGCCTGAGCGGCTGGAGTGGATTGTCGAGAGCCGGCAGGGGCGCCCCGCTCTCGAGCGCCTCCAGGCTGACGCTGCCACTCAGAGAGAAGCCGAGCGCTTCGGTGCGACGCAGGCTGGCCAGGGTGCCACCGCAACCCAGGGCGTTGCCCAGGTCCCTCGCCAGGGAGCGGATGTAGGTGCCAGCGGAACAGCGCACCGTCAGCTCCAGCTGCTGGCTGGCGGGCTCCCAGCTCAGCAGCTCAAGCGCATCGATCTGCACCGGCCGCGCCGCCAGCTCCATCGTTTCGCCCCGCCGCGCCCGCGCATACGCCCGCTCCCCATCCACGTGCACCGCCGACACCTGGGGCGGTTGCTGCAGGATCGAACCGCGGAAGCGCTCCAGGCAGGCGTCCAGGTCGTCGTGGCTGAGGGCGGGCACCGGACGGCGCTCCAGCAACTCACCGCTGAGGTCGTCACTGCTGGTGCGCCAGCCGAGCTGGATCACGCCGCGGTAGGCCTTGCCACTCGGCAGGTAGGGCAGCAGGCGCGTGGCGGTGCCCAGTGCCAGCGGCAACACGCCGGTGACGGCAGGATCGAGGGTGCCGCCGTGGCCGACCCGCTTGAGCCCGTAGCAGCGGCGCACCCTGGCCACGCAGGCGTGGGAGGTGAGACCTGCCGGCTTGTCGAGCACCAGGAAGCCGCAGGGCGAAGGGGAGGTGGTCACCGCGACATCGCTGCAGATGGCAAACGCCGGGAAAGGGAAGGCCGGCGGCGGTGCATCATCGCCGCCAGGGGGTGGCAGGAGCCAGGCGGGGCTTCAGGCTGGGGTGCCTGTTCCCCCGGTACTGCGTCTGTGCCTGTGCAACACCGCCGTGATCTGGCCTTCCTGGTGCTGGCCGGCCTCTTCCTCGGCACCATGGGCATGCTCAACATCCTCGGCCTCACCCGCTTCCTGAGCCTGGGCTCGATCGGCGGCTGGCCGATCGTGGTGGCGGTGGGTGCCCTGCCCTATCCGGTCACCTTCCTCTGCACCGATCTGATCAGCGAGATCTGGGGCGAGCAGAAGGCGGGACAGGTGGTGTGGGTGGGGCTGCTGCTCAACGGCTGGATCGTGCTCATCCTCTGGCTTGGAGGGGTGCTACCTGGCCTGGCCGGCACCGACTCCAGCACCTTCTTCGAGATGCGGCGCCTGGCCTTCGGCGCCGTGGGGGCCTCCATGGTGGCGTACCTGGCGGCCCAGTTCACCGACGTGCGCCTTTTCCATTTCTGGAAGCGCTTCAGCGGCGGCAAGGCCCTCTGGCTGCGCAACAACGGCTCCACCCTGGTCAGCCAGCTGGTGGACACCACAGCGGTGGTGTTGATCAGCCACTACGCCGCCCATGTGCTGCCGATCCGCTCTGGTGAGCCGGTGCTGCCCCAGCTATGGGCGTTCATCCTCAGCGGCTACCTGTTCAAGTTTCTGGCCGCCCTGCTCGACACCCTGCCCTTCTACCTCCTGGTGGGCTGGCTGCGGCGCTGGCTTGAGGTGCCCGGCGACGGGGTGGAACTGGGCCATGAAGACCCCCGCCCACTCCCGCTCCCCCGACCGGGGCGCTGAGCCAGCCGTGAGCGGCGGCCCCTTACCCTGACGGTCTGCCAAGGGGACCAGGAGTGTCCGAGTCAACCCAGACCATGACGGCCCCATCGGTGCTGCCCAGCCTCGATGTGGAGCGGTTCCTGCGGGACGGCTTCGGCCTGTTCGACCAGCTGGCGGCCTATGTGCAGCTGAGCCCAGGCGAACTGGAGCAGCGCCTGGCCCACAGCCGCAGCGACCTGGCCGCCCTGCACCCCGGCGCCACCGGCTTCGACCCGGAACGGGTGGAGGCCTTCTACGAGGAAACGGTGGGCCACGGCCACCTGCTCGAGCTTTCGGCCTGGCACTTGGGCAGCGGCGATTACATCGCCGACACTCTGCGCCTGCAGCAGCATCTGGCCCGGGGCCAGGTGCTCGACTTCGGCGGCGGCATCGGCACCCATGCCCTGGCGGCGGCGGCGCTGCCCCAGGTGGAGCGGGTGTGGTTCGTGGACCTCAACCCCGACAACCGGGCGTTCGTGCGCCAGCGGGCGGAAGCCCTGGGCCTCGCCCATCGCCTCGGCTTCTGCCGCGATCTGAGCGATCCGTCCCTGCCGGCCGCGTTCGACACCATCGTCTGCCTGGATGTGCTGGAGCACCTGAGCCATCCGGCCGATCAGCTGGAGGTGTTCGCCTCACGCATGTCGAAGGAGGCGGTGGCCCTGCTCAACTGGTATTTCTTCAAGGGCTTCGCTGGCGAGTATCCGTTCCACTTCGATGACCCTCAACTGGTGGAGCGTTTCTTCCGCAAACTCCAGAGCCGCTTCCTCGAGGTGTTCCACCCCTTCCTGATCACCACCAGGGCCTATCGCCTCGCCGATTGACCAGCCTGGTCACCGCCGCATGCGCGGAGGCGGAGGAGAAAGACTGACCCCGGAGCGAAGCCAGACACCACAGCGGAGCCAGATCCTGTCCCACCCGGGTGTGAGCACGCACCAGGCTGGCACCCGCACCCAAACGAAAAGACCGGGAGGCTGGAGAAACAGCAGTCCCGGTCTTGAGCTGCAGTCCTGTGGCTTTCAGGATAGATGGGCCTTTTACGTTGAGCCCAGCCAGCCCTGGCCTGTGTGTTCAAGGCCAAGGCTGGCCGTTGGCGTTCAGCCCAGGGCCACGTGGATGCGCTTGCGGTTGCGGAGGCCGCGCTTGATGGTCTCGAAGTTCACGACGCCATCGATGAGGGCAAAGAGGGTGTCGTCGGAGCCGCGGCCGACGTTGTTGCCAGGCAGCACGGAGGTGCCGCGCTGACGAATCAGGATCGAACCGGCGCTCACGGTTTCACCGCCATAGCGCTTGACACCCAGCCGTTTGGAATTGGAATCGCGGCCGTTGCGGGTGGAGCCTGTGCCTTTCTTGTGGGCCATGGGGGCGAGAAAACGAAGGGTGGGCGAAAGAAGGAGGAAGTGGAGCCGGGATCAGGCGAGCGCCTTGCCCGCCACGGTGATCGACTCGACCCGCACACGGGTGAGCTCCTGGCGGTGGCCGTTTTTGCGGCGGGTTTTCTTCTTGGGCCGCATTTTGTAGACGATGATCTTGGGGCCGCGGCGATGCTCAAGCACCTTGAGCTGAACGGTGACACCACTCACATAAGGGTGGCCCAGTGTGGTGGCGCCGCTGGCGTCACGCACGAGCAGCACGTTCTCCAGGGTGACGCTCTCGTCGACCTCTGCCGCGATGCGGTCAAGGTCGTAGTAGCGGTTCGGCTGGAGCCAGAACTGCTGGCCTGAGGCCTCAGCGATCACGTAGGAGCCGGCGCCCGGCGCTGGAGAGTCTGTGCTCGGCGCTGAGGTGCCGGTGGCGGGGGTGGTGCTCATGGGTGCGAAGGCGTGGACAGGCTGCCCGCTCCTGGCCAGCGACCCTGTTGGGGATCACCGGACGGCTCGGCATTCAGGCCTGGCGCACATCCTGAAGAATGGACAAGTGTCCATCCTCCACTCCCAGAGCCCCGCCCGTCAACCTTAAGGTCTCCCAAACGTGGTTCCACGCGCCGCATGTCCCAGCCGGCCTTCACGATCGCCTCGCTGATTCGCGATCCCGGCCTTGATGCTGCCTGCGGGCAGTGGCTGCAGGAGGGGCGCTACGACGTGGTGGCGCTCGGCCTGGCCCCTGACCCCTGCGCGTTGCTGGCCGAGAGCTGGGAGAACTTTGACGCGGTGCTGCTGGAACAGGGTGCCCTGCCTGAGGCACTCGATGGTTTACGCCATCAGGGTTTGCTGCTTCCCGCCGTGGTGGTGGGCCCGGTGAGTGGGCAGCTGGATTACCACGATGCCGAGGTGCATCTGCCCGCCGACCAACTGGAACAGCTCAGCTACAGCCTGGATGCGGCGATCTCCCGCTTCCTGCGACGTGGCAACGTGGAGGGGGCTCTACCGAGCGAGCCCGGCGGCGATGGCTCCTGGAGGCTGTCAAGCCGCCTGCAGGAGCGGCTTGGCTATCTGGGGGTTTTCTATAAGAGGGACCCTTCGCGGTTTCTCCGCAATCTGCCTCCCCTGGAGCAGAAGGAGTTGTTTCTCTCCCTGGAGCGCACGTACAGAGATCTGCTGGTGAGCTACTTCAAGGACGAGGCCGCAGCGAATCAGGCATTGGAAAGCTTCGTGAACACCGCATTTTTCAGTGATCTCTCCATCACCAAGACCGTGGCCATCCATGCAAATCTGATCGACGAATTCTGGAAATTGCTCAAGCTCAAAGGACAGAAAGACGATTTCCTTCGTGATTACCGCCTGGCCCTCCTTGACGTGATGGCCCATCTCTGCGAGATGTACCGTCGATCCCTGCCCGTCAACGAGCCGGCCCCAGGGCCGCGCGCCGTCGCTGCCACCACGCTTCAGGACCTTCGATCCAACCAACCTTCTGAGGTGCACCCTTGAGCATTCGCAAGACCTACATCCTCAAGCTCTATGTGGCGGGGAACACTCCCAATTCCATGCGCGCCCTCAAGACCCTGCGCAACATTCTGGAGCAGGAGTTCAAGGGGGTGTATGCCCTGAAGGTGATTGATGTGCTCAAGAATCCCCAGCTGGCCGAAGACGACAAGATTCTGGCCACCCCCACGCTCGCCAAGATCCTCCCACCGCCGGTGCGACGCATCATCGGCGATCTCTCTGATCGGGAGCGGGTGCTGATCGGCCTTGATTTGCTTTACGACGAGCTCACCGAAAATGATCTCTTCAATCCTGAACCCCAGGCTGATGATGCCGGAGGCACGGGCCAGATTCTGTAGATCCTCCTAGTAATTTCCGGGCTTTGTTCAGCTGGGCCTTAGGTTGATGCAGGCACCAGACCAGCCATGACGGATTCTCCTTCCCATCCCCATTCGCAGATGCAGGTTCAGAAGCTTCCGACCGGGGTGGAAGGCCTTGATGACATCTGCCAGGGCGGCCTGCCGATTGGGCGTTCCACGCTGATCAGCGGCACATCCGGCACGGGCAAGACCGTTTTCTCGCTGCACTTTCTCTACAACGGCATTCATCATTTTGATGAGCCAGGCATCTTCGTTACCTTTGAGGAATCGCCCCGGGACATCATCCGCAATGCTTCCAGCTTTGGTTGGAATCTGCAGGAGCTGGTGGATCAAGGCAAGTTGTTCATCCTTGATGCTTCCCCGGACCCCGATGGCCAGGATGTGGCTGGAAGCTTCGATCTCTCGGGATTGATTGAGCGAATCAACTACGCGATCAGAAAATACAAGGCCCGGCGCGTGGCCATCGATTCAATCACGGCTGTTTTCCAGCAATATGATGCTGTGTCGGTGGTGCGTCGGGAGATTTTTCGCCTGATTGCCCGGCTCAAAGAAATCGGCGTCACCACGGTGATGACCACCGAACGCATCGATGAGTACGGCCCGATCGCCAGATACGGCGTCGAAGAGTTTGTCTCCGACAACGTGATCATTCTGCGCAATGTCCTGGATGTGGAGCGCCGCCGCCGCACGGTGGAGATCCTCAAGCTGAGGGGAACCACCCACATGAAAGGAGAGTTCCCCTTCACCATGGGGCCACAGGGTGTAGCGATCTTCCCGCTGGGCGCGATGCGCCTCACGCAGCGCTCTTCAAATGTGCGCCTGAGCTCGGGAGTACCGCGCCTCGATGAGATGTGTGGCGGTGGTTTCTTCAAGGATTCGATCATCCTCGCCACCGGTGCCACCGGCACTGGCAAGACACTGCTGGTGAGCAAGTTCATTGAAAACGCCTACAGAAACAAAGAACGGGCCATCCTCTTTGCCTACGAAGAGTCAAGGGCGCAATTGCTTCGCAATGCCACCAGCTGGGGCATTGACTTTGAGCAGATGGAGCAAGATGGCATGCTCAAGATCATCTGTGCTTATCCCGAATCCACCGGCCTGGAAGATCATCTCCAGATCATCAAAACCGAGATTGCCGAGTTCAAACCCTCCAGAATGGCGATTGATTCGCTATCTGCCCTCTCCCGTGGGGTGAGCCACAACGCTTTCCGGCAGTTTGTGATCGGTGTGACGGGATACGCGAAACAGGAAGAGATTGCTGGCTTCTTCACCAACACCTCCGAAGAATTCATGGGGAGTCACTCCATCACGGATTCCCACATCTCCACGATCACTGATACGATTCTGCTGCTGCAGTATGTGGAGATCCGCGGTGAGATGGCCCGCGCGATCAACGTGTTCAAGATGCGTGGCTCCTGGCACGACAAGGGCATCCGTGAATTCGTTATCACAGGCAACGGCCCAGAAATACGCGATTCCTTCTCCAATTTCGAGCGTATCATCAGCGGCGTGCCCCACCGTGTCACCTCCGATGAACGGGTGGAACTCTCCCGCATTGTGCGTGGTGTGGAGGATGACGCTTTCTGATCGGGATCTCTGTTCTGAGCCAGATCTCAGACAGCGCTGGCAGCGGGTGGTGATGGATGTGAGAACGCAGCACTGAATGTAGACGTGACGGCGGCTGCGTTACTTCGCTCGCCTGCAATCGCCAGTTCATCGCTGTCGGCTTGCTCCAGGGGTAGATCGAACCAGAAGGTGGTGCCAACGCCCAGTTCGCTCACCATGTGGATGCGGCTGCCGTGCTTCTCAATAATGCCTCTCACGATCGATAGCCCCAGACCCGTTCCCACTTCGGTGTGCACGGCATTCTCGACCCGGTAGAAGCGATCGAAGATCCGGGCCTGGTCTTCGCGGGAGATGCCGGCTCCTGTGTCGGCGATCTCCACCCGCAGCCGCGGCAGGGGTGAGGACAGACCGCAGCTGAGGCTGTCTTTGTCATGGACGGGGATGGAGAGGTCGATGTGGCAGGAATCAGGCCACGGATAGGCGCGCAGCCTCAGGCAGCCACCCGGCTGGGTGAACTTGAGCCCATTGCCCACCAGGTTGTCGAAGACCTGAAGCAGGAGGTCCCAGTTGCCACGTACGCGGGGCAACTGGGCATCCACATCCATCGCCAGCGTCACCCCTTTCTCATCGGCATTGAGGCGGTAATTGCGAAGGGTCTGCTCGATCGCCGGGCGCAGTTCAATCGGCTCGAGCACCCAGGTACGGTCGGATTCCAGCCTCGACAGATCGAGAACATCGTTCACGAGGCGTGTGAGACGGTCGGTTTCAGCGTTGGCGATGCCGAGGAACTCCTGGGTTTCCTCCTCACTCAGCTGGTCACGCATGTCGTGGAGGGTTTCCACATAGCTCTTGATGTTGAACAGCGGCGTGCGCAATTCATGCGACACATTGCTGATGAAGCGGCTCTGGGCGGCGTTCAGTTCAACTTCCCGGGTGAGGTCCTGGATCGTCATGGCAATCCCCTTCAGGCTTTCGCCGCTGGCATCACGCACGCTCTGCAGCACGATGCGCAGGGTGCGGGGCGGCTCGCCGAAAGTGCAGCGCACATCGCAGCTGTCCCGCTCACCGGCCAGCAAGCCATCAAGCGGGGCTTGCAGTTCCATCGCCAGGAGATCGGGCAGTTCGCTGCAGAGATCACTGCCTTCCAGGTTGCGGCCTTCCCAGCGGAACAGGCGGCGGGCCGTGGGATTCACCAGCACGATCTGACCATCGCCATCGAGCAGGGCAGCGCCGTCGGCCATGCTGGCGATCAGGGTCTGCTGTTTCACCTGGGCGGCGGTGAGTTCCTCGATGTTGGCGGCGTCGTACACCTCCAGCTGGGAGGCCATGTCGTTGAAACCATTCAGCAGTTCCCCCAGCTCGCCGCCCACAGGCAGGGCGATGCGGGCCTGGAAATCACCGCCGGCGATCGCCCGCACGCCGCGCAGCAATTCCTTCACCGGGCGGGTGATCGTGAGCGCGTTGAACACCGCCCCGAGGATCACCAGCACCCAGATCGAGATGAACACCGCCACGGTGACTTCCCGCGTCAATGCCGCACTGGCCAGCACCGCTTCATTGGGATTGATACCAAGCGCGAGTACGCCGAGGTAGCGCCCTTCGCTCACCATCGGCACGAACACATCGGTGACCTGGCCGTCTGGGCTGAGGTGCTGACGGATCAGCGGATTCTGGGAACGGCGTTGCAGATCGGCGGGCAGTTCAAGCCGGCGGCTGAGCAGCAGTTCACTGCTGCCGTTGCTGCCGCCGATCGGGATGCCGAGGTAGATCACTCCATCGGGATCGGCGAAGAAGATGTAACGCAGACTTCGGCTCGAGCGCCAGAAGCGCTCCGCCACCGCCGCCAGTTCGCGGTCGTTGGCTTCGGCCACCAGCGGGGTGACGTTCGCGGCCAGCAGCAGACCCAGGTCGCGGGCGAAGCGGGTGTCGCTCATGCGCGCATCGCGTTGGATGCCGTTGAGCGCGATGAAGGTGATGCTGGTCATCATCAGGCTCACCACCAGGGTGGCCACAGCCAGCAGCTTGGTCTGCAGGCTGAATTCGGCCCACCACAGGCCGAGCCGCTGCTGCCAGCTGAGCGGCATGGCGGCCGCGCCAGTGGTGGCGCCGCGAGCGGGGGCAGGGGACGGAGGGGTCGGGGCGGAGGCTGGAGAGGCAGACACCGGCCGGTCAGAAGAGGGCGGAAGCTCGGCGGTCACGCGCGGAACCGTCGGATAGACGCACCCTAGGGGCGGCGCACCTGGTGGCCGATGTCACGCCGGAAGCTGAGGCCTTCGAAGTGCACCTGCTCCAGGCCGCCGTAAGCGGCGGCGAAGGCCGCATCGAAATCGTCGGCCTGCGCCACCACCGCCAGCACCCGACCTCCTGCCGTGACGCAGACACCATCGGCGCCGGCCCGGCTACCGGCATGGAAGAGCTGCAGATCCGGATCCGGCGTAAGGCTGGTGGTGATCGCGTCACCGCTGCGCACCGGGCCGGGGTAGCCGGCGGCGGCAGCCACGACGCAGGCGCTGCAGCGGCCCGAGATCGTGAGCGGCGGGGCGGCATCAAGGCGGCCGCTGGCACAGGCCATCAGCACCTCGGCCAGTTCATCGCCCAGCAGGGGCATCAGCGTCTGGCACTCGGGATCGCCGAAGCGGCAGTTGAATTCGATCACCTTCGGTCCGTCGTCGGTGAGCATCAGGCCCGCGTAGATCACGCCGCGGTAATCGATGCCCCGGCCCCGCAGGGTGGCCAGGATCGGCAGCAGCACCTGCTGACGCACCAGCTCGAGCCCGGCCGCGTCCAGCAGGGGGGCCGGCGCATAGGCCCCCATGCCGCCCGTGTTTGCGCCGGTGTCCCCTTCGCCGATGCGCTTGTGGTCCTGAGCGGGAGGCAGCAGCACCATGCGCACCCCGTCGGTGAGCGCGAACACCGACACCTCCGGTCCGCTCAGGCGCTCCTCCAGCACCAGGGCGTCGCCGGCACTGCCGAAGCGCCCCGCAAAGATCTCCTCGATCGCGGCACGGGCCTCCTCAAGGCTGTCGGCCACCGTCACCCCCTTGCCGGCCGCCAGCCCATCGGCCTTCACCACCAGGGGCCGGCCATGGGACTCCAGGGCCTGCAGCGCCTGCTCGCGGCTGGTGGCGGCCCAGTAGCCCGCCGTGGGTACGCCGGCCTCCTGCATCAGCGCCTTCGCCCATTGCTTGCTGGCCTCCAGTTGGGCGCCGCCGGCCCCTGGACCGAACACCGCCAGTCCGGCGGCGCGCAGCTCGTCGGCGAGGCCAGCGGCCAGGGGTGCTTCCGGGCCCACCACCACCAGATCCACCTGCCGCTCCAGGCAGGCGGCGACCAGCCCAGGCCCATCGCTCTCGGCGATCGGCAGCGGCTCGCAGCCCTCCTGTCCGGCGGTGCCGCCGTTGCCCGGGGCTACCCACACCCGTTCCACGCCGCGGCAGCGCCGCAGGGCCCAGCCCAGGGCGTTCTCCCGGCCCCCCGCCCCCACCACCAGCACCCGGCGTGGAGACGGCAGGCCATCGGTCAGGGGTGCGGACATGGAGCGGAGCGGGTGATGGGGGGCGGTTCCCTTAGGTTGTGGCCCGGTGGCCGCCTGCCGTGACCCTTCCTCTTTACATGCCGGTGGGTCCCCGCCGAAGGCTGGCCCTGCTGCTGATGGCCGGGTTGGTCATCGCCGGCAACGTTCCCGTCCAGGCCCAGACCGCGCTCCCAACCCAGCGCCAGCCCGGGTCTGCTGCCCCGGCGGCCCAGGCTCCGCCGATGGCTGCAGAACTGGCAACGCCCCAGGCCCCGGTGACGCCTGCGGTCCCGGGGCCTGGCGTACTGCCGGGAATGCCCGACGAGGACTTCGATGCTGCGCTGCGCTCCGAGGATTTCGCGGCCCTCGAGCGGGCCTGTCAGGACTCCGCCCGGTTCGATCGCAGCGACCGGCTGCGCCTGCTGCGTGAGCGCCTGGTGACCATGCGCCCGGCGCCCCAGCCCTTCGCCGTGATCCTGGTCAATGCCAATGCCCTGATCAGCTGCCTGGCACCAGAGTCGGCGCTCACCGTGCTCGACCGTTACGGCCCCGGGCAGGGCCGCGAGCGGGAGCAGTGGCTGGTGCAGCAGTGGCGCGCCGCCAACGCCGCCCTCGATCACCGCCGGGCCGCCGAGGCGCTGCGGCGGCTGGCGGCGGGCCGCGTCGCCCAGCTGGAAACGATGCCCCTGCCCCTGCGGCTACGCGAAGACGGCAGTCTCGACACCCGCTCGGCCCTTGATGTACTCGCCGGCCACCTGGAGGTGCTGGGCCGCTCGCGGGAGGCGGCGGAGGTGCTGCTGGCCGGACGGCTGCCCGGCACGGTGGCAGCCGAGCGGCTGGAGCGGGCGGTGATCTTGCTGGTGGCGGTGCCGCTGGCTGAGCGCAATGCCCTGCTGGAGCTGGCCCTCAACCAGGCGGCTGCGGATGGGGCCTGGGGGCTGGCGGCGCAGCTGCTGGATCTACAGCAGTTCGTGCAGCGCGCAGCCGGTGCCGATCCGCGCGCGGCCGCCGACCGGCGCCTGAGGCTCGCCCGTCGCATCGACGACGCCTATGGCGAATGGCTGCTGGAGCGCGCCAATCCCGAGGCGAAGCAACGCGCAGCTGCTCTTGAACGTGAGCTGCGCTCCCCCCGGGCCGCCGGTGGGCACGCCAGCCCCGCACCCGCAAACGGCCCTACCCCACCACAACCCAACTCCCTCCTGCCATGACGGCCTTTTCGATCGGTGCGCTCCTGTATGAGGGCAAGGCCAAGCGGGTGTTCGCCACCCAGGACCCCGACCTGGTGGCGGTGGACTACAAGGACGACGCCACTGCCTTCAATGCGCTGAAGAAAGCGCAGCTGCAGGGGAAGGGCGCCCTCAACTGCCGCATCTCCGCGCTGCTGTTCGAAGCGCTCGAGGCCGCCGGCGTTCCCACCCACTACCTGGGTGTGGAGGGCAGCGCCTGGATGCTGGTGCGGCCCGTGGCGGTGATTCCCCTGGAGGTGGTGATCCGAAACCGCGCGGCCGGTTCCCTCTGCCGGGAGATGCCGATCGCGCCCGGTACCCCCCTGGAGCCACCGCTGCTGGATCTTTATTACAAGGACGATGCCTACGGCGATCCGTTTCTGAGCGAGGCACGGCTGGCGAGGCTGGCGCTGGTCACGGCGCAGCAGCGCGCCGATCTGGAGGCCCTCGCCCACCGGGTGAATGGTGTGCTCCGCCCGTTGTTCGCCGGCGTAGGGCTCGAACTGGTGGATTTCAAGCTGGAGCTTGGCTTCACGGCGGATCAGCAGCTGGTGGTGGCCGATGAGATCAGCCCGGACACCTGCCGGCTCTGGGACCTCGCCACTGAGGACGCCAGCGACCGGATTCTGGACAAGGACCGCTTCCGCCAGGACCTCGGCGGCGTGATCGAGGCCTATGGGGAGGTCCTCAAACGGGTCCAAGGGGTTTGCCCTTCCCCCCGGGTCTACGGGTAAGGTCACGCCAATTTGCGGCCCGTCCGCCTTCTTCCGGAGAACCATGGGTGTCCCCCGCAACGCCCTCACCGGCGATCTCCTCTCCGTATTGGCGCGCCGGCCCAACTCCGTGGCCCTCGCCCTGAGTCTGCCGCTGCTGGGCGGCGCCACCTTGCTGGCACCGGCCAGCACTGAAGCCAAGCCGGTTGCTGGTGCTGCAGCTGCTGCCACATCACCGGCCACTTCCAGAACTGCAACCACCTCTGGTGCTCTGGCACCGACGGCCGGGATCCCGCAGGCTCCGTCCGGTGTTCTCCAGGCTCAGGCCACCCCACCGGCCTCCGGAGCCCCGGCCAGCCCAGACCCTGCCGCCCAGCCCGCACCCGCCGAGGCTCCCTCTGCCACTCCGGCCCCGGCCCCGGCCCCGGCGGCGGAGATTGCTCCGCCGGCCTCCCCCAGCGAACCGCGCGTATTGATCAGCGAGGTGGTGGTGGAGGGCCTGGACGGCCACCCGGAGCGGGAGCGGCTTGAACTCGCCGTCTACGACGCCATGACGGTGCGTCCCGGCAGCCGGGTCACCCGCTCTGAGCTGCAGACCGACCTGTCGGCCATCTATGCCAGCGGCTGGTTCTCCGATGTGCGCATCCAGCCCAAGGACGGCCCCCTGGGCGTGCAGGTGGTGGTGATCACCACAGCCAATCCCGTGCTCTCCCAGGTGGCGCTGGACACGCCCAAGGCCAAGCTGCCTCCTCAGGTGATTCAGGAGACCTTCGCCCCCGATTACGGCAAGACCCTGAATCTCAATGTGCTCAAGGGCCGCATCGACGAGCTCCAGAAGTGGTACGCCGACCAGGGCTACTCCCTGGCCCGGATCACCGGCCCCAACCGCGTCAGCCCCGAGGGCGTGGTGGAGCTCACGGTGAGGGAAGGCACCGTGCAGGGCGTGGAGGTGCAGTTTCTCAACAAGGAGGGTTCCGCCACCAACGACAAGAACGAGCCGATCCGTGGCAAGACCAAGCCATGGGTGATCACCCGGGAGATCTCGATCGAGCAGGGCGAGATCTTCAACCGCCGCCAGCTGGAAGACGACATCAAACGCCTCTATGGCACCGGCCTGTTCGGTGACATCAAGGTGACCCTGCGGCCGGTGCCGGCCCAGCCCGGCGAAGTGGTGATCGTGCTCGGGATCGTGGAGCAGTCCACCGGTTCACTCTCCGGCGGCCTCGGCTACAGCCAGAGCCAGGGGGTGTTCGGTCAGGTGCAGCTGCAGGACAGCAACCTGCTTGGCCGGGCCTGGGACCTGGCGCTGAACTTCACCTACGGCCAGTTCGGCGCCCTCACCGATCTCTCCTTCACCGATCCCTGGATCAAGGGCGACCGGTTCCGCACCGCGTTTCGCGCCCGACTGTTCGTCAGCCGCGACGTGCCCCAGATCTTCCAGTCGCAGGACGGCGGCAACATCAACACTGCCTCCGACTTCTACAAAGCGCCGGGCACCGATGTGGCCTTCAACATCAACGATTCCAATAACCCCGCCGACCGCAGCTTCAACTCGGTGGATTCCGCTGAGAACGCCTTCCCCGATACGAGCTGGTTCGACTTTGACGGCAACTCGGTGGTGTTGCAGCGCATCGGCGGCAACTTCCAGTTCGCCCGTCCGCTCAACGGCGGCGATCCCTTCAAGCGGGCCACCTGGAGCGTCGTGGTGGGTGCCAGCGTCCAGGAGGTGCGGCCGATCAACTTCGGCGGTACGTCCATGCCTTTCGGCGTGAGTACCAACAACTTCAACGGCCGCAGTGCCCCCACCGAAGACGTCATCTGCATCGCCTTCAACTGTGCCACCACCAACCAGCTGGTGGGTATCCGCTTCGCCGCCACTCGCAACACCCTCAACGATCCCCGTAACCCAACCGACGGCAACTTTCTCTCTCTGAGCACCGAACAGTTCGTATCGGTGGGCCCCGATTCCCCCACCTTCAACCGGGTCCGGGGCAGCTACTCCCACTTCATCCCGGTCAACTGGCTGAGGTTCTATAAGGGTTGCCGACCGCGGCCAGGTGAGCCCTTCGACTGCAAGCAGGCTCTGGCCTTCCAGGTGTCCGCCGGCTCCACGATCGGTTCGCTGCCCCCTTATGAAGCCTTCTGCCTGGGCGGCTCCAATTCGGTGCGGGGCTTTTTCGACTGTGACCTCGGGGTGGGGCGCAGCTTTGGTGAAGCCACGATCGAGTACCGCTTCCCGCTGTTCAGCGTGGTGAGTGGTGAGCTGTTCATCGATGGCGGCACCACCTTCGGTACCCAGGCGAACGTGCCGGGCAACCCCGGTGGGCTGCTGGGCAAACCCGGCAGTGGCTTCTCGGTGGGCACCGGCCTGATCGTGACCACACCGGTGGGGCCCCTGCGCCTGGAGGTTGCCAGCCGTGATTTCACCGGCGAGTGGCGTTTCAACCTCGGCGTGGGCTGGAAGTTCTGATGAGCCCGTGGCCGGCGGACTATGCCCGTGCCTGGACGCTGGCTTCCCCGGTCGAGATCACCGGGGTGGGACTGCACAGTGGTGCGGTGGCGCGGGTGCGACTGGAGCCCACCGAGCGCCCGGGGTTCGCGGTGGGCTGGCTGGGTCAGCCCAGCCAACCTCCAGTGCCTCTCCATCCCCGCCAAGTGGCCGACACACGTCTATGCACGGCGCTGCGCTTCGATCAGGGCCGCCTGGCCACCGTGGAACACCTGCTGGCAGCGCTGGTGGGCACGGGCCTGAGTCACGTGGACATCCTGGTTGAGGGGGAAGAAATCCCGCTACTCGATGGCTCCGGCCTGCCCTGGGTGGAGGCGATTGCGGCGGCGGGCCTGCACGAGATCGGCGAGCGGGAGCCGCTGCAGACCCTGGCAGCACCGCTCACCGTCCAGCAGGGCGTGAGCTTCGCTGTGGCCCTGCCCAGCGAGCAGCCGCGCCTCAGCGCCGCTGTGGCCTATCCCCAGGCGGCCATCGGCCAGCAATTGTTCACTCTTGAACTCACCCCACCGCGGTTCGTGGCCGAGATCGCCCCCGCCCGCACCTTCGGCTTCCTCGAGCAGATCGAACAGTTGCGCGCCGCCGGATTGATCCAGGGAGGCGCCCTTGACAACGCCCTGGTCTGCGATGGCGAGGGCTGGGTGAACCCTCCGCTGCGCTTCAGCGATGAACCAGTGCGCCATAAGCTCTTGGACTTGCTGGGGGATCTGGCGCTGGTGGGCTTGCCCATGGCCCAGGTGTTCGCCTTCCGCGGGTCCCACGGCCTGCACACGGCACTGGCGGGCGCCCTGGCCTCCCTCCCCCGAACTGCCTGACGCTCCCTTGTCCGTCTTCTCTCCCCCCGAGACCTCGCTGCTGACGAGCGAGCAGATTCTCAACCTGCTGCCGCATCGCTACCCCTTCGCCCTCGTCGATCGGGTGATCGAGCAGGAGATGGGCGTGCGCGCCGTGGCGATCAAGAACGTCACCCTCAACGAGCCCCAGTTCCAGGGGCATTTCCCCGGCCGCCCACTGATGCCCGGTGTGCTGATCGTTGAAGCGATGGCCCAGGTGGGGGGCCTGATCATCAGCCAGATGCCTGAACTTCCCAAGGGGCTGTTCGTGTTCGCCGGCATCGATGGTGTGCGCTTCCGACGTCCGGTGGTGCCGGGTGATCAGTTGCGGATCACCTGCGAGCTGATCGCCCTCAAACGCAAGCGCTTCGGCAAAGTGAAGGGGACCGTCACCGTCGATGGAGACCTGGTGTGTTCAGGGGAACTCATGTTCTCTTTGGTGGACTGAGGGAATGACGAGCTCCGCCGTGACGACCAAGATCCATCCCAGTGCTCTGGTGGATCCCCGCGCCCGGCTGGCCGAAGGGGTGGCGATCGGCCCGTTCGCCGTGATCGGTCCCGATGTCCAGATCGGTGCGGGCAGCACCATCGGCCCACACGTGGTGATCGATGGCCGGGTCACGATGGGCGCGCGCAACCGGGTGTTTCCGGGAGCCTGCATCGGCCTCGAGCCCCAGGATCTCAAGTACAACGGCGCTGACACCGAGGTAGTGATCGGGGACGACAACGCGTTTCGTGAATGCGTCACGATCAATCGGGCCACCGCCGCCGGCGAGCAGACACGCATCGGCAGCGGCAACCTGTTGATGGCTTACAGCCACGTGGGTCACAACTGCGAACTGGGCGACCGGATCGTGGTGGCGAATGGGGTGGCGATCGCCGGCCATGTGGTGATCGGTGATCGGGCCGTGATCGGTGGCGTGCTGGGCATCCACCAGTTCGTGCACATCGGCAAGCTGGCGATGGTGGGTGGCATGAGCCGCATCGATCGCGACGTCCCCCCCTTCGCGATCGTGGAAGGGCACCCGGGCCGGCTACGGGGCCTCAACCGCATCGGCCTGCGCCGCAGCGGCCTTGCCGACCGCGAGGACGGCGCCGAGCTGCGCCAGTTGCGGGAGGTGTGGGACCGCCTCTACCGCGGCGATGAGGTGCTGATGGAGGCGCTGCGGCAATTGCGTCAGCAGCACCTGCTGCCGGCAGCCGAGGAGCTGTGCAGCTTCCTCGAGGCCTCGATTGCGCCCGGGCGCCGCGGCCCATTGCCGCCGCAGCGCTGATGGCGCGGTTGCTGATCAGCACCGGCGAGGTGTCGGGTGATCTGCAGGGGGGGCTGTTGATCCAGGCGCTGCATGCGGAGGCGGAACGCCGCCACCTGCCGCTGGAGATCGTGGCCTTGGGCGGCGAGCGGATGGAGCGTGCCGGCGCCCGGCTGATCGCCAACACGGCGCCGATGGGGGCGATCGGACTCTGGGAAGCCCTGCCCCTGGTGCTCCCCACCCTGCGCCTGCAGCGCAAGGTGGGCCAATGGCTGCGCCAGTCGCCGCCTGATGGGCTGGTGCTGATCGATTACATGGGCGCCAATGTGAATCTGGGCCTGCGCATCCGCCGCGACTACCCCTGGGTGCCGATCACCTACTACATCGCGCCGCAGGAGTGGGCCTTCCGCTTCGGCGATGGCGGCACCACGCGCCTGATCGGCTTCACCGACCGGATCCTGGCCATCTTTCCCCAGGAAGCCAGCTTCTACGCCGCCCGCGGCGCTGACGTCACCTGGGTGGGCCATCCGCTGGTGGACACGCTCACCGAACAGCCCGATCCGGCCGAAGCCAGGCGCGAGCTGGGTCTCACCCCGGACCAGCCCCTGCTGCTGCTGATGCCGGCCTCCCGGCCCCAGGAGTTGCGCTACCTGCTGCCGCCCCTGGCCGCCGCCGCCGCAAGGCTGCAGCAGTTGCGCCCCAGCCTCAAGGTGATCGTTCCGGCCGGCCTGCCCAGCTTCGAGCAACCCCTGGCCAGCCGCCTGGCGGCTGCGGGCGTGGAGGCCACCGTGGTGCCGGCCGCCCGCTGCGACGCGCTCAAGCCCACCCTGTGTGCCGCCGCCACCCTGGCCTTCACCAAGTCGGGAACGGTGAACCTGGAGATGGCGCTGCGGGGGGTCCCCCAGGTGGTGGGTTACCGACTCAGCCGGCCCACCGCCTTCATCGCCAAGCGGCTGCTGGGCTTCAACGTGCCCCACATCTCCCCGGTGAACCTCCTGCTGGGGGAACGGCTGCTGCCGGAACTGCTGCAGAACGACCTCACCGCCGACACGATCGTGGCGGAGGCCTTGCCGCTGCTGGAGCAAGGCCCCGAGCGGCAGCGGATGCTGGACGGCTACAGCCGCCTGCGCGGCATCCTGGGCGAGCCGGGCGTCACACGCAGAGCGGCGGCGGCCATCCTGGATCAGATCGCCGCGGCGGCCACCCACGGCGCCGCCACCGCCCGCAGCGTTCCTGAACCGGCATGAACCCGCTCCCTTCCCCCCCGCCCTCGCGGAGCCTGCTGCAGCGCCCCTGGCACCACTGGCTGGCACCGCTGCTGCTGGTGGTCACCCTGCTGATCGCCGCCGTTCCGCCCGCGCAGGCGGCGGTGGAGGAGGCGGTGTTCGCCGGTGGCTGCTTCTGGTGCCTGGAGCACGACCTTGAGCAGCTCCCCGGTGTGCTCGATGCGGTGAGCGGCTACAGCGGCGGTGCCCAGGCCAACCCCACCTACAAGCAGGTGTCGGCCGGTGGCACTGGGCACCTCGAAGCCGTGCTGGTGCGCTTCGACGCCGACCGGATCAGCTATCCGGCGCTACTGCGCTCCTTCTGGCGCAACGTGGATCCGCTGGATGGGGGCGGCCAGTTCTGCGATCGCGGCTCGTCGTATCAGCCGGCCATCTTCGTGCGCGGTGCCCGTCAGGACCAGCAGGCCCGTGCCAGCCAGGCCGCGGCCGCCCGCGAACTGAAGCGCAAGCCCGCTGAGCTGCGGGTGCCGGTGCGGCCGCTGCAGCGCTTCTGGCCCGCCGAGAGCTATCACCAGAATTACGCGGAACGCAACAAGGCGAAGTACTCCTATTACCGCTGGTCGTGCGGCCGTGACCGGCGCCTCGACGAGCGTTGGGGCAAGGCCGCCCGCAGCGGCACGCCCTGGCGTTCCCCCTGACACCCCGGTGGGGGTTTCAGCCCTTCCCAGAAGCGGGCCGCCTGCTTACGTTGACTGCAGGCGACATGTCGGTGCCTGTATGTATCTGCTGACGATCAAGGACGGCCTGGCCACCCGCCACATCGGCCCCTACGAAAGCCCGAAACAGGCGGTCGACGATCTCGACCGCCTGTTGATGAGCTTCGGCGACCGGGCCCGCTGGCAGATCCACGAGCTTGAATCGCCCGCCGTGCTCCTGGGCGGCGCTGCGCCGGTGGCGGCGGCCTGAGGCGCCACCACCACGAGGTTCCAGCACTGCAGCGATCCAGCGGATCTTGGCAGGGGAGCAACCGGAACAGCACAGCGCCGAAACGATGCCGCACCCGTTCGGACCAGTCCTCAAAGGGCTCCCAGGGTTGGGTGCATGGACACACCGCCTGCGTCGTGCTGCTCTGTCCGTGCTGTTCAGCCTCTGTGTGGCCGCTCCGCCTCTGACCTGATGAACAGACAGGCAGGCCTACCGGGCCTGGCGGGGGTAGCCGCTCAACAGGCCGCTCTCCACCATCAGGCCCACACCCGCGGTCACGCAGATCAGCCCCAGGGCGCCGTACCAGAACCAGGGGCCGGTGGCGGGCGCTTTCACCAGAAGGGCCACCTGCTGCACCGTGCGCCGGCTGATCGCTTCACCGACCAGGCAGAGGCCCAGCGGCAACAGCAGCACGCCCAGTTGCGCGCGGATGTACCAGCGGATCTTCTTGGCGGCCATGGCGTCGGCAAGCGGCGTCAGTGGACAACCCTAAGCCGGGCCCCCGAGGCACACCCAGTTCACCAGGGTGCGCACGCCGAAGCCGGTGGCACCGGCGGGGTCGAGCCCCCGGCCCTTGTCGCTCCACACGGTGCCGGCGATGTCGAGATGGGCCCAGGGGAGATCGGGCGTGACGAAATCCTTGAGGAACAGGGCCGCCGTGATCGACCCTCCCGGCCGTGGCCCGGTGTTCTTGAGGTCCGCCACCGGGCTTTTCAGGCCCTGCTTGTAGGCGGCATGCAGCGGCATGCGCCAGAACAGCTCGCCGCCCTGCTGACCGGCGTCCACTAGGGCCGCCGCCAGCGAGTCGCTGACAGACCAGAGCCCGGCGATCTCCTCGCCCAGGGCGATCACGCAGGCACCGGTGAGCGTGGCCAGATCCACCACCGCATCCGGTTCGAGGTTGCAGGCGTACACCAGGGCATCGGCCAGGGTGAGCCGCCCTTCGGCATCGGTGTTGTTGATTTCGATCGTCTTGCCGTTGGAGGCGGTGAGGATGTCGCCGGGGTGGATGGCGTTGCCGCTGATCATGTTTTCGCAGGCGGCCACGATCACGTGCACCTCCACATCCGCCGGCTTGAGCTCGGCGATGGCCCGCGCCGCACCCAGCACCGCCGCGCTGCCGCCCATGTCGTACTTCATCATCTCGATCTGGGAGCCGGCGGTTTTGAGGTTGTAGCCGCCCGAATCGAACGTGAGCCCCTTGCCGATCAACACCAGCCGTCGGCTGGAGCCCCCGGCGGGGCGGTAGGTGAGGTGGATGAACTTCGGCGGCAGATCCGAGCCCTGTGCCACGCCCAGGTAGGCCCCCATGCCGAGCGCTTCGCAGTCGTCGCGCTCCAGCACCTTCAGCTCCAGGCCGAAGTCGGTGGCGATGCGGGCGGCGGTGTCGGCCAGGGCCTGGGGGGTGACCGCATTGGGCGGGGCGGCCACCAGTTCGCGGGCCAGCTCCACACCGGCGCAGGTGGCGGCCACGGCGCTCAGGCCAGCACCGGCCGCTTCCTGCAGGCCCAGCAGGGTGACGCTCTCCGGCAGCGGCTGGGGCTCGGCCTCGCTCTTGAAGCGTTGATCCTTGTAGAGGCTCAGCCGCACCGCTTCGGCGATGGCCGTGGCGGCCGCGGCGGGATCAAGGCCCTCGCTGGGAAGGGCCAGCCCCAGCGCGCCCCCGGCGGCGGCGGCGGCCTTGGCGCTGGCGGCTGCGGCGCTGCGCAGGGCGGCCCCGTCGAGGCTGCCAGCCTCCCCCAGTCCCACCAGCACCAGCAGGCTGGGGGTGTGGGCGGGCAGATGCAGGGCCAGGCAGTCGCCGGGTTTGCTCTTGAAGCGTCGCTTCTCCAGCAGCGCGGGCAGGTCGAGGCTGAAGCGGGCTGACAGGAGCGGCAGCCAACCGGCGGGATCCCCCTGCAGCACTCCCACCGCCAGGGTGTCGCCTTCCCACTGCGTGAAGGCGGTGGGGCTGGTGCGGAACTCCATGGAGCGTCAACCTTGGAGGCGCGATCGTAGCCATGCCGCCCCGGACTCCCCGCTGGTGCTCAGGCCGGATCGGCGGTGAAGGGGGTGGCCCAGCGCTGCCGCGTTTCCTTGTTGAAAGGGGGCTGCCAACGGCGGATCAGCGCCTGCTCCAGAGCCCGGCGCGGCCTGACCGCCCCGGGTACGTCGCTGCAGAAGCGGATGCTCAGCCCGCTGGCGAGCCCGCAGCGGCGCAGGGCTTCGTCGTAGGCCGCCAGGTAGGTCTTGCAGTCGTGGTCGCCTTTCCAGCGACGATCGGCACAGCCGGTCTCACCCACGTACAGCAACAGGGGGTGCTCCAGCTGGGGTTGGCGGTCCATCACCACATACAGGGCCGCCCCCTGCTGCGGCGGCTCCGGCCAGCGCCAGAACTGCAGGTTGAGCGGCGCCAGCGCCAGCGGGTCGAAGACGGCAGCCTGCGCGGCGGCGGTATCGGCCCCGCCGGCTCCGAACAGCGAGCGCTGCGCCACTCCGGCCCCGCTGCCGTGCAAGGGACGCTGAAAGTCGGCCAGGCCCTGCTGCCAGCGCAACAGTTGGTGGCGCGCCAACGGCAGAGCCGTGGGCACGTGCTCGCCGGCGGCGGACGCCGGCCCGGCGCCGAACAGGTCGAGCTGGCCCTGGCGCGGCAGGCCCATGCTCAGGGCCGCTGCCGCTGTGGCGCCGGTGTCGGCCGTGGCAGATCCGGCCCCACCGGCCCCCGGCCGAAACTCACCTTGCCGATCAGGGCCTCCACCAGGTGGGGGGGCAGTTGCAGCCGTTGCTGCAGATCGGCGAGATCCTGAAAGGGCCCCCGCCCCCGTTCGCGCACCAGCCGCTGGCAACGGGGGGGATCAAGCGGCAGCCGCGCCTGCAGCTGTTCGGCGCTGCAGCGGTTCACATCCAGCGGCACCGGCCGCAGCGGAGCGGGCTCCCCATACCAGCGGAACTCCAGCAGTGGCAGCCAGCACTGCAGCTGGGCGTCGCTGAGGCCCAGCAACCGTTGCAGGTCGTCCTCACCGCTGAGCTGCACACCGCCGGCCTGCAGACGCAAGAGCAGATCCACCTGGTGGGGCTCACAGCCGGGCAGCCGCAGCCAGTCGGCGGGGGTGGCGCGGTTCACATCCAACCGCCAGCCCAGGGCGGCGGCGTGGCGCACCTGGGCGGCATCCCGCAGCCGCAGGCCAGGGTTCTGCTTCAGCTTCAAGGCCATCAGCTCCCGTTCCACGGCCGCGTCGGCGCCGACAGGCTCAGGGCCGCCACCGGCCCCGGCCGTATCTGTTGCGGCGTTCGATGACGCCGGCTCACGACGAAGCGGTGGTGGCGGCGGCGCAATCTGCCCAGTGGCGATCAGCAGGCGGCGCGCCAGTGGATCCAACCAGTGCCCTCTGGCCATGGCGGCCCCCTTCAGCCACGACGGACTGGGCCGAAGTTAGCGGCAGGGGGCGGTCGATACGTCAATCCGTACTCACCGGCAGACAGGCAGGCGCCGCAGAATCGTTCCGATCGCTCTGTGTTCGGCAGCTTGATGGGCTTCTTTGAATCCGAAATCGTGCAGGACGAAGCCCGGCGCCTGTTCACCGATTACCAGCAGCTCACCCAGCTGGGCTCCGACTACGGCAAGTTCGACCGCGAGGGCAAGAAGCTCTTCATCGAGCGGATGGAGGAGCTGATGGACCGCTACCGGGTGTTCATGAAGCGCTTCGAGCTCTCTGAGGATTTCCAGGCCAAGCTCACCGTCGAGCAGCTGCGCACGCAGCTGGGCCAGTTCGGCATGACGCCTGAGCAGATGTTCAGCCAGATGCATCTCACGCTCGAGCGCATGAAGAGCGAGCTGAGCTCGTCCTGCTGACGCCTGCCTACGATCCGCCGCGACGGGTCGTGGCACGGGTGGGGTGAACGGATGGGGCAGGCGCAGGTGTGGCCGGACGTGCCGGCATGGCTGAGCCGGGGCCTGGCGGATCTCTTTCCGCACGAGGCGGGTCCGTTGGCCGGCAGCGCCACCTCCCTGGCCGCGCGCCTGGCGGAAGCCGAGCGGGAGGGCATGCCGCTGCGCATCAAGCTCGGCATCGATCCCACCGGCTCCGACATCCATCTGGGGCACAGCCTGCTGTTCCGCAAGCTGCGGGCCTTCCAGGACGCTGGCCACACCGCCGTGCTGATCATCGGCGACTTCACCGCCCGCATCGGTGATCCCACCGGCAAGAGCGCCACCCGCGTGCAGCTCAGCGCCGAGGCGGTGGCCGCCCATGCCACCACCTATCTGGAGCAGCTGGGCCAGGGACAGCCGCGGCAGCGCGCCCTGCTCGACTTCGAAACCCCCGGCCGGCTGGAGGTGCGCCGCAACAGCGAGTGGTTGGCGGCCCTGGATCTGCCGCAGGTGATCGAGCTGCTGGGCACCAGCACCGTGGGGCAGATGCTCGCCAAGGACGACTTCTCCAAGCGCTATGGCGGCGGCACGCCGATCGCCCTGCATGAGTTCCTGTACCCGCTGCTGCAGGGCTATGACTCAGTGGCGGTGCGCTCCGACCTGGAGCTGGGCGGCACCGATCAGAAGTTCAATGTGGCCATGGGCCGCGATCTGCAGCGCCACTTCGGCCAGCCGCCCCAGTTCGGCCTGCTGCTGCCGATCCTGCCGGGGCTCGATGGTATGCAAAAGATGAGCAAGAGCCTGGGCAACACCGTGGGGCTCCAGGACGACCCGCTCTCGATGTATTCAAAGCTGGAGAAGGTGCCCGACGCTGCGGTGAACGCCTACCTCACCCTGCTCACGGATCTCGAGCTCGAGGCGCTGCCGGCCAATCCGCGGGAGCGCCAGAAGGCGATGGCCCTGGAGGTGACCGCCACACGCCATGGCCAGCAGGCGGCGCTGCAGGCCCAGGCCGATGCCGCCGGACTGGTGGGAGTGGGGGCAGGGCGGAACCCCGGGCTCGATGGTGAAGCAGGCGGCTCGCCCCGTGCCGAGGCTGTCGACGTGCTGGAGGCGTCACTGGCGTCGGTGAGCTTTCCCGCCAAGGCCTTTTTCCTGCTCAGTGCCATCGGGGTCTGCGCCAGCAGCAGTGAAGGACGGCGCCAGATCCAGGGGGGCGGCGTGAAGCTGGATGGCGAGAAGCTGAGCGATCCCAACCTGGAATTCAGCAGCCCGGCGGAGCTGGACGGCAAGGTGCTGCAGCTCGGCAAGAAGACCTTCCGGCGGCTGGTGCCCTGATGGCCACCACAGTGCGAACCACGGTGGGCACCACGGCGTTGGCCGATCCTGCAGAGCGGATCATCGTGGCCCTTGACCGGCCCGATGCCGGCAGCGCCCTGGCATTGGCCGCCTCGATTCCGGAGCTGCGCTGGGTGAAGGTGGGCCTGGAGCTGTTCACCGCCGCCGGGCCGGATGTGGTGCGCGAGCTGCGCCGGTGTGGCCTGCGCGTGTTTCTGGATCTGAAGTTCCACGACATCCCCGCCACCATGGCTGGCGCCTGCCACAGCGCCGCCGCTCTGGGTGCCGAGCTGATCACCGTGCATGCCAGCGCAGGTCGCCGGGCTCTGGCGGCGGCCCAGGCGGCGGCGGAGCAGGGTGCTGCTGCCCAGGGCATGGCTCCGCCCACCCTGCTGGCGGTCACGGTGCTCACCAGCTGGGAGGCCGACCGCTTCGCCGCCGAACTGCAGGTTCCGGTGGCGATGGCCGCCCACGTGAGCCACCTGGCGGCCCTGGCGGCTGCCGCCGGGCTGCGCGGTGCCGTGTGTTCACCGCTGGAGGTGGCCGAGCTGCGCGCGCGGCATCCACTGCCCTTCACCCTGGTGACCCCGGGCATCCGCCCCGCCGGCGCCGCCACGGGCGACCAGGCCCGCGTGCTCACGCCGGCCCAGGCGATCGCCGCTGGTGCCAGCCAGCTGGTGATCGGCCGGCCGATCACGGCAGTACCCGATCCGGCGGCGGCGTTCGCGGCCTGTTGCGCCGAACTGACCGCATCGCCCTGAGCCACCGCCCCGCTGTCTGAGGCTTGGCCTGGCCCAGCGGCCCACACCAGACCCACTCCCGCCGGCTGCCCCGCAGACCACCCACCCAGCCCGCCAGGAGCGGGTCCCGTTTTCCCCTGGTCCGCCAGCCGCTGATCCCGCCGGCCCGTGGCGCACAGACAGCCGGGCCGCAACGGGGGATGCTGCAGGCACGCTCTGCCCCCCGACCATGCCCCGCGCCGGGATCCAGCCGGCCCAGTCGGGCCTTCGCTTCCTCCCCGCCCACTTCAGCCCCTGGGTGCACCGGCTCAGCCGCTGGGCGCTGCCGCTGCTGTTGCGCACGCGGGAGATTGTGGACTGTCAGGTGGAGGGGGCGGAGCGGCTGGCTCAGCTGTTTTCGGAGCACCAGCAGGGCCGCGTGCGGCTGCTGATCGCCTTTCGCCACCCCACCACCACCGATCCGCTCACGATGGCCAGGCTGATCTGGGAGGAGGTGCCCCGGGCCGCCCGGGCGGCAGGGCTGACCCTGCGCAGACCGGTGCACAGCCAGTTCCTCTACGACCGAGGCATTCCCCTGTGGGCGGGAGAGGCTGCCGGCTGGATCCTGGGCGCGCTGGGAGGCATCCCGATTCAGCGCGGCAAGCTCGACCGGGTGGCGCTCAAGGCCGCCCGCGAGGTGCTGGCCCAGGGCCCGTTCCCGCTGGCGATCGCTCCGGAGGGTGCCACCAACAACCACGGCGAGCTGCTTGGCCCCCTGGAGCCGGGGCTGGCCCAGATGGCCTTCTGGTGCTGCGACGACCTGGCGGCCGCCGGCCGTCAGGAGCGGGTGCTGATCGTGCCGATCGCCCTCAAGTACGTGACGCAGGGCCGCGACTGGCCGGCGATCGATACGCTCCTCGATCGCCTCGAAGCCCAGCTCCGCCGGCGTCCGGGCCGGCATGGTGCCGAAGGCTCAGAAGGTGCGGAAGGTTCAGAAGCATCAGACAACACAGCACACCCTGCAGGAGCAGGCAGCTCCATGGGAGATGGCAGCGTGGCGGAAGCGCTGCGCTACCGCCGCCTGATCCAGCTGGGCGACAACGTGATCACCCTGCTGGAGGCCTTCTACCGGGAGGCCCATGGCCTGGACCTGCCTCCTCTTTCGGCCCCGGCGCTGTACCCGTCCTGCCTCGAGAACGGCTTCATCACCAGGCTCGAGCGGATTCGCAACGCGGCGCTGGGGGTGGCTGAAAGCCGTTTGCAGCTCTTGCGTCCGAAGGGGAGCCTCGGTGAGCGCTGCCGGCGCGTGGAGCAGGCGGGCTGGGACCGCATCTACCGCGACGACCTGAAGGCGATGACGCCCCTGGAGCGCAGCCTGGCCGACTGGCAGGCCACCGAGGCCCGCCTGGCCATGGACCATATGCGCCTGGTGGAATACTTCTCCACGCTCAGCGGTTCCTACGTGGCTGAGAAGCCCAGCTTCGATCGCTACACCGAAGTGCTGCAGATCCTGTGGCGAGCGATCACCTGGATCAACGGCACCAGCCACGACAAGACACCCGAGCTGGGCTCCCGGCTCGCCCGGCTGTCGGTGGGGGAGCCGATCGATGTGACCGAGCGGCACGGCCGCTACCTCAGCGGTCGCCGTGAGGCTGTGGAGGAACTGATGGCCGACCTGCGCGCCCGCATGCTGGCGGAACTGGAGGGAGCCGGCCCTGGCTCTCAGGCCGCCAGGGCGGGACGAGGAACCAGTTCGGCGTAAACGCGCTCCAACGCCTCGATGTTGCGTGTGAGCGTGTAGCGCTGCAGCGCCCGCTCCCTGGCACGGCGCCCGAGTTCGGCGGTGAGCACCGGCTGGTCGCGCAGCACCGGCAGCAGGGTGCGCAGCTGGGTGGTGACCCCCTGGGTGCTGATCACGATGCCGGCCCCTCCCTCCAGCACCTCACCATCGGCGCCAGCATCGGTGGCCACACAGGCGGTGCCGCTGGCCATAGCTTCCAGCAACGACAACGACAACCCCTCCACCAGCGACGGCAGCAGGAACACCTCCGAGGCCTGCAGCAGCGCCACCCGTCGCTCCAGCGCAGGTTCATAGCCCCACCAGAGGATGCCCGGGTCTTCATGGGCGGCCTGCAGCGATCCCCGCAGCGGCCCATCGCCCACGATCACCAGCACGCAGCCGGCTGGCCGCACCAACCGCCAGGCGCGCAGCAGGGCCTCCACGTTCTTCTCGGTGGCCAGCCGGCCCATGTACAGAAACGGGCGGCGGCCTTCGCAGCGCGCCTGCACCTCACGGCGCAGAGCGCTGCTGCCACGCTCGGAGCCTCTCCGCTCTGAACCTCCTCGCTCAGAGTCCGCGGGCTTCCACACATCGGTGTCTACGCCGTTGGGGATCACCGCCAACCGGTCTTCCTTGACCCCCAGCCGGGACAGCACCTCGGCCTGCAGCTCGGAGAAGACGATCACCCGGTTGAAGCGGGCCAGAGCCGGGGCATAGAGCTGGTAAGTGAGCTGCTGGGTACCGCCCGCCAGGTTACGAAGGCCGGCGTCGAAGGCGGGATGGAAGGTGGCGACAAGCGGCACGCCCAGCTGCTGGCAGAGATCGGGCAGCAGGAAATCGAGCGGCGAGAGCGTGAGGCTGGCGTGCACCAGATCCGGTTTGAGCTGCTCCAGCGATTCCCGCAACTCCCGCTGGGCGCCCGGCGCGGGGACCGTGTACACCTGCGACTTCAGCAGGTAGGGCAGGGCTACTTCGCTCTCATCGCCCGCCAGCGCGGCCCGGCGCGAGGCCCGCAACGCCTCCTTGGTGAGCGTCAGGCCTTTGCCGTTGACGCTCGGAGGATCCCAGGGCAGCCCGGGGCCCGTGGCGGGTGTGTCGAAGTGGATGAAGCTGATGCGGTGGCCCCGTTGCCGCAACTGCTCCGTGGTGGTGAGCCCGTAGGTGACGTTGCCGCAGAAGGGTGATTTCTTGCCCAGCCAGGCGATATGCGCCAACTGCTGTCGCCCATTTCTGCCAAAACGCTAGCAGCGCTGCCAGGGACGCTCCAGCAGGGCCGCCAGCAGGGTGATGCCCGCAAGTACCCAGAGCACGGGCTGCAGCCCGTAGCGGCTCACCACCGTGCCCGCCAGCACAAGCGGCAGGCTCAGGGCAATGTTGATCAGGTTGTTCTGCAGGCCAAACACCTTGCCGCGCAGTTCTTCCGGGGTGTCTTCCTGGATGGTGGTCTGGGCGGGGATGGCCAGCAGGGCGGCGCCCACCCCCAGCGCCACGCACAAGCCGAGTGTGAGCGACAGGCTGCCGCGCACCTGGCCCAGCAGCACCAGCGCAAAGGCGATCAGGCCCAGGCCCGAGGCCGAGAGCAGGCGGCGGGTGAAGCCGCGGCCGAGCTGGGCCACCGCCAGTGCACCGACGGCCATGCCCAGGCCGCTCATGGCCAGCAGGGTGCCGAACTGGGTGGGTCCGAGCCCCTTGATCGCCGAGGCCAGGCTGATGGCCAGGACATAGAGCGCCGCCAGGATGCTGTACAGCAACACAAGATGCACCAGGGCATTTCGCACGCTGGAGCGCTCGCGAAGCACCTGGATTCCTTCCAGGATCTCGCCCCACACCGAGGTGCCGCGGTCTTGCCAGGGGGCTTCCACCACGCGGATGCGGGCAATCGACAGCGCCGCCAGCCCGTAGCAAAGCGGGAGCAGCACGAACTCACCGCCTTCGATGCCGAGCGTGGCGAGTCCGTTGCGCAGCAGGCGCAGCACCGGGTCGCCGAGCGCGAAGCCCACGATCGTGGCGCCCATGCTGGTGGCCTGGTAGAGCGAGATGGCAGCGAGCAGAAGCGGTCGCGGCACGAGCAGGGGAATGGCCGCCTGCTCGGCGGGCGCAAAGAACTGGGTGAGCACCGACTCGAGGAAGGTCATCGCCACCAGGCCCCAGTAGCCCCAGCTGAGGCCGAGGAAAAAGGGGCCGGGGATCAGTAGCAGCGGGGCCAGCAGCACCAGGCCCGCGCGCAGGGCGTTGGAGGCCACCATCACCTTGCGTTTCGGCCAGCGGTCGGCCCAGACCCCCGCCACGGTGCCGAGGGCCATGGCGGGCACGGTGTTGGCCACATAGATCCCCGTGGCCAGCAGGGTGATCATCTGGGCGCGGGTCTCGAAATCGAAGCGCAGGCTGGCGGCCGCTTCAGCCAGCAGCGCGTTGGTCTGGGGGGTGTCCGTCACCCAGTACTGGGCGATCAGGAACACCATCAACACGATGTAGAACTTGTCGGCCAGCTGGGAGAAGATCTGCCCCAGCCACAGGCGCCGGAAGTCGGGCAGGGCCAGCACCGCCTGCAAGCCCTGGCCCCGGGCCGTGCTGGCCAGCTCCTCGCTGGCGGCCGCCTCCGGGCAGGCTGCCGGACCTCTGGACGCATCTTCGCCGGCGCTGCCTCCGCTGGGGCCGGCCTCCGGCATCGGCGGAGGCGGGGGGGTGGCTCGGGACAATCCGCTCAAGGTTCTATCCGTTCCGCCGCAATGATGGCTCAGGGGATGGTGCCTCCAGCGCGTGACCCGGCTCGAAGCAGTCACGCAGAAGACGCAACGCACGGCAGCGGCGTCCGCCGTGCTCCTGGGTCCACAGTTCCACCAGCTGCAGCAGCCGCAGCCACACCGCCAGCGGCCCCATCAATTCCCCGTCCCGGCGGCGCGGTGGAGCCGGGCGTGTCAGCCGTTGCAGCAGCGCCAGTTCAGAGGCATTGAGCACGAGCATCGCCCCGGGCACCGCGCCGATCAACAGCCCTTCGCTGGGCACCAGGCTGCAGCGCCAGTCCCAGTTGCCGATCGGTGGCTCCAGCGGCTGCCCGCTGCGGCCGCAGCTCTGCAGCGGCAGGCCGTAGCCGCCTAGGGCCAGCAGATGCACGCTGCCCTGCACCGCGATCGCCAGGGCCTCAACGCTCTCCTGCCGCTCGCGCACCACGGTGTCTAGACGCCCCAGCTGCATCAGCAGATCCTCCAGCACCCCGTGGACGCCATCGCCGCCCGGCACCAGCAGCAGGGCCAGCTCCGCCAGCGCCTGAGCGGCAGCGAGCGTTTCCAGCCGCTCCGCCAGCTGGCTATGGGTGCGCTGCACCTGCAACTGCCGAACCCGCCGCAGGCCGCGGCCACCGCCCACCTGCAGCTGGAGCAGGGCCAGCGGCACCGCTGCCGCCAGGCTGCTGCGCGGCCGGCGCGCTCCCGGCACCGCCAGCCGCACCAGCCCTTCGGCGTCGGTGAGCAAGGTAATCAGACGGTCGTTTTCGCCGAGGGGCCCGCTCTTGAGCACGAGCCCCTCCAGGCGCGCCGCGCCGCCGCTCACGAGCCAGGGGGTGTGGCGGGGCTGCGCAGCGCCTGCATCAGTGCCACTCCACGGCTGGTGCCGAGCCGGCTGGCGCCGGCCTCCACCAGCTCGAAGGCCTGCTCCAGCCCAGTGATGCCACCGGAGGCTTTCACGGCCACGCGGCCGCGGGCCAGCTCGCGCAGGTGCTGCACCTGGGCCACGCTCACCGGCGGACCGAAGCCGCTGCCGCTCTTGAGGAAGGCGGCGCCGGCATCGATGGACGCCTCCACCAGCAGGGCCAGGGCGGGATCACTCAACCTGCCGGCCTCGAGAATCACCTTCACCGGCAGGCCCAGCTCCACGATCGCGCCGATCTCCTCGTAGACGGCGCTGCCGTTGCCATCGGCGAGGGCGCCGAAGTCGGGCACGATGTCCAGTTCGTCGGCGCCCGCGGCCGCGGCGGCTTCCGCCTCGGCCCGTTTGATCGCCGCCGGCACCGCGCCGAAGGGGAAGGCCACCACCCCGATCAACCGCACGCGGCTGGCACTGCCCAGCCGTTCCCGGCCGCAGGCCAGCCAGCGCGAGGCGAGGCAGACACCGGCGAAGCCGAAGTGGCGGGCCTCGTCGCAGCAACGATGCACGGCTTCGATCCCATGATGGGGATCGAGAAGCGCGTGATCAATGAGCGGTGCCAGGTCGGGGCGTTCGTGGCGCAAGAGTTCAGGAATCCCGCGGTTGAATCACTCCGAAGCCACCATGATTGCGGCGGTAAAGCACCTGAATTCCTCTCGTCTTCTCATCACGAAACACGTAGAAATCGTGATCGATCAGATCAAGCTGGTGCAGCGCCGCTTCCAGGCTCATCTCCGGCATGGCGAAATACTTGCGCCGCACAGCGGGCACCGGCAGTTCCGGTTCGCGGCCGGCCAGAAGATCGGCCGTGAGCGCCGTGGTGTCGGTGGTGCCGTCTTCGAGGCCGACCGCCTCCTGCACGTCGCTCTGGTGGTGATCGGTGAGGCGCTCCTTGTAGCGGCGCAGCTGGCGGCTGAGTTTTCCCGCCACCATATCGATGCTGGCGTAAAGGTTTTCGCTGCGTTCCTGGGCGCGAATCACGAGGCCGTTGGCGAACACGGTGACCTCCGCCGTCTGCTGGGGAACCCGGGGGTTGCGGGCCACCGACAGATGAACATCCGCCTCCTTGACCAGCCCCTCGAAATGATTGATCGCCCGGGTCAGTTTGTCTTCCGTGTACTCCCGGATGGCTGGGGTGACGTCGAGATTGCGACCGTGGATCAACAGCTTCATCGAACCGCTCCTTTGGCGATCGGATTGCAATAAGCCTAGGAAGCCAGGCGCATGAAACCACTTCTCGATGCAATCCGTTTTGAACCCCCGGCGCCGGTGGAGTTCACTCAGGCGTGGCACTGGCAGCAGCAGCTGCGTGATCGCCTGCTGACCAACCCCGCGGCTCCGGAAGCGCTGCTGCTGCTCCAGCACCTGCCCTGCTACACGCTCGGTCGCGGGGCCAGCTCAGAATTTCTGCGCTTCGAACCCCAGGCTCCGCCTGCGCCCCTGCACCGCATCGATCGCGGCGGGGAGGTGACCCACCATCTGCCCGGCCAGCTGGTGCTCTACCCCGTGCTCGATCTGCAGCGGCACGGCGCTGATCTCCACTGCTATCTGCGCGCCTTGGAGGGGGTGGTGATCAGCGTGCTGGCGGAGCTGGGCCTGGTGGGGGAGCGGATCGAGGGGCTCACCGGTGTGTGGCTGGAGGGGCGCAAGCTGGCGGCGATCGGGGTGGGGGCGCGCCGCTGGATCAGCCAGCACGGCCTTGCCCTGAATGTGAACTGTGACCTGGGGGGATTCGAGGCGATCGTGCCCTGCGGTCTGGAAGGGCGGGCGGTGGGCCGGCTGAGCGACTGGTGCCCCGGGATCACCCCCGATCAGGTGCAACCGCTGCTGAGTCGGGCGGGTGCCGAGGCGTTCGGACTCACGCTCCGACCACCGGAGCCCGCCGAACGGCTCTGGGGGTGTTAAGCCTGTGCCACCATCGGCTGCAAGGCAGTGAAAGCACGGGCGGAGATTTCCTGGTCGGGTGACCGGAAGGACTGTCAGGCGCTGGCCGCTCGCGAGGACCTCAGCCAGATCACCGGGCTGGAGCAGATCTGGCCGGAGGCGGCCCAGCGCTACGGCACAGCCGTGGCCCTGGAGGCTCCCCACACCACCCCGCCCGAGCAGCTCAGCTTCTGCGACCTCAACGCCGCGATCCTGGAGGCCGCCGCTGCCTTTGCCTCCCTGGGCGTGGCCGCCGGCGATGTGGTGGCCCTGTTTGCCGAGAACTCGCCGCGCTGGCTGATCGCCGACCAGGGGCTGATGCGGGCCGGCGCCGCCGATGCGGTGCGGGGCAGCACGGCGCCGGTGGAGGAGCTGCGCTACATCCTCGAGGACTCCGGCGCGGTGGGGCTGGTGGTGGAATCGGCCGCGCTGCTGCAGCGCCTGGCCCTGCCACCCGAGCAGCTCGCCCGGCTGCGTTTCGTGGTGCTGCTGGAGGAGCCAGCCGGCGCGGGCGCACTGCCGCTGCACGAGCAGGTGATGGGCCTCAGCTGGCCAAACTTCAGCGCCCGCGGGGCCGGCGTGGCGCCACCGCCGCTGCCACCGGTGGCGCCGGAGCGCCTGGCCACGCTGCTCTATACCTCCGGCACCACCGGCCGGCCCAAGGGCGTGCCGCTCAGCCACGCCAACCTGCTGCATCAGCTCCGCACCCTCGGGGTGGCGGTGAATCCCCGCCCCGGCGACCGGGCGCTGAGCGTGCTGCCGATCTGGCACGCCTATGAGCGCACGGCCGAATACTTCCTGCTGGCGGCCGGCTGCCGCCAGACCTACACCACGCTCAAGCACCTGCGCGGTGACCTGCAGGCGGTCAAGCCGCACTACATGATCAGCGTGCCCCGCCTCTGGGAAGCGCTTCTGGCGGGCTTCGAGGATGCGCTGGCGGCCATGCCCGCCAAGCGCCGCAGCCTGATCGAGAAGGCACTGGCGGCGAGCCGCTTCCATGGGCTGCAGCGCCGCCGCGCCAGGGGCCTCACCCTGCAGGTGGAGCCGCCACTGGCCCGGCTTACGGCGGCGCTGCTCAGTGCGGTGAGCTGGCCGGTGGATGCGCTGGCCGCTGCGCTGCTGTGGCCGAAGGTGAGGCAGCAGTTGTCGGGAGGGGTGCTGCGCACGGCGATCAGCGGCGGCGGTGCCCTTTCCCTGCACGTGGACAGCTTCTTCGAGGCGATCGGCATCGAGCTGCTGGTGGGCTACGGCCTCACCGAAACCAGCCCGGTGCTTGCCTGCCGCCGGCCCTGGCGCAACCGCCGCGGCAGCGCCGGCCAACCCCTGCCGGACACCGACTTGAAAATCGTCGATCAGGAGAGCGGCGCGCCATTGGGCTGGGGCGAGCGGGGCCGGGTGCTGGCGCGCGGTCCGCAGGTGATGGCCGGCTACTTCAACAAGCCGGAAGCCACCGCTGCCGTGCTCGATGCCGACGGCTGGTTCGACACCGGCGACCTCGGCCACCTGCTGCCCGATGGCTCCCTGGTGCTCACCGGCCGCGCCAAGGACACGATCGTGCTCAGCAGTGGCGAGAACATCGAGCCCGGCCCGCTGGAGGAGGCCCTGGTGGCCCATCCGCTGGTGGAGCAGGTGATGCTGGTGGGGCAGGACCGCCGCCAGCTGGGCGCCCTGGTGGTGCCCCGCGCCGAGCCGCTGGCGGCCTTCGCGGCGGCGGCCGGTCTGCCGGCGCCCGCTGGTGCCGGTGCCGCTGTAGAGGCCGATGCCCTGTTGCTGCGTGCCCTCAAAGGTGAGTTCAACCGCTTGCTGGCGGCCCGCCCCGGTTCGCGCCCCGACGAACGCCTGGCCGGGGTGGCACTGGTGGAGCCGTTCACGATCGACAACGGCCTGCTCACCCAGACGCTGAAACAGCGGCGTGACCGCATCACCCAGCGGGACCAGGCGGCAGTGGAGGCCATCTACGCCGGTTGACCCCCGCTCCACCGGCTGACAGCCTGGTAGCTGCTACCAACCCCCCATGTCCGACGGCCAAACGCTGACCATCAAGCGCACCATCACGGTGCGGGCGGTGGTGACACCGCGCTGGAAGGAAGATGCCGAGCGAGAGCTCAGCGGCGCTGTCGCCAACACCGATCAGCAGCTCGCTCAGCTGGAGCAGGAGGGCCAGCAACTGGTGGATGAGATCCGCCGCCAGAGCATGAATCCGCTCGATCCACGGGTGCAGGAGCAGGTGGGCTCAGTGCAGCAGCAGGTGGCGGCCAAGCGCAGTGAACTGGAGGAGCAGAAGCGCGCCATGCTCGAACAGCAGCGCCAGGTACGCGAACTGGAGTTCGAGCAGATCGTGGATCAGGGCCAGATCGAAGGCGCCTGCAAGATCAAGGTGGGCGACAACCTGGTGCAGAAGCTCCAGGTGGCGGTGCTGGTGCGCGATGGCGTCGTGGAGGCGATCGAGGGGGGCTGAGCTCCGGGGTGGCGACGGCGTGGCGCGTAAAATCCCGTCGCCGGCTGCATCGGGACCAGGACTTTGGCGACCTACGAAATCTTCATGCCCGCCCTGAGCTCCACGATGACGGAGGGCAAGATCGTGGAGTGGCTGAAGCAGCCCGGCGACCGCGTCGAGCGCGGTGAGTCCGTCCTGGTCGTCGAATCCGACAAGGCCGACATGGACGTGGAGGCCTTCCAGGAGGGCTTCCTGGCCGCCGTGTTGATGCAGGCCGGTGGCACGGCACCGGTGGGCGAAACGATCGGTCTGATTGTGGAAACCGAAGCGGAGATCGCCGCTGCCCAGGCCGGTGCCCCCAGCGCGCCCGCTGCAGCCCCCGCTCCTGTGGCCGCCCCTGCCTCGCCCTCACCCGTTGCCGCACCGGTTGCGCCGGCGGCTCCGGTCGCTGTGGCTCCCCCGGCGCCAGCGGCTGTTGCCGCTGCCAGCCTGCCTGTGGCTGCTGCTCCGGCGGCGGGCAACGGCCGGGTGGTGGCTACTCCCCGCGCCCGCAAGCTGGCCAGCCAGCTCGGGGTCAAGCTGGAAGCGCTCAAGGGCAGCGGCCCCCATGGCCGCATCCAGGCCGAGGACGTGGAGCGGGCTGCCGGCCAGCCCGCCTCGGTGGCCCGGGTGGCGGAAGGCAGTGCCCCCTTCACGGCCGCCGCTCCCGCTGCCGCTGGGGCTTCGGCCGGTGGCGGTGCCTCGGCCGCACCCGCGGGCCAGAGCTTCGGCCGCCCGGGAGAGACGGTGGCCTTCACCACCCTGCAGGGGGCGGTGAACCGCAACATGCTCGCCAGTCTCGCGGTTCCCTGTTTCCACGTGGGCTACACGATCACCACCGATCGGCTCGATGCCTTCTACAAGCAGGTGAAGAGCAAGGGCGTCACGATGACGGCCCTGCTCGCCAAGGCGGTGGGCGTGGTGCTCGCGCGCCATCCCCAGGTGAACGCCGCAGCGAGCGAAACCGGCATGGTGTACCCCGCCTCCGTCAATGTGGCGATCGCCGTGGCCATGGATGACGGCGGCCTGGTGACGCCGGTGCTGAAGGAGGCCGATCGCACCGATCTCTACAGCCTGTCGCGCAGCTGGGCGGACCTGGTGGCCCGCTCCCGCACCAAGCAACTCAAGCCCGACGAGTACAGCACCGGCACCTTCACCCTCTCCAATCTCGGCATGTTCGGGGTCGACCGTTTCGATGCGATCCTTCCGCCCGGCACCGGCGCGATCCTGGCGGTGGCGGCCTCCCGCCCCACGGTGGTGGCCAACGCCGATGGCTCGATCGCCGTCAAGCGCCAGATGCAGGTGAACCTGACCGCCGACCACCGGGTGATCTATGGCGCCCACGGGGCGGCGTTCCTCAAGGATCTGGCCGACCTGATCGAACACCGGCCCGAAAGCCTGGCGCTCTGAACCGACGGTGTCGAACCCTGCCGCCGGCTCCCTGAGCCATCCGGACACGCTGCTCTCCAGCTACAGCTTCCATCTGCCCGAGGAGCGCATCGCCCAGCGGCCGGCGGAACCGCGCCATGCGGCCCGCCTGCTGGCCGTGGAGCCGGAGCCGGCTCCGCCGCGGCATTTAACGGTGTGGGATCTGGCCGAGGAGCTCAAGCCCGGCGATCTGCTGGTGGTGAACAACACCCGCGTGCTCAAGGCGCGGCTGGCGGCACGGCGCCGCACCGGCGGGGCCGTGGAACTGCTGGTGCTGGAACCCCGCGGGGAAGGGCGCTGGTTGTGTCTGGCACGGCCCGCCAAACGCCTCCACCCCGGTGAGGAGCTTGAGCTGCAGGCTGCTGGGGGACTGTCGCCGCAGGCCACTGATGGACCACCGCTGGTGGTCACAGTGCTGGAGGTGGATCAGGCCAGCGGCGGCCGGGTGATCCAGTTCCCGCCCCACTGCGTCGATGCCGCAGCTATCGAGGCGCTCCTGGATCGTTACGGCAGCATGCCCCTGCCGCCCTACATCCACCAGCAGGACAGCAGCGACGACGAGCGCTACCAGACGCGCTACGCCGACAAACCCGGTGCCGTGGCAGCACCGACGGCGGGGTTGCATCTCAGCGACGCGCTGCTGGCGGCTCTGAAGGCCCGCGGGGTGCGCCTCGTGGCGATCACGCTGCACGTGGGGCTGGGCACCTTCCGGCCGGTGGAAACGGAAGATCTCAGCGCGCTCGAACTCCACAGCGAATGGGTGGAGGTGTCGGCGGAGGTGGTGGAGGCGGTGGCCAGCACACGCGCCGCTGGCGGGCGGGTGATCGCGATGGGAACCACGAGCGTGCGGGCGCTGGAAGGGGCTGCCGCCGCGTCAGCGGATGGAGTGCTGCAGCCTTTTCAAGGGCCGGTGGCCCTGGTGATTCAGCCCGGGTTCCGCTTTCGGGTGGTGGAAGGGCTGATCACAAACTTCCACCTGCCGCAGAGCTCTCTGCTGCTGCTGGTGAGTGCCCTGATCGGGCGTCCCCGGCTGCTGGAGCTCTACGCCACGGCGATCAACGAGGGTTACCGCTTCTTTTCCTATGGCGATGCCATGTGGATTGCCCCGGCAGCGGTGCTGCCGGGGGCCAGGCCCTGAGGCCCTGAGGGTTCAGGCGGCAGCCAGATTGGCGGCCACGAACTCCCAGTTCACCAGCTTGTCGAGGAAGGTGGAGATGTAATCCGGGCGGCGGTTCTGGTAATCGAGGTAGTAAGCGTGCTCCCACACATCCATGGTGAGCAGGGCCTTCTGGCCATGCGCCAGGGGCAGATCGGCATTGCCGGTCTTGGTGATCTTGAGGGTGCCGCCATCCAGCACCAGCCAGGCCCAGCCGCTGCCGAACTGAGTGGCGCCGGCAGCTTTGAACTGCTCGGTGAACACATCAAAACCGCCGAAATCAGCATTGATCTTGTCGGCCAGAGCGCCGCTTGGGGCACCGCCGCCGCCGGACTTGAGACCCTGCCAGTAGAAGGTGTGGTTCCAAACCTGGGCGGCGTTGTTGAAGATGCCCGCCTTGCTGGCGTCGCCGGCCACAGCCAGGATCACCTCTTCCAGGGATTTTCCTTCCAGATCGGTGCCTTCCACCATCTTGTTGAGATTGGCCACGTAGCCCGCGTGGTGCTTGCCGTGGTGGAACTCCAGGGTCTGGCGGGAGATGTGCGGCTCGAGCGCGTCGAGTTCGTAGGGAAGCGCGGGCAGCTGGTGAGCCATTGGTGGGTTCGAAAGAAGATGAAGAGCGGAGACGGGCTGACGCGTGGAGCGATCCGCGGAGCGAACCCTTCCGCCGGTGTGAACCCGCCCGCTGGTGTGATCATTTTAACAATCACACCCATCATCACGCCGTAAAGGCGGGGGGGCGAATCAGCCGCCGACGCGCAGCAGCTCCACTTCGAAGGTGAGGGTGGCGTTGGGGGGGATGACGCCGCCGGCGCCGCGCTCGCCGTAGGCCAGATCAGGAGGGATCACCAGCTTGCGCTTGCCGCCCACCTTCATGCCGGCCACCCCTTCATCCCAGCCCTTGATCACCCGGCCAGCGCCGAGCGGGAAGCTGAAGGGCTGATTGCGGGAATAGCTGCTGTCGAATTCCTTGCCATTCTCGAGGGTGCCGCGGTAGTTCACCAGCACGTTCTGGCCGCTGATCGCTTCAGCGCCTTCACCGATGCTGACGTCAATGATGCGCAGCCCGCTGGGGGTGACCCGTTCCTTGGCTGCCACCATCTCACCGCCGAGAGCGCCGGCGCCGCCTCCCTGGGCTACGGA
Source organism: Synechococcus sp. CS-1333 (assembly GCF_025128015.1). Classification (NCBI taxonomy): domain Bacteria; kingdom Bacillati; phylum Cyanobacteriota; class Cyanophyceae; order Synechococcales; family Synechococcaceae; genus Synechococcus; species Synechococcus sp. CS-1333. The sequence continues at coordinate 145,280 of NZ_JAHLYO010000016.1, forward strand.
GGAATCGGTGCTGGAGTCAGAAGCCATGGCAAAAAGTGTGGGGTTGGGGTCGTCGGGGTCGAGTTCGAAGCGGTTCACGGCCATGGCCGCAGCAGGCTGCGCGGTGCCGGCTGCCGCAGCATTGGCGGTGGGGGCCGCAGTCGTGAGCGCGGCACTTGTGCCTGCCGCCTCCACCGTGCTGGGGGCCACCAGCTGGCTGACAAGAGCCACCAGCAGGAAGGCGACGCAGAGGGTCGAGCTGATCAGGATGTCGCGCATGGCGGACGGGCGGGTCAAGGCACAAACGGTGGCAGGCCCGATTCTGCCAGCGGGCACTGCGGTTTCCGGCCGAGGTCGCATTCAGTCGCTGCTGTCCTCCGTCTCCCGGCGGGCGCGCAGGGCCTGCTCGAGCCGGTCGATGCGACCACGCAGCTCGTCCACTTCCCTCTGCCGCGCCAGCCCCAGGTCCTGGAGAAACGACTCCACGTTGCGCTCCACCGCGCGGCCTGCCTGTTTCTCCAGCTCGGGGTTGTCTCCCCGCAGGGCTCGCAGCACGTCATCCACCAGGGCGGTGGCCTGGCCGGGATCGAGCCGGCCGCTGGTCACCCACGACTGGGTGACGCTGCGCAGCCGCTCAGCCACCATCGAACTGGTGCCGAGCCCACGCAGCAGCAGCTGTTGCAGCAGATTGTCCCGTTCCATGGCGACAACGTTCGGTGCCCCATCCTGGTCTCCCGCCCTGGACCCAAACCATGGGCGATGACCGGCCGCTGCCCTGGGCCACGCGCCCGCTCACGGCTCCCTTCACCGCCGTCTTGGCGGGTGCGCTGGCGGGCGTGACGTTCGCCCCGTGGGGCTTTCCGCCCCTGCTGTGGCTGGCGTTGGTGCCGCTGTGGGGGCAGACCACGCCGGCTGGCGCTGCCCTGTGGGGGGCGGCGGCGGTGCTGGTGAGCCACCGCTGGCTGCTCTGGCTCCATCCGCTCGACTGGGTGGGGGTGCCGCTACCGCTGAGCCTGCCCCTCTGCCTTGCCCTGTGGGGTGCCCTGGCGGTGCTCGGTGCCGCCCTGGTGGCGCTGTGGAGCCTGCTGGTGCGCCGCCTCGATCCGCGTCGCTGGAGCACGGCTTTGCTGGCGGCCGCGCTCTGGGGTCTGGCGGAAGTGACCCTGGCCACCGGGCCGCTGTTCTGGATCGGGCTCGGGGCCTCGGCCCTGCCCGGCGACCGGCCTCTGGCCGGGCTGGCGGCACTGGGCGGCAGTGGCCTGGTGGCGGCGGTCCAGCTGTTGATCGGCTGGGGTCTCTGGCGGGTGCTGGCCGGCGGCCCGCAGCGGCGGCGTCGCAGCGGTGTGCTCCTGGCGGCCTCGATCCTGCTGCTGCACCTGATCGGCTGGAGCCAGCTGGGAGTTTTGGAAGGTCAGCGCCAGAGCACCGGTCAGAAACCGGACCAGCGACTGAGCCAGATCCCGGCTAAGCACACTGCAATCCAGCACAGCGAGGCCGTAGACCTGCGGGAGCTCGTGCTGGTGCTGCAGCCGGCTATTCCCACGCGGCGCAAGTTCGACGCCGATCAGCAACTCCTCCTACGCCGCCGTCTGGCCGCCGCTCAGGCGGAGGCGATGCAGCGGCAGGTGGATCTGCTGGTGCTGCCGGAGGGGGCTCTCGCCCTGGGGCAACACCTGCCGGCAACGGGGCCGGTGGAGGTGCTCAGCGGTGGCTTCCGGCAGGTGGGAGAAGAGCTGCGCAGCAGTGTGCTGCGCTTCCCGCCGGGCTCCCTCCAGCCCGTCTCCGCCCTCGACAAGCACCGGCTGGTGCCGCTTGGGGAATGGGTGCCGCTGGCGCGTTGGTGGCGCTGGGCCGGCCTGTCGGCGGTGGGCGGGGTGCAGCCCGGGGCGCCCTCGCGCCTGTTGCAGCGGCCGGGGGGCGCGCTCGCTGTGGCCATCTGTTACGAGCTGTCGGACGGCCGGGGGCTGGCGGCCGCCAGCCGCGCCGGAGCCGGCTGGCTGCTGGCCACAGCCAACCTCGATCCCTATCCCCCGCTCTTGCAGCACCAGTTCGCGGCCCTCAGCCAGCTGCGTGCGATCGAAACGGGCCGCTGGCTGGCCAGTGCCGCCAACACCGGTCCGAGCCTGGTGGTGGACCACCACGGAGTGATTCGCCAGCGGCTGGCCGCCGGGCATGCCGCCACCGGCCTGTTCGCGCTGGAGCACCGCACGGCGTGGACCCCCTACGTGCGCTGGGGCGAACTGCCCCTGCTGGTGCTGGCGCTGGTCGGCGGCGTCTGTCGGGCGGCAGCCACGAACCGGCCTACCGCCACAAGCCGCACTGGGCGGCAGCCATGAAAAAAGCCCCGCACAGGGCGAGGCTTGAAGGTTGATCAGGAAGCGACCGAAGGCGCTTCGTTGAATCAGCAACGGGTGAATTCAGTACCAGCTCAGTAACGGCTGCGGCCGCCACCACCACCGCCGTAGCCGCCGCCGCCACCACCGCCGCCGTAGCCACCGCCACCGCCGCCGCCGTAGCCGCCGCCACCACCGCGGTTGCCGCCGCCACCGCCGCCGCCACGCGGCTCAGCTTTGTTGACGCGGATCATGCGATTCATCCATTCGACGTTCTGGAGATCGTCGATGGCTTTCTGTTCTTCGGCATCATTGGCCAGTTCGACAAAGGCAAAACCGCGCTTCCGGCCGGTTTCCCGATCGAGAGGCAGGCTGCACTGGCGAACTTCCCCGTACTGACTGAAGAGGTCACGGAGATCCTCCTGTTCGGCATCGAACGAGAGGTTGCCTACGTAGATTGTCATTGAGCTGAGAAAAAACTTGAACGGATCCGTCGACGTCTTGAACAGACTTGTGGACTGGCCAGGGATCTAGGAATCAACCAAATCGTACAGGAGCTCGCCCCGTACGTCCGTCCAAGTCTTCCCGTCGTCGCGGTGTGTTTTCCACCCATTGCCAGCCCTCCTCCATGCCACTACGCCAGCAGCTTCTCGACGCCCTGGAGCGGCCCGGATCCCTGGCCGACGACGCACTGCTGGCCCTGATCCAGGGGTTGGAGCAGGAGGCGCCCGCCGATCTGGACCACCAGCTTGAGCAGCTGACAGGCGTGTGGGAACTGCGCTGGAGCAGCAGCCAACTGCCTTATCTCAAAGTGGCGCCCTGGCTGGAGAACCTGCAGGTGCTGCTGCCGCAACGGGGCCAGGCGATGAACCTGCTGCGACTGGCGGGTCCCCTGGGGCCACTGGCAGCCATCGGCGTGCAGGCCCGCATCGCCGTCACCGGCGCCCAGCGGGTGAGCGTGACCTTCGAGCGGGGTGGTTGGCGCGGGCCCGAGCTGGCGGGCCGTCGGCTGGAGCTGTTCCGCGCCGTTCAGCAGGGATTTCCCGCCTGGCTGGATGTCACGTTTCTTGATGATCAGCTGCGCCTCAGCCGCGGCAACGCCGGCACCGTGTTTGCGCTGCGCCGCCGGCCCGATCTGGATCCCGACATGTTTCTGGGCGCCCTGGACCACCAGGCGGACGCCGCCCCATGACCCCCGCCACCCGGCCGGGCCACACGCCAGCGTGCTGGCACCGGCCGGCTGACCATGTCAGGTTGTGACCATGAACCGGTTCCCCGACCTGCCACCCGAGGTGCTGCTGATGGAGCCCCGGCATTTCGAGGAGTCGCTCGACGCTGTTCAGGCGGTGCGTGAACGCAAGACGGTGGTGCTCAACCTCACCGCGATGGCGCCCGAGGAGGCGCAGCGGTCGGCGGATTTCGTCTCCGGTGGCGTGTTCGCGCTCGATGGCCACCAGGAGCGGCTTGGCGAGATGGTGTTCCTGTTCGCTCCCAAAGGGGTGGGGGTGACCCGCGACGTGGGCGGTGGCGGCTGATCTGTCTCAGTCCTCCAGCACCTGCTCGCGCAAGGTGAGCTCCACCGCCAGGCCGGGTGCCTCCGCGTGAGGCGCCACCAGCACGCGGTGGCAGCCCGCCTCCAGCACGAACGCGTCGCGGGCCTCATCGAAGTAGGCCAGACGCCGCAGCGGAATCCGCAGGGTGAGCGGCAGCGTCTGCCCCGCTGCCAGGGTCAGGCGCTGAAAGCCCACCAGCTGCCGCGCCGCCCTCGGCAGCCGCAGGCCCGGGGGCTCCACGTACACCTGCAGCACCTCGTCGCCTGGCACTGCCGCAGTGTTGTGCACCACAAGCGACACGGCCAGCATCTGCACGTCGGGCCCTTGAGCCTGTGGCACCTGCTCCTCCGGCACGAGCCGGGCCACCAGCCCTTCATGGGTGAAGGCCGCGTAGGACAGACCCCAGCCGAAGGGGTAGGCGGCGGCGTGTCCCTGGCGGCGCAGGCGGCGGTAGCCGTGCCAGAGGTCATAGGTGAGGCGCCGGGCCCGTGGATCGAATGGCGGCAGGTGCGCTTCGCTGCTGGGCAGGGCGAACGGCAGCCGGCCTGAGGGGGACACCCGCCCGAAGATCACATCGGCCAGGGCCGCGCCCCCCTGCTCGCCGGGATACCAGAGCAGCAGCAGCGCCGGCACCAGCTGCCGCCACTCCTCACACAGGATGGCGCCGCCGCCCATCAGCACCACCACGGTGCGGGGGTTGGTGGCGGCCACGGCCCGGATCAGGCGCAGTTGCGCTGCAGGCAGGCCCAGGCAGGTGCGGTCGCCGGAGGCGAAGTGACTGCCGGGCCGGGCCGAGCCCAGCCGCGCCAGGGCCGCGATCAGCCGCGTCAGCTGGCGCCAGAGCGGCGTGAGCCGCCGCCAGCCCAGCCAGCGCACCAGCGCGGCAGGGGGCGGCACCTGCTCCAGCACCGGGGCGATGTCCCCCGGGTGGATGTGCTCGCCTTCGTTGCGCCAATCCAGACCCACCACCACCACGGCGGCGTCGCTCGCGGCGGCCAGGGCGGCGGCGGCAGCCAGGTTCCGCCCCTCCTCGTGACGGATGGCCATGGTGGGAGCCGCCGCCCGCAGACCCGCCAGCGGTGTCACGATGCTGCCGGCTGCGGGCCGGGTGTCGGAGGAGCCCCGGTCGCCCAGGTTGGGCAGCGCCGCCAGCCGGCCGATCACCGCCAGCGAGCCAGTGGCGGCCAGCGGCAGCAGCGGCCCCTCATTGCGCAGCAGCACGATCGCCTTGGTGGCCGCCTCCCGCGCCAGCGCCAGGTGATCCGCGCAGCGTCGCAGTGTGACCGGGTAGCGGCCGGCGGGCACGGCGAGTTGAACCCGCAGCTGGCGCAGCACCGCATCGTCAATGCGCGCCTGCAGGGCGGCGCTGAGGGGGTGGCCCGCTGCCGGCCCCAGGCTGCCCGCCAGGATCATCGGAAAGGGCATCTCCAGGTCGAGGCCCGCCTGCAGGGCGCGTGGCCCATCGCGCAGCCCGAAGATGAAGTCAGTGACCACGAACCCGCGGAAGCCCCAGCGGTCTTTGAGGATGGCCTGCAGCAGCAGCGGGTGCTGGCCGCACCACTCGCCGTTCACGCTGTTGTAGGCGCTCATCACCGAGCCGGCGCCAGCGTCGACGCAGTCGCGGAAGTGGGGCAGGTAGAGCTCATGCAGCACCCGCGGGCTGGCCTGCACATCCACCAGGAAGCGGCAGCCATCGATGGAGTTGAGCGCGAAATGTTTGACGCAGGCGATGGTGTGGCGCTGCAGTCCGCGGGTCAGGGCGGCGCCCATGGCCCCCACGTGCACCGGATCCTCGCCATAGGTTTCCTGGGCGCGTCCCCAGCCGGGATGGCGCAACAGGTTCACGCAAACGGCTCCCACCCAGTTGGCGCCGAACGAGCGGGCCTCAAGACCGATCGCCACGCCGATCCGTTCCTCCAGCTCCGGATCCCAGCTGGCGCCACGGGCGATCGGCACCGGGAAGGTGGTGGCGCCGCCTTCGAGCACCACCCCACGCGGTCCATCGACGAAGTGCAGCCCGCCGATCCCCAGCCGGGGCACCACGCCAGCCGGCCATGGATGGCGGTGGGAGGCGTCCTGGGTGGCGATTTCCGCCATCCCCGACCAGAACGGGGTGTCGCCATCGAGGCAGCCGAGCTTCTCCGCCGGGCTCATGCGCTCCAGCAGGGCGCGGGCTGTGCGCTCAATGGCCGCGGCGGGTCCGGCACGGCCATTGAACAGGTGGGGGCGAGGCGGCGCCATGGCAGGGGGGTGGGCTCACTGTTCATGGTGCAGCCATTCCCAGCGGCAGGCCGCAGGCCGGCACCACCATCGGCCTGGCGCTGGTGGAGAGCGGCCACGCCCTCGTGTTCCGCCGCTTTATGAGTCAGTGCGACGCCAAGGCCTACCTGGCAGCGGAGCAGCTCGCCATGCGGCGCCGTGCCGGGCTCTGGCAGGTGCCGGTGGCCTCACCCGCCCGTAGGGCTTCCACCGCCAACAGCGCAGCGGCGTGACTTCCCCCTCAGTGGGGGTCTTGGTCAATCGCCAGGACCTGCTGCGCCCGCTCCACCAGCTCCTGGCGCAGCGCCTGAGGGCTTTCGGTGCGGATGCCGGCCCCGAAACCGAACAGCCAGTTGCGCAGCTCCACGTCCTGTCGCAGGGTCCAGACGGGTAGGTCCAGCTCCACCGGGTAGGGGTGGCTGTCACAGGCGTCGTTGGGCGCCAGCACGTGCGGGGCGTTCGGGTGGTGCCACCACTGGTCGCCGCTGAGCGGATCCTGTTGGTGGAGAGCAGCACCGGCGGCAGGCATCGGGGCCGGGCAGGGGGCAGCGGCGTTCAGGCCTGGGCCCAGTGTGTTGAACGGGCGCCGGCGGCCAGTGCCTGGCTGCAGACCAGGGCGACCCAACCGCCGACGGCGATCCAGGACAACGAAGAGGCGGGCATGGCTGATGGGAAGCGCTCAGGAGCACCAGCGTGGGAGGGTTCGGCTGCGCCAGGCGGGCGCTTGCTGCGAACGACCAGGGAGGGGGTGTTGGGACGCATGGGTGGCGAGGCGCCAGCGAGAGTGAAACACTCGAGGTGGCCCTACTGGTTCTCAGCAGAGTTCAGGATTTTCACGGAACAATGACAGCCACCAAAGGGATCATTGAGGATTGATTCCACCTTCAACAGCGGATCTGCCTGGCTGGTGATTCGGTGGGGCGTTGGGTGAGTGATGACGAGCGGCTTTCCTTTCTTCAGGCGTTGTTCTGAAAGACAGGGCCTTGCCCATCGTGAACGTCAAAGCTCAACGGCTGCAAAAAACTTTGCCACGCCACTAGCACTCACCGACAGTCCGTTGCAGCGTCTTGCTAGCTTGTACTGAAAGGCGATCGCCCGCTGGTGCAACAACTGTCACAACATCGATATGGCTTTCTGCGATGACTATAATCTGTTCTATATCCACAAACTTTGCGAATGGGCTCCACCTTCGCTCTTTAGTCAACCATGTCTCACGATTCTTCATCGGCGCGATCACCCCTCGTTAAATTCATTCTGGTTCTCTGCCTCAGCCTACTGAGCCTGTTTTTACTGCTTTTAAGCACCGGCATGATGGCTCTTTGCAGTTTCTTTATCACTAATCCTGGCCTCTATCCCGGTGACATCGGCGATCGTGCGGCAACCTATCTTGGCTTCATGGCTGTCGGAGGCTCTTTATTGGTGTGGGTCTTCGTTTGGCTGTTGGTTCGCTACCGCTGGATGGCTCGTTCAACCGGGAAGTGGTTAGGTTACTGTTGCTGGGCGATCGCCGCTTTGAATGGGGTGCTGTTGCTCATTCCCTTAGTCGCCTGGAAGAGCGCGCTCTAGTCGATGCAAAGTGGATCTTTATGGCACTGGAGCGATCGCTTAGACACTAACGCTTGAGGACTTCAGACTTGGGTGATCGCCTTGATGAGCGCAACCTCTCGCTGTGGTGGCGATCGTCCCTCGCCGTTACCGTTGACATACCAAGGATTTCCGCTTCCCAAGCCCTCGATCAGCCAATTGCGAAAGCTGGCCAACGCTTGCGACCACTTGGCCGCGGAGCGGCTTCGCGTACCAAGAATAACCGGGTAGCACATCTCATTGGTGTCGGATCAGGTGCATGGCGATGTTAGGCACCCTTGCTGGACATAGCAGGCACATCGATCTCCTTGATACAGGTTTGGCGAGATAGGCACAGAACGCAGTCGATAATCATAAGTAGATCTTCAAGCGGAATCGCATCTGCTGGGGGAGCTCCAATCTCATCCAGGTCCGAAAGCACCTCTGGTGTTCCCACATTACCTGGATTGATCACTGTCACAGATATCCGATCATGCCGAAGCTCTACACGCAAGGAGTGGGCAACACCTCGGAGCCCAAACTTAGAAGCAGAGTTTGCGACCTCTCTGCTCGGAAAGTTGTCACGTCCGGAAAGCGCTCCCATGAAGATGATCTTCGGATTGCTGGACTTTCGCAAAGCAGGCAGCAATGCCTTGACTATTCTGATTGGAGTCAGGAGATCAACATTCAAAACTCTTGCAATGTCATCATCAGAGCAATTTGCGAATGAATATGATGAGGTAAAAGCATTGAATTCCCAAGTGCCTCCCATGTAGAGAAGTGAATCTAGAATTTCTTTCCCAGCAGCTTCGGCAACCGTATTGACTCCCTCAGGAGTCGAGACATCAGCCTTAATCCACTCACCATGCTTTGAGATGGTGCGCGATACAGACAATACTCGCTCTGATTTCGGCACTAGATGTCGCGCAACAGCCTCCCCAATGCCTCTGCTCCCTCCAATGATTGCGACGTTTGCCATGCCAGGAATTCCAGGTGTGCCCAACACTCATTCTACTGACCCGCATAAGACAGGAAGCCTTCTCCACCTTGCCGCTCAAGCAACTGTTCTCTGTTGCCAATCTCTCATTTCCCCCTGCCGCTGAACTCCCTGCTGCCGATGTTGCGCCGGCCAATCATTTTGTGGCCATTGTTTCTGAAGCCCATCATGCTGCGGCCGACGTTCCTGTTGATCACGTTGCGGTGCCCTGTTGAGCCCCGCCATCCCAGCTCTTCCATACCGCTGGTCTGCCCCGACGCCAATTGCGCATGACGTTCTCCTCCAGCACCGTGCCCGCCGAGATCAATGGCGTGCTGATGCAGGCCTTTCACTGGTACACCCCTGCCGATGGGGGCCACTGGCTACGGCTGGCGCAACAGGCTCCCGCTCTTGCTGCCGCCGGCATCACGGCCCTGTGGCTGCCGCCGACGGGCAAGGCGCTGGCAGGCAGCCATGACGTGGGCTACGGCATCTACGCCCCCTACGACCTGGGCGAATTCCATCAGCAGAAAAGCGTGGCCACCAGGTACGGCACCAGGCGGAGTTCCTGGCGGCCGTGGCCGCCTGCCATGCCGCCGGCTTGCAGGTCTAGGCCGATGCGGTGTTCAACCACCTGATGGGCGCTGATGCCGAGGAGGACTTCAACGCCACCCCCTACGACCCCCAGAACCGCTTCCAACCGATCGGTGAGCAGCGGCCGATCCGCAGCTGGACCCACTACAGCTACCCGGCCCGCGCCGGTGGTTATTCCGCCATGCAACAGCCACGACCACGGCTTCAACGCGGTGTGGCGGAGCAAAGGCAAGGCCTTCGACGACAACGTGGACCTGGAGCGCGGCAACGCTGCATGCCGCGGAGCCGTCAGAAGCCGGCACCCCCAGCCGCAGGGTCCTGTGATTCAGCCCAGCAGGCTGGCTTCCACGGTGAGGCCAGGCCCGAAGGCCAGGGCCACCCAGGGGCGGGGAGCGTTGCTGCGGCGCAGCCGCTCAAGGATGAACAGGATCGTGGCCGACGACATGTTGCCGAACTGGCGCAGTACGGCGGCCGAGGGCGCGATCTGGTGGGGCTCCAGCTCCACCGCCGTGGCGACCGCCGCCAGGAGGCGTGGCCCGCCAGGGTGCAGGGCCCAGGACCCGATGGCGGCGAGGGGTTGCCCTCGGGAGCTGAGCCATCGTTCCAGCCAGGGGCGCAGGTGGGCAGCGACGGCCGCCGGCACCTTGGCGGAGAGGGTCATCTCGAAGCCGTGGTCGGCGATGGTCCAGGACATCAGATCGCTGCTGCCCGGAATCAGGGTGGAGCCGGAAGCCAGCACCTGCAGCGGCGGGGCGTCAGCGGCTGCCCCTGCCGCTCCGGCAGCGCCCGTGGCCACCAGCGCACCGGCCCCGTCGGCGAAGAGGGCGTTGGCCACCACCTTCTCCGGATCCCAGCCGTAGTGCATGTGCAGGCTGCAGAGCTCCACGGCGCAGAGCAGCACGCAGGCGTTCGGATCGGCTTCCACGAAGGCCCGCGCCACCCGCAGGCCGTTGAGCGCGCCGTGGCAGCCCATGAAGCCCACATGGGTGCGTTCCACATCGGGGTGGAGGTGCAGCTGGGCCATCAGGGCCAGATCGAAGCCCGGCGCCTGGAACCCCGTGCAGCTCACCGTGACCAGGTGGGTAATCCGCTCTGCAGCCAGGTCGGCATCCGCCAGAGCCCGGCGTGCCGCCTCCAGCGCCAGGGGTTCAGCATGGGTTTCGAAGGCCCGGAGGCGCGCGCCGGTGGAGGGGCTGCTCTCGCCGTAGAAGGGCATGCGGCCATCGATGCCCGCCTCGTGCTCCGCCGACTCCAACAGCACGCTGTGGCGCAGGTTCACCCCGGAGCGCCGCTGGATGCGCGCCAGCAGGGCCGCCCGCTCCGGGGTGGAAGCGGAGATGCGCGCGGCCATCGCCGCCGATTCCGCCGGGCTGATCCGGTGGCGGGGAACGCTGGTGCCGACGCCGAGGATCGTCAGGGGCATCGCAGCAGCCGTTGCGGCAGGGAAGGCAGGCGAGACGCTGCCCAGAACAGGCCCCGGCTGCTGGTGGGGTGGCGCAGCGCCAGGGCCAGGCCACGACAGAGCAGCTGCCGGCGGCCGATCCGTTGCCGGTGCAGCTCACGCCAGCGGCGCTCGATCGCCGGCTGCCAGCTGCCGGTGCCCTCGAGCACCAGCGGCGTGGCGGCGACGGCGGCGGCGAGGGCCCAGCCCATGCCTTCTCCAGTGAAGGGCTCCACATAGCCGGCGGCATCGCCGAGCACCAGGAAGCGATGGCCCGCCAGGGGGGTGGTGCGGCGACTGAGCGCCGGTGTGCTCTGCCAGGCGGCCTCCGCCAACTGGGGAATGGCGGGAAAACCGGCCTCCGCCAGCACCTGCCTGGCCGCGGCCGCGGCACCTCCGCACTCCTGCAGCAGGGCGCGATCGAAGGCCGCCGCCAGGTTGAGGCTGCCGTCCTCCACCCGCACCAGGCCCACGTATCCCTGGCGGCCCACCGCCATGTGGATGGTGCCCTCCTCCCAGCGGCTGTGGCTCCCCGCCAGCACGCAGCCGGCCCCCAGCCGGGAGCGGGGGCTGATGCGGGTGTGGGCGGAGGGCTCGTGCTCCAGGCTGCGGTTGGCCAGCCCCGCCGCCACCAGCACCACGGCCGCCTGCACCAGCTCCTGCCGCTGTCCCTGCCGTAGGCAGACGCTGCGGGTTTGGGTACGGGTGCGGGGGGTGACGCCACCCAGCTGCGCGGTGGTGCAGGGGCGGAACACGGCACCGGCGTTGACGGCCGCCTCCACCAGCGCCTGATCGAAGCGACCGCGGGAGAGGGCCCGCCCCGGCGGCAGGGCGCAGGTGGTTTCCCGTCCGCCCAGGCCGAGCCGCAGCCGCCGCAAGGGTCGCCCGCCCAGGTGTTCGAGCAGGTGGCCCTGGCCCACGGAGGCGAGGGCCGCCTGGGCCTGGGCGTTGAAGCAGGAGCCGCACACCTTCCAGCGCGGGAAGCTGCGCTTCTCCACCAGCAGCACCGTCAGACCGCGACGGGCCAGATCCAGGCTGGCCAGGGCGCCGGCAGGCCCGGCCCCGATCACCAGCACGTCCCAGGGCTTGCCCGGTTGGCGTTCAACCACGGGACCAGCTCAGCAGGTAACGCTCCGGCCAGCAGCGCTGGATCCTGGCGCCGCTCAGCCCGGCCCGATCAGCCATGGCCGCCACCTCAGCGAGCTGGAAGGCCCCTTGCACCGACAGCGGTCCATCGGTGTGGACGATCCAGGAGCGGCTGAGCAGCCGGGTGCCGGCCCAGGCCAGGCCATAGCCGAGCGGGCTGCGGATCAGGTCGTTGACGAGCACGAGGTGACGGGCCCGGCGGGCCATCAGGGCCAGCAGTACCTCGGCGTCGTGGTCGCCCAGGTGGTGCAGGAACAGGGAGGTGATCACCACGTCATAGCCAGCGGGCGCGGCTCCGTCCGGACCGGAGGGCAAGGGATCCGCCAGGGCATCGGCCTGGAAGAAGCGCGCCGCGGCGCCGCGGCG
>NZ_JAHLYO010000017.1:0-58412 GCF_025128015.1 Synechococcus sp. CS-1333
GTAGGCCTCGCGGTAGTTCACCGTGATCCAATAGGCATAGAGCTTCGCCACCCCATAGGGGCTGCGCGGATAGAAGGGTGTGGTTTCCTTCTGCGGTATCTCCTGCACCAGCCCATACAGCTCACTGGTGCTGGCCTGGTAAATGCGGGTTTTCGGCGTGAGCCCCAGCATCCGCACCGCTTCCAGGATGCGCAGCGTGCCCAGGGCATCGCTGTTGGCGGTGTACTCCGGCGCCTCAAAGCTCACTGCCACATGGCTCTGGCAGCTGGGTGAGGTACGAGCCATCCTGGCCGGTGATGCCTGTGATCAGAGCGGTCTTGGCGGCTGGGGGCACCGGAGAAGTTCAACGTCGTTTCTGATTGACGAACTACGCCAAGCAGCCGACATCGACGTGACAACTGCTCCGGCCGCGCCGATCACACGATCGCCAGGGCCGTGAGCGAGCCGGTGAAGCCGGTGATCTCCACGATGGCGTCGTTGGCGGATTGGAAGCCAGCCAGCCCATCATTGAGCGCCAGGAAGGTGCGGCTGCCGCCGCTGGCGCCAAGGCTGAAGGTGGCGGCACCGTTGGCAGCGAACGCTGTGGGGGTCAGCACCGCCGCCAGTGCCGTGGCGCTGAGGTCAGCAACGCTGCCCAGCTCACGCAGATCGGCGGCCGACACCTCCCGGGGGCCATCGATGCGATCGCTGCCGATGGCCAGATCTGTGATCTGATCACTGGCGTTCAGCAACGAATCGCGCAGGCTGGTGATGCGGAACGTGTCCGCGCCAGCCAGGCCGGTGAGCGCATCAACAGCGGCGCTGGTGCTGATCACATCGGCGGCGGCACCGCCTGTCTTGAAACTGGGGTTGACACTGCTGAAGCCAACCCGGCCACCATCACCGAACAGCGCCGTCGCCGTGAGCGCGCCACTGTTGCCCAGGGGCCTTCCCTGGCTGGCGTTGAAGCCCACGTTCACGCTGCGGCCCGGCTGAATCGTGCTGGCCCAGGCATCACCGGTCACGGTGTGGCGAAACAGGCCGCCCGCCAGCGCCGTGCTGCTGATCCGCACCCCCCAGGGTGTGCTGGTGGGACGGTGCGGGCTCTCGAAGCTGAAGTTCCAGCTGTTCAGCGGCACCGTGCCGGTGTTGGTGAGCGTGAGTTGCACCGTCATGCCACCCGTCCAGATCGATCCGCCCACGGACACCGCCAGGTTCGGGTTGGAGGTGAGCGGAATGCCGTTGAGGGTCTGGGGCAAGGGAGAGCCCGGCACAGGCGTGGGTATTGGCGTTGGAGTGGGTGTCGGGGTGGGCGTTGGGGTTGGTGTTGGCGTTGGCGTAGGAGTCGGGGTTGGAGTTGGTGTCGGGGTGGGTGGCACCGGCGTTCCGCCGCCGCTGGTTCGCACGTAAATGCCCGGCAGCGCGTCGAGCTGGGCATCGGTGAACGCCTGCCCGCCGCGACGCTCCACGCTGCGGGCGAAGGCGCCGGCCAGGCCAGCGTTGTAGTCGATCGCCACCTCATTGGCGACGAAGTCGTCGCGGCGGTCCTGATAGGAGAAGTCGTCGGAACTGGTAGGGCCACCCACCAGGGCGCCGTAGAGGATGTGGGCGTTGGGCAGGCCGTTGCGGAACCCATCCCAGCCCACGCCCGAGGCGGCCCGGTGATGGGGCTGCCGGGGTGAATTGGCCCCAAAGCCCACCAGATAGCTCGACCGGCGCGGATTGGCACCAAGGATGTAATCCACGGTCCCCTGCGACAGCCGGCTGAAGGACCCACCCGGGTCCCGCACGTTGTCGGCATACACATCCGCCAGGAAGGCCGTGTTGGCGGCATAACGCAGCGAGCCCCACTGGCTGATATGGCGCAGGCCGCCGGCACTGATCGTCACGCCGTTGCCGCCGTTCACCCAGTTGTTCAACCAGAGCTCCACGTCCTGCTGCACGCGGGTCGAGCCCGTGTCCTCCGCCAGGATCACCGCCGTGGCATAAGACGCATCGTCCCAGTTGCCGGTCCAGCCCCGCGAAAGGCCGCCGATGTTGCTGGTATAGATCGACAGGGCCTTGTCGCGGTAGGCCGTGCCACTGCCGCCCGCCGCCGTGACCGCCCGCGACAGCCAGGCCGCGCCATAGGCCAGCTCATCGTTGAACCCACTCCAGGAGTTGTAGTAATTGCGTACCTCCGGAATCGAATCGGAGTAGCGGCCCCGGTAACGATCGGCGAAGTCGTACAGCGAAATGGCGCGGGTCAGCAGCACATCGGCGTAGGCGGCTTCGCCGTTCTGGCGGAACAGCACCGAGGCGGAAGCCAGCGCTGCGGCTGAGCCGGCCGCCACATCGGAGCCGGGCTTGCTCGGTGTCACCGCCATGGCCGGACGGGCAATGGTCTGGCTCTCCGGCGAGCTCCACAAGGCGTGGTCGGCCTCCACATTGCCCACCTGCGCCACGAAGAAGCGCGTCGCTCCCGCCGCATCAACGGCGTGGGCCTTGAGCAGGTAATCCGTGCCCCAACGCACCGCATCGAGCAGTTCGTCGGTTTGCCCCGAGAGGGCATAGCCATCGGAGAACTCGATCCCGCCCCAGGAGAGGGTGGCCAGGGTGGAAGCGAGCGGCAGGCTGAACTTGGAGTGATCGCCGGCATCGTGATAGCCGCCGGTGAGATTCAGCGTCAGCCCGGCCTGGAGGTTGGCGGCGGTTTGCCCACCGAAGTACACCCCGTCGGCGCCGTCGCGCAGGCCGGAGTCACCGCGCCAGTCGATCCGCTTTCTGGCTTCGTCAAGGTTGCCGGAGCGCTGCGCCTCGTAAAAGAGGAAGTTCTTCTGCAGCGCCTCGGCGTAATTGAAGCCCATACCTGTGAGTGGATCGACGCTGGACATCGCGCAAAACAAATCGCTGCAACGGTCCTACGCCGGATGTCCCCGCCGGGGCGACCCCCATCGGAGGGTGGTTGGCGGCTCCGCTGAGGGTGGTCGCCACGGCAGCCGTGCGGGCTGCAGCCATCAGCGCAGCCGGATCAGCCCCTGCCGCAGCGCGATCACCAGGGCCTGCAGACGGTTGCGCGCCCCCATGTTCTGCAGCAGCCGCTTGGTGTACGACTTCGCCGTGTTCGGGCTGATCATCAGCCGCTCGGCGATCTCCCGGTCGGTGAGCCCATCGGCGAGGCCCTCCAGGATCTGGTAATCCCGCGGGCTGAGTTCACTGATCGGCTCTGGCATCGGTTGATCACGCATCGAGGCGCTGCGGAAGTGGCAGCCACCCAGCGCCGCCAGCACCGCCGCCTGCAGCGCCCCGCTGTGGAAGGTCATGTCGCATTCCGCCACCAGCCCATCGATCCAGGCGGCCCGCACCAGTGCCGGCTCGGGATGGCCCCCCGTGCTGATCACGATCACCTTCAAGGCGGGGTACCGCTCCTTGGCGGTGGCGGTGAGGCTGAGCACGTCACCGCTTTCGAGGCTGTCGGAGCACACCAGCAGCCCGTGCGGCTGTTGCGCCAGCCGCTGGAGGCAGCTCTCGGCATCGGTCACCGCACAGCCGATCAGGCCATAGCCGAACAGGCCGATCGTGTAGCGCAGCAGCAGCGGCTCCTGGCCCATCGCCAGGGCCACCCGCGGTGGGATTGCCGTGGAGAGCAGCGCCCGGCGCATCACCGTTCGCCGGATCTGCACAACGGGGAGATCGGCGGTGAAATCCAAAGCGGCCGCAACGGGAGCAGAGCAAGGGCAGGCTATGGGGATGGGCGGGCGATGGGCGGGCCTGCACGCCAGCGAACCAGCCCCCAGACTGCCCAGCGAGAGATGCCCGCCGCCCCGATGGCCCTGCAGGTTCAGAACAAGCGTCCGCTGAGCGGCTGTCGGCCCTGGCTGGCCCTGTTGCTGCTGGGCGGCAGCCTGCTGCTACCCGTGCCGCCCGCCCTCGCCGATGGGGAGCCGGCGGCGGTGAAGGTGCGCACCCTGGTGAAGGCCGGCGAGGCCTGGAACGGCACACGGCTGCCCGCCTATCCCAAGGGCGAACCGGAAATCACCGTGCTGCACATCACCATTCCACCGGGGGTGCAACTGCCGATGCACACCCACCCAGTGATCAATGCCGGCATGTTGATCCGCGGCCAGCTGCTGGTGACCAGCAAGGAGGGCGCTCGCCTGCAGCTGAAGGCGGGTGAAGGGCTGATCGAGATGGTGAATCAGCCCCACTACGGCACCAACAACGGCAACGAACCAGCCGAGATCGTGGTGGTCTACGCCGGAGAGAAAGGCAAGCCGATCACCGTGCTCGAGCCGGCCGCCGGCAAGGCGCCCTGAACGCCGCTCTTCAGCCCTGGGGCTCGATGCACCGGTACGCCGCCCAGAACTGCTCCATCTGCTCGGTGGTGCCCAGGCTCACCCGCAGCGCGCCATCGATCAGCGGCTTGCCGGCCATCGAGCGCACCAGGATGCCCGCCGCCCGCAGTTCGGACTCCACCACGGCCGCCGGCCGCCGCGGCCAGATCAGCAGGTAGTTGCCACCGGCGGCGTGATGGCGCACCCTGGCGGCCACCAGCTGCTCCAGCAACCAGGCCCGCGCCCGCAGCACCTCGGCCACGTAAGCGTCGGTGTAGGCCTGATCAGCCAGGGCCGCATGGGCGGCGGTCACGGCAAAGCTGTTGACGTCGTAGGGGCCGCTGACCCGGCTCACCCGGTCCACCAGGGCCGGCGCACCCACCGCAAACCCGAAGCGCAGCCCGGCGAGCCCGGCCGTTTTCGCCAGCGAGCGCAGCACCAGCAGGTTCGGGTAGGCCGCAAAGGGATCGGTGCCTGCTGCTGTGTCCAGCAGCAGTGGCAGCACGCTGTCGCCGGTGAAGGCCTCGTAGAGCTCATCCACCACCACCAGCGTGTCTGGGGCAGCGGCCGCCAGCTCCAGGATCCGCTGCGGCGCCAACCGGGTACCGGTGGGGTTGTTGGGGTTGCAGATCAACAGGATCCTGGCCGGTGGGTCGGTGTCGAGGGCGGCACGGATCTCGCTGAAGGGGAAAGCGAAGTCGGGCGACCGGTAGGGGATCGCCTCGATGGTCATCCCCTGCATGCGGGCACAGGGGGTGTAGTAGCCGAAGGTGGGGCTGGTGGTGAGCAGACGGTCGCCCGGGGCCGCGAAGGCGTGAAAGATGGCATGGAGCGCGTCATCGACGCCGTTGAACAGACCGATGTGGCCGGGGCTCAGGCCCGTGCTGCCGAGCGAGGCCACCACCGCCTCCCGCAGACCGTCGTACTCGGGATAGATGGCGTAGTGATCGGCGGGAATGGCGCGGATCGCTTCCACCACCCGGGGGCTGGGCCCCACGGTGTTTTCGTTGAAGTCGAGACGCAACAGGTTGCGCCTGCCCTCGAGGGGAGCGCTGTAGGCCACCAGGGCTTCCACCTCGGGGCGGGCCCTAGGAGCGTTCCCGGCCGCCGATGCCGTGACAGGCGCCTGGGCATGGGAACGATCAAGGACCATGGCGTGGCGGCGGCCATCCCGTAGGGGAGCCCAAGCTAAATGGGCAGCTGGCCTCGACCCTCGGCGGCCTGGCCGGAGCGTCCGTTTCGGCCCGATGTGACTGGATGCTTCCCAACCGAATGCAGGACGGCTCCGCTGGGTCCGGACCGATGCCCCTCCAGCTTCCGCCTGGGACAGGTCCTGCCAGGGGAGCGATCACCGAAGAGCACCCAGCCGAAGCCAACGCCACGGCAGGCAACGGAATCCGGCCAGTTTCTGTTGACCGGATGCGACCGGATCATGACTCCGGTCGGGTTGTTCGAGTGCGGACCTCAGATCTGCCAGATCCCCCCGCCCAGCCGGGACAGTCTGGAAACCGCTCAACAGCCAATTGGCACAACCGGGGAAATAGTCGGAGGGCTTGTGAATAAGTTGCCAGCGATTCTCTCCATGCCATGCAGATCTTCAGTTCATGGCCTGAGCGTCAGGCACAGATCATCCGTTGGCTGCTGTTGTCCGGCTGGATCTTCCTGATCGTCAGCCTGCTTGCCGGCATCGATCTTTATCCATTTAACGTCAATCGTTGTGGTGGCAGTCCTGATTGTCATTCCCTCGAAGGCAATCAGATTTTCTGGGGGATGGTTGTACCCGGCTGCCTGTTGCTGCTGGTGGTGTTCAGCCATGAGCTCTGGCGCAGGGTCTGTCCGCTGGCCCTGGTGTCCCAGCTGTTCCGGATTCTGGGGATGCAGCGCACCGTGGGCGGACGGGGAGGCCGGCGCGCGGTGGCGAAGGTGGAGCCGGGATCCTGGCTGGGCCGCCATCACGTTGCGCTGCAGTGGAGCCTGTTCATCGCAGGGCTGTGTCTGCGCCTGCTGCTGGTCAACAGCAACACCCTCGGGCTGGGTCTGCTGCTCCTGTTCACGGCGGTCGCCGCCCTGGTGGTGGGCTGGGCCTATGGGGGCAAGGCCTGGTGCCAGTACGTCTGCCCCATGGGCCCCGTCCAGACGATCATCACCGGCCCGCGCAGCTTCTTCGGCAGTCCGGCCCACATCGAGACCACCGCCAAGGTGACCCAGTCGATGTGCCGCACGGTGAGCGACTCCGGCAAGGTCCAGAGTGCCTGCGTGGCCTGCCAGACCCCCTGCATCGACATCGACTCGGAGCGCAGCTACTGGTCGTCGCTGAAGGGCAAACGAGGCCTGAACTGGGCCTGGGGGTCCTATCCCGGGCTGGTGCTCGCCTTCTTCCTGATCATCAAGCTGGAATCCCGTGGCGGGCTCGACTACCTGCGCAGCGGCATGTGGGCCTACGACAACGAGGTGACCGAGTACGCCTGGAGCCCCCTGGTGACGGGCCCATGGATCCCCGTCGTGCCGCGCCTCGTGGCGATTCCGGTCCTGCTGGTGCTCGCGGCCTGGATCTCGGTGGCCCTGCAGCGGTGGCTGCAGCAGTTGCAGCAGCGGCAACTGACCCCGGACTTCGGGGAGCGGGCCCAGGAGGTCGCCATCCATCGCACACGGCTGCTGGCCTCGTTCCTGGCCGTGAACATCTTCTTCTGGTTTGCCGATCCCACCCTCGGTCTCCTGGGGCCGGCGGGCGGGCAGGTGATCCGCTCCGTCGTTCTGATTGTGAGCGGCATGTGGGTGCACCGAGGCTGGTATCGCGAACGGGCCACCTATCTGCGGGAAAGCACCAGTGCCAGCCTGCGCAGGCAGCTGGAGCAGCTGATTCCCGACCTTTCGCCCTATCTGGACGGCCGCTCGATCGACGAGCTCAGTGCCGCCGAAGTGTTCACCCTGGTCAAGGTGCTGCCCGCCCAGATCAGTCAGACCAAGCGAAGCCTCTACAAGGGGGTGATGGCGGAGCTGTTGGTTTCGGGTCGGTTGGAGCAGGCCACCGCCCTGGTGCAACTGGAGGAGCTGCGCCAATCCCTGAAACTGGACGACGACGACCACTGGGCCGCGATCCAGGAACTGGCCCTGCAGGATCGGCGGATTCTGGAGCTCACGGGCCAGCAGAGGGAAATTCGCAGCCTGCGCCAGGACGCCGCCAGAGAGGCCATGCTCGAGCTGCTGCGGTTGGCGCGACTGGACGATCTCCAGCAGCTCCTGGCAGACCCCCACGTCCGTGACAATCTCAGCAGGATCCGCAGGGACTTCCTGCTGGATGAGGCCAGCTGGCAGGAGCTGGTCGACAGCTTCGGGCCCGGTTCCGATCGGGCATCGAACACCGTGCGCAGGCCAGCCATCACGACCGGTGAGCAGGCGGCCTGATCCAGCGGGCCGACTTAGTCTGGCCATGGCTGATCAGAGTGTTCGGTGGCGAGTACGGAACTGGCCCTGCGGGCCCTGGAGCGTGGCGACCTGCGATTCATTCACGACCAGGTGAACAATCGGAGCGTGATGGCCTATTGGTTCGAGGAACCTTATGAATCATTCGACGAACTTGAGGAGCTGTACAGCCGCCATATCCACGACAATGCCGAGCGTCGCTTTGTCGTCGAGAACAAGGACAAGGAACTGGTCGGCCTGGTGGAACTGATCGAGATTGATTACATTCATCGCCGCGCTGAGTTCCAGATCATCGTGGCCCCTGCCCACCAGGGCAAAGGCTTCGCACGCTTCTGCATCCACAAAGCCCTCGACTACTCCTTCACCATCCTGAACCTGCACAAGATCTACCTGTCCGTTGCCGTTGACAACGCCAAGGCCCTGCACCTCTATCAAGAATGCGGCTTTGCGGAGGAAGGCCACCTGGTGGGCGAATTTTTCATCGAAGGCCGCTACCGCGATGTGAAGCGCATGTACATCCTCCAGGAGGATTACCTGGCCAGAGCCCAATAGCCGCTCACATCCGCTCCAGGGTGGGAATGCCGAGCAGGCCAAGCCCCAGCTTCAAGGTGGCCGCCGTGAGGCGGCAGAGCGCCAGCCGCGAACTCCGCGCCGGTTCTTCGGCCTTGAGCACCGGCACCTGATCGTAGAAGCGGTTGAACATCTGGCTCAGTTCGAACAGATAACTGCACAGCCGGTTCGGCAGCAGTTCCTCCTCCACTTCGGCGATCACGCCGTCGAACTTGAGCAGCTCCCGCACCAGCGCCCACTCCTGCGGCTCGCTGAAACTGAGCATCTCCGGCAACGGTGAATCTGCGGCACCGGCGGCCGTATCGGCCCCGGCACCACCCTTGCGGGCGATGCCGGCGATGCGCACCACCGCATACAGCAGGTAGGGGGCGGTGTTGCCGCTGAGGGCCAGCATGCGATCGAAGCTGAACTGATAGTTGGTGATCCGGTTGGTGCTGAGGTCGGCGTACTTCACCGCCGCCAGGCCCACGGTGGTGGCCACCTCAGTGATGAAGTCCTCCTCTTCCTGGCGTTCCTCCTCCGCCAGCCGGCGGCGCAGGTCGGCCTCGCAGCGCTCCACCGCCTCCTCCAGCAACTCCTTGAGTCGCACCGTGTCACCGGCGCGGGTCTTGAGCTTCTTGCCGTCTTCCCCCTGCACCAGCCCGAAGGGCACGTGCTCCAGCCGCCCGTCCTCGGGAATCCAACCGGCACGGCGGGCCACCTGGAACACCCCGGCGAAATGGCTGGCCTGGCCCGCATCGGTGACGTAGATCACCCGCCGCGCCCCATCGCCGGCGGGGGGTGCCGCAAAGCGATAGCGGATGGCAGCCAGATCGGTGGTGGCGTAGTTGAAACCGCCGTCGCTCTTGCGCACGATCACCGGCGGGGCCTTGCTGGCGCTGCCGTCCTCCGCTTCGAGGAACACGCACTGGGCGCCGCCATCGCTCACCAGCAGTCCGGTGGCGGCCAGATCCGCCACCACCGCCTCCAGGTAGGGGTTGTAAAAGGATTCGCCGCGCTCATCGAGGCGGATGTCGAGGGCGTCGTAGAGGCGCTGGAATTCCCGGCGCGACTGATCACACAGCAGCTGCCAGGCGCGGCGGCTGATCGGATCGCCGCTCTGCAGCTTCACCACCTCCTCACGCGAAGTGGTCTGGAAGGCTTCATCGCTGTCGAAGCGGGCCTTGGCCTGGCGGTAGAAGGCCACCAGATCGCCCAGGTCCACCGCATCGGCGGTGGTGAGCGCCTCGGGCGCCTCCTGCTTGAGGTGGGTGATCAGCATGCCGAACTGGGTGCCCCAGTCGCCCACGTGGTTGAGCCGCAGCACCGGATGGCCGCGAAACTCCAGCACCCGCGCCAGCGCGTCGCCGATGATCGTGGAGCGCAGATGCCCCACGTGCATCTCCTTGGCGATGTTGGGGCTGGAGAAATCCACCACCACCGGCGCCGGCGCCCCGTTGCCGCTCTGCTCGGCCACCGTGGGCACCCCCAGACGCGGATCCCTCAGCCGCCCTGCCACCTCCACGGCCAGCCGCTCCGGCCGCAGAGTCAGGTTGATGAAGCCTGGGCCGGCGATCTGCGGCTCCAGGCAGAGCGCGGTGAAGGCCGGATCGGCCGCCAGCTGCTCAACGATCGCCGTGGCAATGGCCCGCGGCGCCTGGCGGAGCGGCTTGGCGAGGGACAGGGCACCGTTCGCCTGAAAATCACCGAATTCGGGCTTGGTAGCCGGCGCCAGCTGCGGATCCAGCCGCAGGCCCCCTGCCCCGAACATCTCTGAGATCTCCTCGCCCATGGTTTCCACGGGGAAGGCCCGCTGCATCGCCGCGCGCAGCTGGCTGTCGAGGGCTTGGGCGAGGCGGAGCATGGGCAGCGGGGCAGAAGCAGGGCGCTCCCTGCAGGGGGGAGGCACCCTGATCATCCCCTCTGGACCGATGGCAACCCGCCGGGCAGGTTCTGGAAGCATGCACAAATGGAGCGAGCAGCGCTACGGGGCTGCCCGCGCCATGGGTGGCCCGCCAGGATGGCGGAACACGCTGGCGGAGCAGGTGAACGCCCCGTTCACCGCACAATCCCACCGCCTCAAAACCGCATGCAACTTGCCTCCGTGATGTTCTACGGGCGTCTGGGGGAGCAGGCCCTGGCGATGTTCAACCTCAAAGGAGACCTGGAGCAGTGGCGCGACGCCCGCGTGCTCGACTGCCCCGGCGGGCCCGGTTCGCTCTCGGCGCGGCTGCGCGGCCTGGTGGGGGAGGTGGTGGCGGTGGATCCCCTCTACGCCCTGCCGGAGCAGGAGCTCGAACGGCGGGCCCTGGCCGATCTGGAGCGCACCATGGCAGGCCTGCTCAGCAGCGATGCGCTGCGGCCGGATTTCGATCTGGAGGCCTGCCACGAGGAGCACATTCAGGCACTGCAGGCCTTTCTGGAGGATCGCCGCCGCCATCCGCAGCAGTACCGCAACGCCTCCCTGCCGGAGCTGCCCTTCCCGGACCAAAGCTTCGATCTGGTGCTCAGCGGCCATCTGCTCTTCGCCTATGCCCCCCTGCGCGATGGCGGCCTCTCCAGCAGTGGCGGCTTCGATCTGGCCTGGCACCGTCGGGCCCTGAGCGAGCTCTGCCGCGTCAGCCGCCACGCGGTGCGCCTCTACCCCGCCCACACGATCGAGCGGGTGGCCCAGCGCCATCCCTACGCCGTGTCGCTGCTGGCCGAGCTGCCGCCGGGCTGGCGGGGCGCCTTCTGCTCCAGCCACTACAACCAGGGCCACGACGGCTGCACCGATGCCCTGCAACTTGAGCGGATCACGGCGGCGGAGAGCGGACCGTCGGCGGCGGGCAGCGCTTGAATGGCGGGGTGCGGCCCCACCGTCGATGCTGCAACCCTTCCCTCCCCCGCTGACGCGCACCTTGGTGGGCGGGCTGCGCGATCTGGTCGCCGTGGAGGGCGGCGCCACCAGCGAGCAGGCGCGGCTGCTCAGCAGCCTGGCGGTGCACCTGCTCGGGCTCACCCCAGACGAACTCACGGCCGCCGCCCCACTGCCGCCCGAGGAGCTGGCGGCCCGGCTGCCAGACGACGACAGCCGCCGCCGCTTCCTGCAGCTGGCGTTGATGCTGGAGCTTTGCCGCCATCCCCGCAGCGCCGCCCAGCTGCAGCGGCTGGAGGCCTTCAGCGACGCGATCGGCATCCACGGCGTTGAGCTGCGCCTCGTGCAGGACCTCTTCCACCGCACCGCCGCGGAAGCCACCGCCAGCTTCGTGCGCTGCTACGCCGCCTTCATGCCCGAGCTGTCCGCCCGCCACGGCGCCCTGATGGCGGATCCCAGCAAGCAGCCTGGCAAGGATCAGGGCGGCGCTCCCGGCGACGCCTTCTTCGCCCAGGTGCAGGGGCTGCGCGACTGCCCCCACGGCAGCCTTGGCTGGGCCTTCGTGCAGTTCTACGCGCGCAACGGCCTGCCCCTGCCGGCCCGCGACACCCCGAACCCCGCCTACTACATGAGCCATGACATGAACCACGTGATCACCGGTTACGAACCGACGGGGCCAGGCGAGATCGCCCTGGGCGCCTTCAAGCTGGCGCTCCGCAACGACGACGCGAACTGGATGGCCTCGCTCGCCAACTTCCTCATCCATGAGGTGGGCCTGTTCGTGCACGGCAACGACAGCCAGTTCGTGCCCTACGGCGGCGACGGCGAGCCCTACAACGGCCTCAACGGCAAACGGGGGGCCCTCGATCTGCCGGGTGCGCCCGAGCTGCTGGCGGAAGCCTGGCGTCGGGGGGCCGCCTGCAGCGGTGATTTCAGCCGGCTCGATCACCTCGCCCTCGCCAGCGAGCCCCTGCTGGAGATCCGCCGCCGCTTCCACGTGCTGCCGCTGGAGCGGCCCATGCTCGACGAGCCGGAGTTCTGGCCCTATGAGGGCTGAAGGCTCTGCTCCGCCAGTGGGCGGTTGAAGCCTCCGCTCAGCTGGTGAGCTCCAGTTCCCGCTCCAGGCCCGCCATCACCACATCGGCGCTGAGCTTGATGCGGTAGCGGCAGGCCTGGGTCTCGCTGCAGTCGAAGGTGCCGCGCTCCCAGTACTTGTTGCTGCCGGCGCCTCCGCCGCAGAGGCCGAAGTACTCGCACTCGGCCCGGCAGCGCTCCACGCCGGAGCGGATCTCGCTGTACACCTGCTGGAACTTGGCGCTATCCACCACGGATTCCAGGCTGTCGGTGATCACGTTGCCGAAGGCGAAATCGCCGTAGGCGGCGGTGGCCACCGACAGCAGCTCGGGGTCAAAGGTGGAGAAGTTGCCGCGCGCATCCACGTTCACGATCGCGAACGGGTGGTTCATGTCGGTGCGTGCCAGACGCTGATCGCCGCAGGCGAGGCCGGCGATCTCATCGAACTCCCTCAGGCGCAGGGCGCCAGGCTCGGCTCGCAGCCGCTCCCAGAAACGCTCCAGAAACGCCTGGTAGCGCGCCTCCGAGCGGGGGCGGGACAGGGTGGAGCTGAGATTCTCTCCCTCGGTTTCCTCCATGTTGAAGGCAAGATTGTCCATGCCATGGCCGTTGAAGAAGTCGAACAGGGTGTCGGCGTGATCGAGGGCGTCGTCGGTGAGCACGGCGATCACCTGGAAGGGGATGCCGCGGCGCTGCAGCCAGCCGATGCCCCGCAGGCTGGCGGCATGGCTGGGCAGGCCGGTGCGGGTGCGGCGGTGGGCGTCGTGCAGGAAGGCGGGGCCATCCAGGCTCACGCCCACGTGGATGTCATTGCGCTCGAAGCAATCGCACCAGGCGGCGTCGATCGTCATGGCGTTGGTCTGCAGCGACTGCACGATCCGCAGCGGCGGACCGTCCCGGCGCGCCAGTACGGAGCGGATCAGCGCGGTGGCCTCGTCGTAGAAGGCGATCGGCATGGTGAGCGGCTCGCCGGCATGCCAGAGCAGGGTGAAGTCGTCGTTGGCGAAGGGGCTCTCCAGCACCCGCTCCAGCGTGCGCTCCAGCAGCTCCAGCGGCAGCCGGCGGCGGTCGTCGCGGCTGGGCAGGTAGCAGTAGTCGCAGTCGAGGTTGCAGAACGGGGTGGGCTGCACCACCAGCAGCCGCAGGGGACCGAACGCGGGGAAGGTCAACGGCTCACCAGAAGTTGCGGAAGCCGCCGCCATTGCGGAACCCCCCATTGCCGAAGCCGCCGTTTGACCAGCCACCTCCGTTGCGGAAGCCGCCGTTCCAGAAGCCGCCATTGCGGAAGCCACCGTTATAGAAGCCGCCATTGCGCCAACCGACCCGCGGCCCGTTCACAAACACGTAGGCCAGCACATCGTCGGGGATGGCCTTGGCGGCTGCCGGCTCCTGGCCATCGACGGTCTGATCCTGGTCATGGATCGCGCCGGTTTCCAGCTCGCGAACCGCCCCGGCGATGCGGCGCAGACGGGCCTCCACGCTGAGGCTGTCCGGTTCAGGGCCGTCGCGGCTCGGGCTGGCGGCACCAGCGGCCGCCAGCGCTTCAGCGGCCGGGATCAACGGCAGGATCGCCAGGAACAACAGAAAGCCGAACTGCCTGGGACGCGGAAGGAAAGCCATCGGAAGTGAAACCTGGAGAACGAAAGAAGCGGAGGGCGAGGGCGTGGGCGGGGTGACTCAGGGCGCGGACGGGGCGGAAGACGCTGCCGCTGGACCCTGGGGCCGGATCGCCTCGTAATTCAGCAACACCGTTTCGAAATAGGTACGAATGCGCTCAGACGGCACCCCCAGCACCCCCTTCGGACCCACCCAGCGGTCCACGCTGGCCACTGCCTCGGGATCGCCATCCACATAGCCCTGCAGCAGTCGGGCGATCGCCAGATTGGTGAGGTCGCGGAAGGCGGAATCGTTTTCAGGCACCACGCAACCCACCGCGTAGCGCTCATAGGGCAGCTCCGGCGTGACCACCAGGCCGGTGGCACCGAGGCTGCTGGCCTTGCCCATCAGCAGAGTGGTGTCCCCCATCACGCCGTCCAGCCGGCCGGCCTGCAGCGCGGCCACCGCCTCCCCCAGCCCGGCGAAGGGAACGGCGCGTGCCTGGGGTTGGATGCCCTTCAACACCGCCTCACCGAGGGAACCCGGCACCGCACCGATGCGGCGGCCCAGCAGCGAGGCCGCTGAGCCATCGATCCGGCCCGCCGGGGCCAGCACGCGGATGCCGGAGAGCCCGATCGGCAGGGTGTAATCCACCTGGGCATCGCGGGCCCAGGAGAAGGGCACACCGCACGCGAGGGACAGTTCTCCCTTACCCACACGACGCACCAGCTCGGCGGGATCGCTCACCGACTCGAACCGCACAGTGATGGGCCGCCCCAGCGCTGCGGACAGCTCTGCCTGGATCCGGCGCACCACCTCCACCCCATAGCCGACGGGCTGGCCACTGCTGTCTCGGAAGCTGAGGGGGGGCAGCAGCGGTTCGCTCCCCACCACCAGCTCACCGGTGACGGCCACCCGCTGCAGCACCCCCTCGGCACGAGCCGCTGCAGCCGGCATCACGGCCGCCAGCAAGGCAAGGACCACCGAGGTGAGCCGAAGGCTCGGGCTCGAGAAGCGGCAGAACGGCATGGCTCACGGCATCGATAACCCGGCATCACTCTGCTGCCACTGGGCCAGGCGCGCCACCAGCCTGGAACCAACGCCATAAAGTCACAACGCCAGGTCCACGATGCCAGGCCCGGGTGGTGGCCACGCTCAGCCGCCGCTCGATAGGTAGCGCATGCTCAGATCCAGCCAGCGGCTGCGGGTGACCGGCGCGCTGGTGGAGATCAGATCGATACCGGTGGCGGCGTAATCCCGCAGCTGTTCAGGTTGGACCCCCGACGCTTCCAGCACCACCGCCCGCCCCTGCACCGCCGCCAGAGCCCGCAGCTGCGGCACCAACGCCTGCAGGGCCTCGGGGGCGAATTCATCGAGCAGCACCGCATCGGCGCCGGCACGCACGGCGGCTTCGGCCTCGGCGGCGGTTTCCGCCTCCACGATCAGCCGCGCCGGCCAGGGCGCCGCCGCCCGCACCGCCGCGATCGCCGGCCCCACCCCGCCGCTCCAGGCCAGGTGGTTCTCCTTGAGCATGGCCGCGTCATCGAGGCCGAAGCGGTGGTTCAAGCCGCCGCCGCAGCGCACGGCGTACTTCTCCAGCAGCCGCAGGCCGGGTGTGGTCTTGCGGGTGTCGGCCAGGGCCACGCCGCTGCCAGCCAGCTCAGCCACCAGCCGGGCGGTGGCGGTCGCGATGCCGCTCAGGCGCATGGCCAGGTTGAGGGCCGTGCGTTCACCCGCCACCAGGGCCGGCGCTGCCCCCTCCAGCTCCAGCAACACTTGCCCGGCCCGCACCGGCGTCCCCTCCGCCAGCCGATCGCGCACCACCACTCCCGCATCCAGCAGCCGGAACAGGGGCTGCACCAGCACGCCGCCGCAGAACACCCCATCGGCCTTGGCGATCCAGTGGGCTCGGCCCCAGGCGCCCGTCAGGGCCGGCGCGGTGAGATCGCCGCGGCCGAGATCCTCCGCCAGCCAGCCACGCAGCTGCTGTTCAAGAGCAGGGCTGAAAGGCAGCAGGGGCGGAGGTGTCACCGGGAAAGGCGGGGGGAGGCGGAGGAAGGGAGCCGCAGGCAGCGGCAGGCAGGACAGCTCAGCGCGTGATCGACGCCGGCCATTCGGGCTGCCGGCCGCGGGGCAGCACGTTGAAGCGCTGGCGCACCAGCTCCAGCGGGTCGGCGAAGTGGTCCCAGGGGTCGATGGCGGCGATCAGATCCACCGACACCTGGGCGCCGTGGGCCATGCCGGTGAACAGGCGCTCCACATCGAGCGCCTCACGCTCACCCGGGATGAACGGGGTGGCGCCGATGCCCAGCTCGAACTCCGCCAGCGCGAACATCAGCACATAGAACGGATCCACCCGCTCGAAGCCCGCCTGGAAGCCGAGCACAGCCCCCTCTTCGGCGGCAGTGGTGCCGTAACCGCCCAGCACGTGGCAGCAGTCGTGGTGCATCACCGGCGGCGGCGGGCCGCCCAGCTCTCCGGGGAACCCGAAGCGGTTGCGGTCGATGAAGGCGGCATAGGCCAGGCCGAAGCTGCCGGCGGGGTAGTGGCGCAGGGCGCGGTAGCGCTCCGCCATGGCCGTGTCCTCCTGCCGAAGCAGCACCCGCGCCACCCCCAGGGCACCGCGCAGCCCCTCCTGCTCCAGGGTGGCCCGCGCCGCCGACGCGATGAAGCCGCGCCGGGCGATGTCGAGGCGCACCATGGCCAGCCGCTGTTCCATCACCTGGCCGAAGGTGCGCACCGGCGCCGGGTCCACCGCCAGGGCTGCCGCCGCCTGCTCCAGCAGCTGCTGCTGCGCAGGGGAGGGCGTGCCGTCGAGCAGGGCCACCAGGGTCATGCCGCGCAGGATGCGCTCGCGCCACTGGGGATCGGCAGTGACGGCCCGCACCCGTTCAGCCAGCTGGTCGGGGCTGATCGGCGCCAGCGCCTCCAGGTCGCAGTCGATCTGCAGCAGGTGATCACGCACGCCCCGGATGGCGGCGAGGGCCTTGGCCGTGGGCGCGCCCTTGCAGCGGGCCACCGTGAGTAGGGCCGCCAGAGCGGCGGCGCCGATGGCCTGGCGTTGCTCCAACGGAAGCTGAGCCCTGGGATCGATCACCGCACAGCTCCACGCCATGAGGCCATTGTGCTCAGCCCTCTTTCCTGTGCTCCGCCCCGTTTCATTTGCCGATGCAGAAGCGCGCGAACACCCGATCGAGCACGGCTTCGCTCACCTCCTCGCCGGTGATCTCACCGAGGCTGCGCACGGCGGCGCGCAGATCGATCGTCCAGAAATCCCACGGCAGCTGGGCCGTGGCGGCCTCCAGGCTGCGGCCGAGGGCGGCGGCAGCGGCGGCGGCCAGCTCGCGCTGACGGCCATTAAGCGCGACCTGCAGGCCCTGCAGCTCGGTGGCCCCGCAGCGCTGCAGCAGCGTCTCCACGAGCACATCGCAGCCCTCGCCGGTGCGGGCGCTGATGGCCACCTCGAGCGGAAACCCGGGGCCGGCCGGGGCCACCGCACCGGTGGCAAGGCCGGCGCCATCGGCCTTGTTGCCCACCAGCAGCAGCACCGCACCTTCCGGCACCAGGTCGCGCAGCTCCTGGTCGTCGTCGCTCCAGCCGGTGGTGAGATCGAACAGCAGCAGCACCGCATCGGCGGCGGCCAGGGCGGCACGGCTGCGCGCGATGCCGAGGCGTTCCACCGCATCGCTGGTAGGGCGAATGCCAGCTGTGTCGAGCAGGGTGAGCGGCACACCCTCCAGCACCAGCTCGCTTTCGAGCAGGTCGCGGGTGGTGCCGGGGGTGTCGGTCACGATGGCGCGCTCCCGGCGGCTGAGCCGGTTGAGCAGGCTCGACTTGCCCACGTTGGGGCGTCCCACGATCGCCACCCGCAGCCCATCACGCAACAACTCCCCCTGGCGCGCCTCGGCCACCAGAGCCTCGAGCGCCTGGCGCACCGCCGTGAGCGCCGCCACCACGGCGGCGGCATCGAGCGGCGGCAGGTTCTCCTCGAAATCCACCCGTGCCTCCATCTCGGCCAGCTGGTCGAGCAGCTGCTCCCGCAAGGCAGTGATGCGGCGCTGCAGGCCGCCATCGAGGCCCGCCATCGCCAGCTGGGCGGCCCGTTGGCTACGGGCGGCGATCAGGTCGCCGATCGCCTCGGCGCGGGTGAGATCGAGGCGACCGTTCAGAAAGGCCCGCTGGCTGAATTCACCGGCGGCGGCACGGCGGCAGCCGTGGGCCAGCACCAGCGCCAGCACGCGCTGCACGGCGATCAGGCCGCCGTGGCAGTGCAGTTCCACCACGTCCTCGCGGGTGAAGCTGCGTGGTGCCTTCATCAGCAGCAGCAGAGCCTCATCCACCCGTTCGCCGCTGGCCGGGTCCACCACATGGCCATAGAGCACGCGGTGGCTGTCCCAGACCTGCTGCCCCGGGGCGCGGAACAGGGTGCGGCCGATCGACTCCGCCGCCGGGCCGGACATCCTGACGATCGCCACACTCCCCAGACCCGGTGCCACGGCCGTGGCGATCGCAGCGATGGTGTCGTCCCAATCCAACCGGCCCCGGCGGCGACGGACGCTCCAGTCTCGGCTGCGGCGGAGCCCGGCGTTCAGCCGCGGCTGAAGCCGGGGCAGAGCATCAGGTCGATGTGGCCGCCACTGGGCTGGCGCCACTCACGGAATTCGGCGGCCAGCGCCCTGTGCTCGCGGCCCTGGCGGTCAGCTTCGAGCGTCTGGAGCCGTTGATGCACGAGGTCGAGGGTGTCGTCGATCAGCTGGGCGGCCTGTTCGGAGGTCATGGCGAGGCATCGAGACGGAAACCGGTGACTGAATTCAGACAGAGCCCCGCTGGGGCAGCTGTAGCGCCAAACACCCGTAGACACCTGAGGTCAGGGGACGCCAGCAGAGGCCACACAGCCGTCCAGCCACTGCTGGAGGGGGTCCCAGTCGTCCGCCGTGTCGATCGCCTGCCAGAGGCGCTCGATCTCGCCCCGCACCGGCGTGACCGGCAGATTCCAGCACCGCAGGGTGGCGGCGATGCCCTGCTGCTGCTCTGGAGGCAGCGCCGACGACCAGCCCCACCAGGCCTCCCGCCAGGCGGCCCAGCGATCGGGCGGTGGCGCAGGGGCCCCAGGCACGAACGGCGCCAGGGCTTCGGCTTCTTCCGGCAGGCCGCCACTGGCGATGCGGGCGGCGAGGGCGGCGAAGAAGCTGCCGTAGGCCACCGGCCAGGCGGCCAGCAGCTGCAGGGCCAGCGGCACCGGGTCAACCAGATCGCCGCCGCGATCGACCACCGCCGCCACGGCGCCGGCATCAAAACCAAGGCGGCGCATCAGGCAGTGGCGGTAGTGGTGGTCGTAGGTGGGCACGAACCGCTCCAGCCGCGCGTCCAGCTCGGCGCGCGGCAGCAGCATCACCAGGGGCTCCTGCAGCAGGCGCAGGTTGTGGTGGCAGATCAGCGGCTGCTGGCCGTAGGCGTACAGGCCGCTGTGGTCGAAGTAGGCGGCGGTGAAGCCCGGATCCCAGGTTTCGAGGAAAGCGAAGGGGCCGTAATCGAAGCTTTCGCCCACCAGCGACATGTTGTCGGTGTTGAGCACGCCATGGATGAAGCCGGCCGCCATCCATTCGGCCGCCAGGCGCGCCACCCGCTCCACCAGTTCGCCGTAGAACGCCAGCAGGGCCGCCAGGGCGCTGCCATCGGCAGCGGGGGGATGGGCGGCGGCGATGTGGGGGTAGTACACGGCCACCACATGGCGCAACAACCTTTCGAGCTGGCCGGGCTGGCGCAGGTGCAGCAGCCGCTCGCAGGTGCCGAAGCGCAGGTGGGTGCGGGCCACGCGCACCATCACCGCACTGCGGGTGGGGGAGGGCTCATCGCCGCGCCACAGCCCCTCGCCCGTTTCCACCAGGCTGAGTGTGCGGCTGGTGGTGACACCGAGGCGGTGCAGGGCTTCGGAGGCGATCACCTCGCGCACGCCGCCCTTGAGCGTGAGGCGGCCATCCCCGCCACGGCTCCAGGGCGTGGTGCCGGACCCCTTGGTGCCGAGGTCCTGCAGGGCACCGTGGCGATCGCGCAGCTGGCCGTAGAGGAAGCCGCGCCCATCGCCGAGAAACGGGTTGTAGGTGCCGAACTGATAGCCGTGGTAGCGCAGGGCCAGCAGCGGCGTGCGCCCTTCGAAGCGCCCGTAGGCCGCCTCCAGATCAGCGTCGCTCACCGTGGCCGGATCCACCCCGAGCTGCTGCAGCAGCGGATCGTTGCGAAAGCGCAGGCGGCTCTGGGGGAAGGCGGCCGCCTCCACCACATCCCAGTAGGCCTCACCCAGCGCCTCGATCGAGGGCTCGAAGGGCAAGGCGAGCAGGGGATTGGGGCTGGCGGACATGGGCAGCAGGCGAAACTGCGCGTGGCGCAACGAGTGGTCTGCCGCCGGGTCGCCCGGTACAGCTGCTGCAGAATCGCGCAGCCGGAGAGGGCTTCACCGTGTGTGGCGCACCATCCCCGAAGCCGCGGCTGCGCCGATCCCCATGAAGCCCCACCTTGAAATCCGGCCCATCCGCAGCGAAGAACTGCACCTGATCGCCCACTACATCACGGGGCTGCAGCAATCGCTCATGCCCCTCGATCCAACGCACAGGTGTGGTCAGCCGTTGCCGGTGCGGCAGAGATCCAGCACATCCGCCATCGAGCGGATCTGATCCATGGTGGTGCCCATCTGGGCGGCGCTCACGAATTCCACCTTCAGATCGATCGTGGCCGGTTTGCCCACGCTGGTGCGCACCCGCGCATCGCTCACGTTGATGCGGTGATCAGCCAGGCGGGTGAGGATGTCCTTCAGCACCCCGACCCGATCGAGCACCTCGATGCGCAGCCGCACCGGATAGCGCCGCTGCTGCGCTTCACCGATCGGGTTCCAGCGCACCGGCAACCGCCGCTCCACCGGCACCTGGGCCACATTGCCGCAGTCCTGCCGGTGAATCGTGATGCCGTGGTTGCCCAGCGCCACCGCGCCCACGATCGGCTCCCCAGGCAGTGGGCCGCAGCAGCCACCAAGCCGGTATTCCAGCCCTTCCACCCCCAGAATCGGGCTGCCCGAGGCCGGTGACGCCACGGGCGCTTCCGGCCGGCCAGCCGAAACGGCGGCGGCCACCTGCTCATTGGTGAGCGCCGGTGCCGCCGCTTCGGTGGCGAGGCGAATCTCCTCGCGCAGGCGGTTCACTACCTGATGCAGGGTGACGCCGCCGAAGCCGAGCGCCGCCAGCAGGTCTTCAGTGCCCACCAGGTTGCAGCGGCGGGCCACCTTGGCCATCGCCTCGCCGCTCAGCAGCGCCTCGAAACCGTCGCGGCCCAGCTCCCGCTCCAGCAGATCGCGGCCACGCAGGATGTTCTCATCGCGGTGGCTGCGCTTGTACCACTGGCGGATGCGATTGCGGGCCGTGGGTGTGGCCACGAAGTTGAGCCAGTCGAGGCTCGGGTGGGCAGATTTCGCCGTGATGATCTGCACGAAGTCGCCATTCCTCAGCTGGGTGGCGAGGGGGCAGAGGCGGTCGTTGATGCGTACGCCCTGGCAGTGATTGCCCACTTCCGAGTGAATACGGAAAGCAAAATCAACCGCCGTGGCGCCCTTGCGCAGCCCCACCACATCGCCATGCGGTGTGAACACGAACACCTCCTCATCGAAGAGGTCCTCCTTGATCGAGGCGAGGTAATCGCTGCTGTCGTCACCGCCGCCGTCCTGCTGCCAGTCAACGAGCTGCCGCAGCCAGTTGAAGCGTTCCGTGGTGCCGCCATCCGCAGGTGAGCCGCCCTCCTTGTATTTCCAGTGGGCGGCGATGCCGTACTCCGCCACCTGGTGCATCTCTGTGGTGCGGATCTGCACTTCAATGGGCCGGTGCCGGCCGATCACAGCCGTGTGCAACGACTGATAACCATTGGGCTTGGGCAGGCCGATGTAGTCCTTGAAGCGGCCGGGAATCGGGCGGAAGGTGTCATGCACCACGGCCAGGGCGCGATAACAGCTCTCCAGATTCGGCGTGAGGATGCGCAGCGCCGCCACGTCGAAGATCTCGTGGAAGGCCTTCTGCTGGAGCTGCATCTTGCTCCAGATGCCATAAAGATGCTTCGGCCGGCCACTCACATCGCAGTTGGTGAGCCCCACCGCCGCCAGCCGTTTGCGCAGCAGCGCCACGGTCACCGCCAGGCGATCCTCGCGGTCGCTGCGCTTGCTGGCCACCTGCTCCTTGATCTCCTGATAGGCGGCAGGTTCAAGGATCTTGAAGGCGAGATCTTCCAGTTCCCACTTGAACCGCCCGATGCCGAGACGATTGGCGAGCGGGGCATAGATCTCGCGGGTTTCCCGGGCGATGCGTTGCTGCTTCTCGGGCCGCAGGGCGCCGATCGTGCGCATGTTGTGCAGCCGGTCGGCCAGCTTCACCAGCACCACGCGGATGTCACTGGCCATCGCCAGGAACATGCGGCGCAGGTTCTCCGCCTGGGCTTCGGTGCGGTCAGTGAAATGAATGCCGCCCAGCTTGGTGACCCCTTCCACCAGCGCCCGCACCTCAGCGCCGAACTGGGCTTCCAGCTCCTCCGGGCTCACCTCCGTGTCCTCCACCACGTCGTGCAGGAAGCCGGCGGCAATCACACCGGGGCCGGCGCCGATGTCGCGCAGCAGATCGGCCACCGCGATCGGATGAATGATGTAGGGCTCGCCGGTGGCCCGCACCTGGCCGTCGTGCAGCTGGAAGGCGAAATCGAAGGCGTTGGCGAGCAGCGATTCGCCATGGCTGGGGGGCACGGCGGCAACGGGCTGGTCGTCGCTGGTCCGCACCCGCTCCAGGCAGGTGCGCAGCCAGTCGGGCAGGACGACGCCGTAAGCCTCGGCGTCGCGCAGGCGGCGCTGTGTGGTGCTGGCCGCAGGGGAAAGAGCGCCTCCAGCGGCCCCGGCCTCCTTCGAGCGGTCAGGAACAGCGGGGAGTCCGTTGACCTCGATCGGGGCGATTCGGGTTCCTGCCGCCGCTTCGAGCATCTACAGGTTTCCTCTGGCGTTAAGAGTAGGCAGGCGCCACGCGGAATGAGCAGATCGGGCGCGGATCCCCCATGCTGGGCCCGCTGCCCGGTCACGATCCGCTCACACCATGGCCAGCTCCCGGTCCAGCGCTCCAGTGCTCCAGATCCACCAGCTGACGGTGCGCTACCCGGGCGCCCCGGAGGGTCCTGCCACCCTCGATGGCCTGGATCTGCGCCTCGACCCTGGGGACCGTCTGGCGCTGGTGGGGCCTTCCGGATGCGGCAAGAGCACGGTGGCCCGCGCCGTGGTGCAACTGCTGCCGGCAGGAAGCCAATGCAGCGGCGAGCTGCTGCTGTGCGGCCAGGACCCGCGCCGTCTGCGCCGTGCCGCCCTGCAGCGCCTGCGGGGCGAAGCCGTCGGCCTGGTGTTCCAGGACCCGATGACCCGGCTCAACCCACTGCTGCGCATCGGCGATCACCTGGGCGACACGCTCACCGCCCACCGGCCGCTCTGGGGCCGTCGCCAGGTGCGGCGCCGGGCCCAGGAGCTGCTGGAGCGGGTGGGCATCAACCCGGAGCGCTACGGCAGCTATCCCCATGAATTCAGCGGTGGCATGCGCCAGCGGCTGGCGATCGCCCTGGCGATGGCCCTGGAGCCGGCACTGGTGATCGCCGATGAACCCACCACCAGCCTCGATGTGGCGGTGGCGGGCCAGGTGATGGCCGAACTCACGGGCCTCTGCCGCGAAACCGGCAGCGCCCTGTTGCTGATCAGCCACGACCTGGCGATGGCCGGGCGCTGGTGCGACCGGATCGCCGTGCTCGAAGCCGGGCGGCTGGTGGAGGAGGCTCCCGCCCATACCCTGCTCACCCGGCCGCAGGCCCCCCTGTCCCAGCGGCTAGTGGCGGCGGCGCGGCGGCGCGAAGGCGGCCTCACGCCCCCACCGGCCAGCGGCCCACCCCTGCTGGCGGTGGAGGAACTGCGCTCCTGGCACCCGCTGCCCTCGCTCCCCTTCCGGCAGCGCTGGCTCAAGGCGGTGGATGGGGTGAGCCTGGAGCTGCGTGAAGGCGAAACGGTGGGGGTGGTGGGGGCCTCAGGCTGCGGCAAGAGCACCTTCTGCCGCGCCCTGATGGGGTTGGCGCCCGTGCGCGGTGGCGCCGTGCGGCTGCAGGGCCGCGACCTGCTGCAACTGCGGGGGCCGGAGCTGCGCCGCCAGCGGCGGCGCCTGCAGATGGTGTTCCAGGATCCATTGGCCTGCCTTAACCCCGTGATGACGGTGGGTGCGGCGGTGGCCGACCCGCTGCGCATCCATGGCCTGGCCAGCCGGCCGGAGGCACGCGCCAGGGCCCGCGCCGGGCTGGAAGCGGTGGGGCTGAGCCCGGCCGAGGCCTTCGAAAACCGGCTGCCGCGGCAGCTCTCCGGCGGCCAGCAGCAGCGGGTGGCGATCGCCCGGGCGCTGGTGCTGGAGCCGAGCGTGCTGCTCTGCGACGAGAGCGTGAGCATGCTGGATGCGGAAGTGCAGGCCGAGGTGCTCGCCCTGCTGCGCGCCCTGCAGCAGCGGCTGGGGCTGGGGCTGATCTTCATCACCCATGACCTGGCCCTGGCCGGCGGCTTCTGCCAGCGGGTGATCGTGCTCGACGGCGGCCGGATCGTGGAGGAAGGGCCTGGCGATCAGCTGCTGGCAGCACCCCAGGCGGCGATCACCCGGCAGCTGGTGGCGGCCAGTCCACGCCTGCCGGCCCTGACCTGACATGGCGCTGACAGCCCCGGAGCGCCGCCAGGCCGTCAGGCGTCTGCTGCGCCTGCTGCTGCTGGTGAACGCCATCGGCATCGGCGTGGCCGTGGCGATCCGGTTGTACAGCGGCGAAACCCAGCTGCTGAACAGCCTGCGGCTGCAGCTGGCGGCCGTGCTGCCCCGCTGGATCGTGCTGCCGCTGATGGGCGGCCTGGGCGGCGCGGTGGCCGGTGGCCTGATCAGCGCCTTCGAGCCGGAGGCGAAGGGATCGGGAATCGTGCAGGTGATGCTCTGGCTGGAGGGGGTGCCGATCCCGATGACCTGGCGGTTGGCGATCGTCAAGCTGCTGGCCAGCGGCATCGCCATCGGCAGCGGCCTGCCGGTGGGGCCGGAGGGCCCCTCGATCCAGATCGGCGCCGTGGTGGGCCGCGCCACCGCCGACGGCCTGCAGGCCCCACCGCGGGAACGCAGGCTGGCCGTGGCGATCGGCAGTGGCGCTGGCCTGGCGGCGATCTTTCACGCGCCGCTCGGCGGCCTGGCCTACACGCTCGAGGAGATGTTCAAAGGCAGCACGGTGCGCAGCAATGCCGTCGTCGCCTTCGCCATCTTCGCCACGATCACCTGGACCCGGCTGTTCGATGGCCATGAAAGCGGGCCGCTGTGGTTACGGCAGCTGCTGCCGGTGATCGAGGACCCCTCGCGCCTCACCGATTTCCGCCTGGTGGACATCCCCCTGCTGATGCTTCTGGGCGCGACCGCCGGCGCGCTGGCGATGCTCTACCAACGGGGCATCGTGCGCCTGCGCCGGGGGTTCTTCCGTCTGCATCTGTCGCTGTGGCTGCAGCTGGGTCTGGTAGGGCTGGGGATCGGCCTGGCCTCCTCCCTGCTCAATCCCAGCTTCGACAATCCCGATCGGCTCGGCTTCAGCGCCCTGCTCGGGTTGAGCACGCCGCTGAATGCCCTGGTGGCATTGATCGTGCAGGCGGCCGGCACTGCCCTGGCTGTGGCGGCCGACGCCCCCGGAGGCTTCCTGGCACCGGCGCTGGTGGTGGGAGCCTCGCTGGGCACATTGGTGCAGCAGGTGTGTCAGGTGCTGTTCGATTACGCCCCATCCACGCTGCTGTTCGCCGGCGGCGGCGCCTTCCTGGGGGCCCTCACCCGCACGCCGCTCACGGCGATCCTGCTCACCTTCGAGCTCAGCAAGGATTACGCCCTGCTGCTGCCGATCGGCTTCGCCGTGAGCACGGCGATCGCCGTGGCCGATCTGTTTGAGCACAACACCATGTACGAGCTGATGCGCGACGAATCGCTGCGGGAGCGGCGGCGCCGGAGTTCCGCAGACGCGGGCCCCGGCTAGGGCAACGGGTCTGCGGGGCTGTCGCCGGTGGCGGCTGCCGGCTGGGCCTGGTGCGCGGGCTGACGGCGGCGCAGCACCGCGAGCAGCGCCGTGAAGGCGGGCGGCAGCGGCGCCTCGAAGCTCAGCCGCTCGCCGCTGATCGGGTGGTCGAGGCCCAGGGCCACCGCATGCAGGGCCTGGCCCGGCAGCTCGATCGGCAGACGCCGGCAGCGGCTGTAGGTGGCATCCCCCACGATCGGGTGGCCGATGTGGGCGCCGTGCACACGGATCTGGTGGGTGCGGCCGGTGTCGAGCTTGAAGCGCAGCAGGGAGTAATCGCCCAGCCGCTCGATCAGGCGCCAGTGGGTGCGGGCCAGCCGGCCCTTATCGTCGGCCACCACGGCGTACTTCTTGCGGTCGATCGGGTGGCGGCCGATGGCGGCCTCGATCGTGCCGGACTCCGCCTGGGGCGCCCCGTGCACCACACCCAGGTAGTCGCGGGAGGCCACGCGCTGCTGGATCTGGCGTTGCAGGTTCACCAGGGCCTGCTGACTCTTCGCCACCACGATGCAGCCGGTGGTGTCCTTGTCGAGGCGGTGCACGATGCCCGGCCGCCGCTCGCCGCCGATGCCCGGCAGGTCGGGGCAGTGGTGCAGCAGGCCGTTCACCAGGGTGCCGTCCTTGTTGCCGGGGGCCGGGTGCACCGTGAGCCCGGCAGGCTTGTTGAGCACGATCAGGTGGCTGTCCTCGTAGAGGATGTCGAGCGGGATCGGCTGCGGGATCAGGTAGGGGAGCGGTTCCGGCGGCGGCATCCACAGCTCCACGCAATCTCCAGGCCGCAGCGGTGTCTTGGCGCGGCCCGGGCTGCCGTTCACCCGCACCAGGCCGGCATCGATGAATTTCTGAATGCGGGCACGGCTCTGCTCCGGCCGCTGGGCCACCAGCCAGCGATCGAGCCGCATCGGCAGGGGCCGGGGGTAGTGGAGCGTGATCAACTCCCCTTCACCTGCCCCGAACGCGCTCATGCCTCCACAGCGGCGGCGGGCTTCTGGGGCGGGCGCTCCAGGGCGATCGGGCCGAGCACGGCGCGGCGGAAATCATCGAGCAGGCGCTGGGCCATGCGCGCGGTGTCGCCGCTGGTGTGGCGGGCGGCAGCGGCCTCCAGCCAGGCCAGCCCATCCGGCAACGACTCCAAGGGCTCAGCTCCATCACGCTCGCGATCCCCGTCCGAGGCGTCGTCGTGCTCGCCATCGGCATGGCGCCGCCCCTGACGCCGCGGCAGTGCCACGCCGTAGCGCTTCTCCAGCAGCTGCGCCGGCAGCCCGGCCTCCGGCACCGAGGCCAGCGCATCGAGCAGGTGCAGGAAGGCCACCGCCACCCCCTCTCCGTCGTAGGCGGCCTGGCCGATGTCGTCGCAGAGGGCCAGCAGCAGGGCAGCGCGCTGGTCTTCCAGGCGGGGAGGAAGCACGCCGGGGGCATCGAGCAGATCCAGCGCCTGGCCCAGCCGGACCCAGCGCAGCGTGCGGGTGACCCCGGCCCGCCGGGCACTCTCCACCACCTTCTGGCGCACCAGCCGGTTGATCAGCGCCGACTTGCCCACGTTGGGGAACCCGAGCACCAGGGCCCGCACCGGCCTCGGGCGCATGCCGCGGCCGGCGCGGCGGGCATTGAGTTGCTCGCCCGCCCGGATCGCCGCCTCCTGCAGCTGCTTCACGCCCGTGCCGGTCTTGGCGTCACACCACCAGGGCACTTCGCCTTGCTCGCGCAGCCAGCGGTCCCACGACAGGCGGGCCGTTTCATTCACCATGTCGCGGCGGTTGATCACCAGCAGGCGGTGCTTGCCCTCCATCCAGCGCTTCAGACGCGGGTGGCTGGTAGCGCGGGGGATACGGGCATCACGCACCTCGATCACCAGATCCACCTTGGCGAGCTGGGCCTTCAGCTGGCGCTCCGCCTTGGCGATGTGGCCGGGATACCACTGAATGGCGGGCTGCATCAGGGCACCACCAGCACCGGACAGGGAGCCAACTGGATCACCCGGGCGGCGGTGCTGGGCTCATCGGCTGCGAGCGTGAGGCCGCGGGTGCTCATCACGATCACATCGGCGTTGATCTCATCGGCCACGTCGCCGATCACGAAGGCGGGATGGCCTTCCCGCTCGATCACTTCGCAGGCCACCCCCGCCTGCTCGAAGTGGCTGCGGGCCTGCTCCAGCAGGCTGGCAACGGCGGCCGCATCGTGCATGGCACCTTCCGGTTCCACCACAGAGAGCACCACCAGCCGCCCGTTGTGCTGCTGGGCCAGGCGCAGCGTGAAGGCAGCCGTCTCCATGGTCTGACGGCTCTGGTCGATGGGGAACAGGATGGTGGAGAACATCGGTCACATCCCCGACGGAACAGAAGGGGCAGGCAGGTTGCTGACCTTGTCCTAGCGCCCGCTGTGCCCGAGACAACCACCCCCTTCAACACGGGCAGGGCCACGGGTTAATGTCGCGCATCTTTCCTTACATCTTGAATCCATGACGAAGCGCTCCCTGGCCAGCCTCTCCGCCGATGAACTGAGCGGCAAGCGCGTTCTGGTGAGGGTCGACTTCAACGTGCCCCTCGACGGTGACGGTGCCATCACCGACGACACGCGCATCCGGGCCGCCCTGCCCACGATCAACGACCTCACCACCAAGGGAGCCCGGGTGATCCTGGCCGCCCACTTCGGCCGTCCCAAAGGCCAGGTGAACGAAACGATGCGCCTCACCCCGGTGGCGGCCCGCCTCGCCGAGCTGCTCGGCAAACCCGTGGTCAAGACCGACAGCTGCATCGGCCCTGATGCCGAAGCCAAGGTGGCCGCCATGGCCGACGGCGATGTGGTGCTGTTGGAGAACGTGCGTTTCTTCGCCGAGGAAGAGAAGAACGACGACGCCTTCGCCGCAAAGCTGGCCGCCCTGGCAGACGTCTATGTGAACGACGCCTTCGGCGCCGCCCACAGGGCCCACGCCTCCACCGAAGGCGTCACCAAGTACCTGAGCCCCAGCGTGGCCGGCCATCTGATGGAGAAGGAACTGCAGTACCTGCAGGGCGCCATCGATGAGCCTCAGCGGCCGCTGGCGGCGATCGTGGGCGGCTCCAAGGTGAGCAGCAAGATCGGCGTGCTCGAAGCCCTGATCGACAAGTGCGACAAGGTGCTGATCGGCGGCGGCATGATCTTCACCTTCTACAAGGCACGCGGTCTGGCGGTGGGCAAGAGCCTGGTGGAAGACGACAAACTTGAGCTCGCCAAGGAGCTGGAGGCCAAGGCGGCCGCCAAGGGCGTGCAGCTGCTGCTGCCCACCGATGTGGTGCTGGCCGATGCCTTCTCCCCCGACGCCAACAGCCAGACCACCGCGATCGACGCCATCCCCGACGGCTGGATGGGCCTCGACATCGGCCCCGATTCGATCAAGACCTTCCAGGAGGCCCTGGCCGACTGCAAGACCGTGATCTGGAATGGCCCCATGGGCGTGTTCGAGTTCGACAAGTTCGCTGCCGGCACCAACGGCATCGCCCACACCCTGGCCGATCTGAGCGGCAAGGGCTGCTGCACGATCATCGGCGGCGGTGATTCAGTGGCGGCTGTCGAGAAGGTGGGCGTGGCCGAGCGCATGAGCCACATCTCCACCGGTGGTGGCGCCAGCCTTGAACTGCTGGAAGGCAAGGTGCTGCCCGGCGTGGCTGCCCTCGACGAGGCCTGATCTCAGGTCACCGGGGCGACGCAGGAGAGGCTGGGGCGGCTACTGCCCCCACGCTGGCTCAGATCAGAGCGCCTGCCTGCTGCCCCGGCCGCGGCGGCCACCTTTGTCTTCCCCGTTCAGCTCCGGCATGGGAAGGCCGAGCTTTTGGTTGAAGGCTTTTGCCTGATCGCGGTTTTTGGTCATCAGGGCGCGACGGCTTGCCATCGCCTTGCGGCGGCACGATTGCAAGTCGTCCAAGTCGGTCGCGGCGCTGACGCAACGCTCGCTGCTCTGCAGGATGGAAATCTGCTCGGCATGGGTTTTCAGGGACAGGCTTCGCTGGAAGCTGAACAGTTCCTGCTTCTGGCTAGGGGTGAGCTTCTCGACCGACTCGAGCCAGGCCCTGCGACCAGCGCCGGATCCGTCGGCAGGAACGGCCTGGGCCTGGCCGGCGGCCAGATGGACGATCACCGCCAGGGTGGCGACGACGGGGGGTAGCAACAGTCGTTGCAAACGGGTGGAGGACATCAGGAAGATCATGTGCTCAGGCGCCCTCATGCTGTCGCCGATCTCTGTCTAAACGCACACTCAGCAGCCACCGAAGATGACCGGATGTGGCTGGCGGACGCGCTCAGGGCGTGAGCGCGTCCCGGTTGCCCACCACCCGCACCCGCTTGGTGGTGCTCACGATGCCATCGGGATGCACGAGCAGCACGGCCCAGGTCTGGCTGCCGGGCTGCTGGGGCGCCTGCACCACTTTGAATACCCCACCGCCACCGAGCGCCGTGAGTTCAAGGTCGGGGCTCTGGAAGGAGCGGATCTGCTCCTCGCTCACGGCGACAATGCCACCGGCGGCCACCGCCCCGTCAAGCGGGTCATCGAACACCACGTCCACGTCATACCGCTGGCCGGTGAGCACCGCATCAGGGA
Source organism: Synechococcus sp. CS-1333 (assembly GCF_025128015.1). NCBI lineage: Bacteria > Bacillati > Cyanobacteriota > Cyanophyceae > Synechococcales > Synechococcaceae > Synechococcus > Synechococcus sp. CS-1333. Next base: position 30,479 of record NZ_JAHLYO010000017.1, read on the forward strand.
TCAGCACACTGACTGGCAGGTCAGTGCTGCCGCTGCGCAGGGTGGCGTTCTCGGAAATCAGCTCCTGACCATCGAGCCGTCCATCCCGGATGCTGAGGGCCAGCAGCTGCTCCGCCTGCAGGCGATAGAGGAAGGCGCCCACCTGGCTGGTGCCACTCACACTGATGCGCACAGTGCTGCGGCCGTCCTTGAGGCTGTCCCCCGGGGTGATCTGCCAGCGGGCATCAGGGAAGCGCGTGCGGAGGCTGCGGTAACGGGCTTCCAGGTCAGCCGGATCGATGCCGTCGCCAGCCTTGAGCAAGGCAGCCACGCTGCCGGCGGAGCCGCTGTTGAGGGCGGTCTCCAAGCTGCGCAGCAGATCGGTGCCGGGAGCGGCCGCCATCGCCGTCGGCGCCCAGCAGGCGGCTGCCAACATCAGGGCCGAGAGCAAGGCGTGTGGCCTGTGCGGGCGCGGGAGCGAACGGCGAGTGAACGACAGGCGGTGCAATGACAGGGAGGGCAGCGACAGGCGGTGCAACGGCATGGGCATATGGCGGTCGTCGGGGTGCTTTTAAGTTAGGCGCGCCCGGAGAGGGCACTCCCGCCCGTCCTTGAAGGCTGATGACCCACCTGTTGATCGCCGCCAGCGGCACCGGTGGACACCTCTTCCCTGCTCTGGCGGTGGCGGAGGCCCTGCCGGCCTCCTGGACCGTGAGTTGGCTCGGGGTGCCCGATCGGCTGGAGACGGATCTGGTGCCAAGCCGCTATCCGCTGCACACCGTGCACGCCGGTGGGCTGCAGGGGCAGGGCCTCTGCAAGCTTTGGCAGCTCCTGCGCTTGATCGCCGCCAGCCGTGAGGTGCGGCGGGTGATCCGCCGCGAGCGCACCCAGGTGGTGTTCAGTACTGGCGGCTACATCGCCGCCCCCGCCATCCTGGCTGCCCGTTGGTGCGGCATTCCGGTGGTGTTGCACGAATCCAATGCGATCCCCGGGCGGGTCACCCGTCTGCTCAGCCGCTGGTGCACCCGGGTGGCGATCGGCCTGCCGGCGGCGGCGGAACGCCTGCCTGGCAGCACGCCGCTGCTCACCGGCACCCCCGTGCGCCGCGCCTTTCTCGAGCCCACGCCCGTACCACCCTGGGTGCCGGCAGGGGAGGGTCCGCTGCTGCTTGTGATGGGAGGCAGCCAGGGCGCGCTGGGGCTGAATCGCATGGTGCGGCCGCTGCTGCCGTCCTTGCTCAACGCCGGTTGTCGGGTGGTGCATCTCACCGGTAGCAACGACCCGGAGGTGGGAGTGTTGCAGCACCCAGCACTGGTGGAGCGCACGTTCAGCGATGAGCTGCCGGGGCTGCTGCAGCACACCGACCTGGCCATCAGCCGCGCTGGAGCTGGCAGCCTCAGCGAACTGGCGGTCTGCGGCACACCCGCCCTGCTGGTGCCCTACCCGCAGGCCGCCGACCAGCACCAGGAGGCCAATGCGGCAGCTGCCGCCGCCGCCGGCGCGGCCGTGATCGTGCACCAGCACGCTGCTGGGCATCCGGCCCTGGGCCGAACGCTCTGGCGACTGATCGGACCAAGGCTGCGGGGCAGTGCTCCGGCCGCCGATCCCCTCCTGGAACTGCGCAGCGGCATGGAGCGTCTGGCGGTGCGCGATGCCGACCGGCAACTCGCCCACCTGCTCGAGGCGCTCATTCCCGCCACTCACAACGCAGCGCCCTGAGGATGCGGCGGTTACCGCGGCGGTCCTGCAGGCCGATGCGTAGCCAGCACTCCCCCAGACCCGCGAACGAACGGCAGTCACGCAGCAGGATGCGGTGACGTCTCTCCAGACGCTCGCGCAGCTCCAGCAGCGGCCGGTCGCTCCTCATCAGCAGGAAGTTGGCCGCCGCGGCCTGCGGGCTCAGGCCCGGCAGACCGTCCAGCTGACGGTGGAACCAGGGGCCTTCCCGCGCCACCCAGCGCTGCACGCGTTGCTGCCAGCGCCAATCGGCGATCACAAGCGGGCCGACGGCAGCGGCCAGGCCGTTCACCGGCCAGGGATCCCGCCACTCCTGCCAGCGCTGTAAACGTGCTGGAGCTGCTACCGCGTAGCCGAGCCGAAGCCCGGCGATCGCCATCAGCTTGGTGAGGCTGCGAATCACAACCAGCTGGGGATGGTCTGCCACCAGCGGCACCAACGAGTGCCGCTCGCCATCGGGCACCAAGGGAAGAAAGGCCTCATCCACGATCACCAGCGCGAAGCGGTCAAGCAGCAGCTCGAGCGAACGGCGGTCCCACAGCTGGCCCGAGGGGTTGTGGGGATTGGTGATCCACAGCGCCGCGCCGGGGCCAGCAGGGGCGGGGAACGGAGCCGGACAGGCCCAGGCCGGCTGTGCGCCATGGCGACCTGCCGGTAGCTGCGTTGAAGGGAATGGCGGCGGTAGCGGCAGAGGTTCGATGGCCCCGTCCCAGCAGGCCAGGGCGCGTCGGTAATCGGCGAAGCCGGGCTCGGGCAGCAGGCTGGGGCCCGCCTCCGCCGCCTCCCGGGCCGCCCAGGTGAACAGTTCAGCAGCCCCATTGCCAGGCAGCACCGCCGCCGGGTCGATGCCGTGGTGGGCAGCGATCGCCGACCGCAGCCGGGAATAGCTGCGGTCGGGATAGTCGCGCAGGGCCGTGCCGGCGGCACCTCCCTGCAGGCAGACCCGCAACGCCCGCCGCAGGGAGGCGGGGGGGCCGAACGGCACCAGTGAGGCGCTGGCATCGAGCACCTGATGCGGCTGGCAACCGAGGCGGCTGGCCGCCGCCTCGAGATTGCCGCCGTGCCGGAGCTCCAGCTCGTGGCTGCCCGGCGTACTGGTCATCGTCCCCTGCTCCCAGACTCAGAATCCTTTAATCTGATAGGTGGAACTGCTGGTGACGGTCCAGTCTGTGTCGCCGCAACGGGTCGTCCAGCATGTCAGCAAGGTCCTGCTCGGCAAAGACCAGCAGATCCGCTTGGCCGTGGCCTGCCTGCTGGCACGCGGCCACCTGCTGATCGAAGATCTGCCCGGCATGGGCAAAACCACCCTCGCCGAAGCTCTTGCCCGTTGTCTTGGGCTGGAATTCAAGCGGGTGCACTTCACCAGCGATCTGCTCCCTGCCGATCTCACCGGCATCGGTGTGCTCGATACGGCCAGTGGCAACTTCAGCTTCCAGCCTGGCCCCCTGTTCAGCCAGGTGCTTCTGGCCGATGAGATCAATCGGGCCAGCCCACGCACTCAGAGTGCGCTGTTGGAGGCGATGGCCAGTGGCCGGGTCAGCGTTGATGGCACCAGCCATGAGCTGCCCTCGCCCTTCTTCGTGATCGCCACCCAGAACGGCCTCGATCAAACCGGCACCGCCCCGCTGCCGGAGTCCCAGCTGGATCGTTTCCTGATGCGGCTCACCCTTGGATTCCCCGAGCGGGAAGCGGAGTTGGCCCTGCTCAGCGGCCAGGCGATGCGGCCCGACCAGCTGCCGGCCCTGCTGACAGCCGCCGATCTGCTCGCCCTGCAACAGCAGGCGGCGGCCCAGCATGCCGAGCCTTCTCTGCTCGCTTATGTGCTCGATCTGGTGCAGCTCAGCCGCCAGGACAGCTTCGGTGCTTCGCCGCTCTCTCCGCGCGCCGCCCAGTCGCTGTTGGCGGCAGCCCGGGCGTGGTCGTTGCTGGAGGGGCGCGATTTCGTGATTCCCGCCGATGTGCAGGCCGTACTTCCCAGCGTCTGCGAACACCGCATGGACAACGGCGAGCCGATCGCCACCAACGGTGTCGGTGCCTGTGCCTCCGGCAGTTGGAGCCACCGCTTACTGGCGGGCGTCGATGGTCTCCGCTGACCACCCAGCTGTCCCCAAGGCGAAGCGCAATGGCCTGTTCCGGCCTCACGCCGGGCACCAGCTGCGCCTTGGCGCCCGAAGCATCTACATCCTGCCCACTGGATTCGGCGCCCTTTGGTTGATGGCCGTCGTGCTGCTGCAGGTGGTGGGCATCCAGCTGCAAAGCAACGGCACGCTGATGATGTCTTATCTGCTGCTGGGGCTCTTCCTGTTGGCGATGCATCTCACCGCCTTCAATCTGCAAGGCCTCGAACTGAGCTGCAGCGATCCCCCGCCAGGTTTCGCCGATGCCCCACTCAACTACCCGGTGGTCGTGCACAGCCAGTGTCATCGCGATCAGCTGCGCATCGGCTTCATCCTGGGCTCTGCGCTGCTGCAGGACAGCAGCACCCAGAGCCGCGATCAGGAGATCCAGCCGGGCCGGTCCGAGTTGTCAATTCCCTGGCAACCGCAGCAGCGGGGGTTGCAACGGCCCGGCCGACTGCGTATCAGCTCCAGTGCTCCCCTCGGTCTGTTCCGCTGCTGGAGCCTGTGGGAACCGCCCACCGCCCAGCTCGTTTACCCAGCCCGCCGCGAAGGGCCGGTGGCCGAAACCTTTGCTGATGCAGAGGGGAACCGGCTGAACGTGAGCGGCCGCCCCAGCGCCCTGGGCCATGACCACTGGGTCGATCTGCGGCCACACAGGGCCGAGGAAGGGGTCAGCCGGCTGTTCTGGAAATCCATGGCGCGGGGCCGGGGCGCCCACTCCAAGGTGTTCGGCGGCTCCCCGCCGTCGGAGCCCCTCCTTAGCCCCCAACCGGACGTGCCGAAGGAGCAGGCGCTCGAACACCTCAGTGCCCGCATCTGGGCGCTCAGTGCTGCCGGTGACAGCTACGGCCTGATCCTGGGCGGCACCACGATCGCTCCGGGCAGCGGCAGCCGCCATCGCGACCAGTGCCTGGCGGCCCTGGCCCTGCTTCCGTGAGCGGGCACCGGCGGCTGCAATGGGTGGCGCTCGGCCTACTGGCCGCCTTGCTGCCAGCGATCGACACCGGCATGCCGCTGAGCTGGGGGGCGATCTGCCTGATCACGCTGACCGCCCTCAAGCTGCGCGAGGCGCACTCCCGCAGCGAGTTGCGACGCGCCTCGCTGCTGATTCTGGTGATCACCGGCGTGATGGCGGCCCTGCTGCCCGGTCTGGGGCCCAGCCTGATCCAGCTGCTCACCACGCTGCTGGCGCTCAGCAGCCTGCTGTCGCTGGAACTCGGCAGTGCTGTGCAGCTGCGGACCCTGCTGGCCCGCAGCCTGCGCCTGCTCGGCGCCGCCCTGCCCCTGGTGCTGGTGCTGTTTCTGCTGGTGCCGCGGGTCGGTCCGCTCTGGACGGTGCCCATGGGACAGACTGCCCGTACCGGCCTCTCTGATCAGCTCGACACCGGCAGCATCGCCGATCTGGTGGCGGTGGACACGCCAGCGGCCCGGATCAGCTTCACGAACGAAGAACCGCCACCGCCGGAGTCCCGGTACTGGCGGGTGCTCACGCTGCACAGCTTCGATGGCCAGCGCTGGGAACGGCTGCCCGACGAAGACAACCTCAATGCCTTACTCCCACAGACTGCCGGCGCGCCACCCACCGGCAGCCGCGAACAGTTCTGGCTGGCCGAGCCCATGCTGCTGCCGGTGCTCCCCTGGAGCGGCCAAGGCCAACCGCTGGATCCGGAGCTGCGCATCAGCCCCGATGGCGTGCTGCTCAACAACCGGCCACCGATCGAACGGCGCGCCTATGGCTTCACCAACCTGAGCGCGCCCGCAGCCTGGAAGCTTCAGCCGCCCAGGGAAGCCGCCCTGGAGCTGCCGGTCGGCATCAACCCCCGCCTACAGGCCCTCGGCCGTGAGTGGAAGGACACCCTTCCGCCTGCTGATCGGGTCGCTGTAGCCCAACGCTGGTTCCGCTCACAGCCGTTTCGCTACACCACCCAGCCAGGCTTGCTGCCGGGCCCTGATCCGGTGGACGCCTTCCTCTTCGACACCCGGACGGGCTTCTGTGAGCACTTCGCTTCCGGCTTCACGGCCCTGATGCGTGCCGCCGGCGTGCCTGCCCGCATCGTGCTCGGCTACCAGGGGGGAGATTGGGTGCCCCAGGTGGGCGGCGGCGGTTACCTGGATGTGCGTCAGAGCGATGCCCATGCCTGGAGCGAAGTCTGGCTGGCAGACCAGGGCTGGGTCCTGGTGGATCCCACCGCCTGGGTTTCGCCGCTCCGAATCACCGCCGGCCAGCCGATCTCTGCCGGGCAAACCCCCCGCCAGTTCAGCCCACTGGGCTGGGCCCTGCTCCAGTGGCGCGGCATCGATCTGCGCTGGACCGGGTGGGTGATGAGCTTCAACCGCCAGGACCAGATGGCGCTGATTGAGCGGCTGTTGGGCAAGCGGCATGAATGGCTGGGCGCCTTGCTGGTGGCAGCACTGGCCCTCTGCCTCGGCCTCGTGCTGCCCTTGATGCACTGGAGCCAGCGGCGGCGCGACACCGATAGCCTGCGACGCGAGCTCGATCACTGTCTCCAGCGCCTGCGGCTGCTGGGGTTCGAACCACGCCCCGGCGAAGACCTCGGCAGCTTCTGCCGCCGAGCCGGACAGCAGCGCCCTGATCTCGCTTCCGCACTGGATGAACTGGCCTGCACCTACCTGCGGCAGCGGTTCGGGCCAGCGCTGCCGCAGGACCAGCGCCAGGCCTCCAGAAAGCGCCTGCGCCAGCTGCGGCAACAGCTCGGAGCCTTGCCCGCCGCCTCGAGCTCACAGGCATGAGCATCCGGGACAGGATCCGGCCCCGTTCCAGTCCAGTAAGCCGTGCTGCTCGATAGAACACATGGATCCATGCGAGCAGCGGATGATGGGCGGTCTCCAGCCAAGGCTGGCTGTGCTGCTGCTGGGTTCACTGACGGCCTTCGGGCTGATGCCCCCAGCCGGCGCCTCCTCATTTGATGCCGTCGTGCGTCTGCTGGACACGCGTTCCTGCAAGCGCTGCGAGCTGCAGGACGCCGATCTGGTGCGGGCAGACCTGCGCGACGCGGATCTGCGCAACGCCCAGCTGCAGCGCGCCAACCTGAGTGGCGCCCGTCTGGATGGCGCCAAGTTCGGCGGGGCGAATCTCAGCTTCACCAGCCTCCAGGGGGCCTCGCTCAGGGGAGCCGATCTGAGGGGGGCCACGCTGGAAGGCACCGACCTGCGGGAGGCCGACCTCAGTGGCGCCCAGGTCGACACGGGCAGCCTGGCCACGACCCACTGGCAGGGGGCCCGGGGCATCGATCCCGCCCTTCAGGGACACGCCGAGCTGCACAATGCCGGCGTCGCAGCGGCCAAAGCAGGGCGCCTGCCGGAGGCAGAACGCTTCTTCGACGCGGCCATTCAGCGCGACCAGGAGGCGGCGATCAGCTGGGTGGCACGCGGAATCGTGCGCGGAGAGCAAGCCAAGACCGAGCAGGCCGCCGCCGATTTCAGCTATGCGGCTCAGCTCTACGCCACCAGCGGGGATCTGGCCACGTCCGAGCAGTTGCTGGAGGCCTCCGCCAAGCTGAAAAAAGATCCCCGGCAAGGAAAAGACGGAGGCAATGCCTTCGGCAGCCAGGTTGTGGGCGGGGCAATGGGTGTGGTTCAGTTCCTGTTGCCGTTGGCCGCCAAGGCGTTCATCCCCCTGGCGTTCTGAGCTCTCACCGCTGCGATTTCACTGCGGGTTGCTCATGAATTGGCGGGATTCCGGCGTAGAGGGCTGGAAGCCATAGCCGAAGGTGGCGCCGTCATTGTCGGAGATGATTCGCGGCGTCACCATGATCACCAACTCACGCTTTTCACGTCGGTTGGAGGAGCCGCGGAAGAACTGGCCGACCAAGGGAAGATCACCAAGAATGGGCCATTTTGTTACCTCGGCGATATCCACATCGGAAATCACACCGGTGAGGATCAGGGTCTGGCCGTCGCGAACCCGCAGAGCGCCGGTGTCCAGCCGCCGCACGCTGAGAATGCTCACCTGGCTGGTGCAGGAGGGTGGGCCCGGCACCGAGTCGGTGACGGCGGAAATGCTGGGGGAAAGCGAGAAGGTCACGAAGCCGTTGTCATCGATTTTCTCGACGCGGGCGCCCAGCACCAGACCGGCTGTCGAGAGTTCCAACGTGCATTGGGTACCACCATTTTCCTGCTGCTCCACCTCAACATTGGTGATCACATTGGTGCCCACCCGCACGACCGATTCGTTGGCACGGCTGCGGGCAATGGGCGAATCAATCGTGTAGGAATCAAGGCCCTGGTTGGAGTTGCCGCTTTCTCCCGCGCCTGCGCCGCCATCGCGCAGGCGGGAGGGATTTTCTTGCAGGATCAACGTGGGACTTGCGATCAGCTTGGTGTTGCGCGAAACGATCTGGGCCTGAACAAAGTCGAAGAAACTGTCTTGCGGGAAGTTCTGGCCGGGATTCCGGCGGAAGCCATCGGTGAGGGAAGCGCCGACCGACCGACCGCCATTCAATGCTGCCGCACCGGTGGCCACCAGCCCTGGCAGATTGGTGCCGCCGGTCGTAACGGTTCCCGGTGTTGTGCCTTGGGCAGGCGTGAGTTCAACTGTCAGATCGTTGGGAACACCACGCCGGAAATCACCAGCCGTGGGCGGGAGCCGCGACCCGAAGGCACCCAGAAGCTGGCCATTGTCATTGACGATGAAATTATTGCCCCAGCGGAACGCAAAGCTGTTGGCGATATCCTGGGAGTTCTCCAGGTTGATATCAAGGATGCGCACAGCAAGGGCCACCTGCCGCTGGCGCAGATCCAGCTGCTTGAGATAGGCCTCAGCGATCGCCACCAGAGAGCTTTCCCCCACCAGGGTGATGGTGCCGAGCCTGGTGTCGGTGGTGCCGATCAGCCCCACCAGCGGCCCCTGGCTGGCGCCGAAGGAGTTGATCTGCGTGGTGGTGGCAGTCGTGGCGGTGGAAGCGGCCGTGTTGTTCGCTGGTGTGCCTGTGGAAGCCACCTCGCTGGAGGTGGATGTGGTGGTGAACGTCTTGTTGATCGTGGCCCCGAGGCTCGCCAGGTAGTCAGCAGCAGAGTTGGCTGACGCCTGATTGAGCCGGTAGACCTTGGAGAGCTGAGATCCGAAGGTTTTGCTCAGCGCGCTGGGGCCAGCAACGATCAGATTGCCTTCCAACTTTCCCTGCAGGCCAGAGGCCAACAGGATCGCGTTCACGGCTCTGGAATAGGGCTCATTACGGAAGGCGATCGACACGCGCCTGGTGTTGATGGCCGTGTCAGGTGGAGCGGGGGTCGCGCCAGGGGCAGGCGAGTCGTCAACGTAGACGAAGCCATAACCACCCATTTGGGCCACGGCCATCAGCGCGTCCTTCGCCGGGGCATTGCGGAGGGTCATGGTCACACTCGGACCCCGCAGATTCACGAAGCTGCGGTTGCGCAGGAGCATGCTGCCAACGGCCATGTCGCCCACCGGCGGTGCCACCGCCCTGGGTTGCAGCGGTGGCGCAAAGCGCGGCTGATCCACCCGGCCCGGTGTATTGAGGTCAAGCCGGCCGGTCTGGGTGGAACTCTGGCGGGGAGCGGGGAAGGTGAGGATCAGGTTGCGGCCGTCTGCGCTCACCACCGGGCGGGGCATGGATCCCCCACGACTTGGAGACACCTGCAGGAAGTAGCGGGTGCCTTCGCCTTCAAGGCTCACCGACTCGAAGCCCAGATCCGGCAGGCTCACCCTCTGGGGGCCGCGCCGCAGGCTGTTTGGCCCGGTGAGGAGGATTTGCCCCTCCCAGCCCCGGTTGTTGGTGAACTGCTGCAGCTGCGGAGCTGCACCGGTGCCTTCGATCACAAACTCCACCGAATCGGGCAGGCGGCGGATCTTCAGCTCCACTGAGCCGGACTGGCTGGCGGGAGGGTTCGTTCCGGCGGCAGGAGTCCCTGGCTGAAATGGACCCACCTGGCCGGGCGCTGCCATGGCTTCGGCAACCGGCAAAAGGGTCAGCACTGGAAAGGCTGCCGAAAGAGCCAGACTTCCAACTCGTCGCACTGACCGGTTCTCCGCAAATTTCATCGTTGGGGGATCTTATGTGTAGAAGTGAACGTGTGCGACGCGATGGGCATGAATGGGGAAATCAGGGCGTCGTGGGCTGAGCGGGCTCGGGCGGCTTAGGCGGCTTGGGCGCTGGATCTCCCTCTCGATAGAGAGAGAGATTGAGCTTGAGATCAGCAAGTGGAGGAGAATCAGCAGCAGCAGGGGCACTTGCCTCTCGAAGCGCCACGTTCAGATCGCTCTGCACAACCAGCAGCCCCAGACGCTCCAACCGGCGCAGGAAATCAAGCAGGTTGGGATAACGCCCGCGGGCACTGAGCAAGGTCGTCGCTTTCACCAGGCCACTGGCTTCCAATGGGTCCTGGGGCGGGGGCGGCGGAGCCTTGGGGTCGGCGGCCGCCTTTCCTTGGGCCGGTTGGCCCGGTGCGGGAGGGGCGCCCTCGGCAGCCGCCGGTGCGGCAGGCGGGGCAACGGGTTCAAACACATCCAGCTGGATACCGGAAGCACTCGCTTCCCGGTTGAGCTGCGCCATGAAGGTATCGAAATCGCCGCTGCCGGCGATGAGCTGCAACAGGTTGCTCTGCTGCTTGCGGATTTTTTCGGTGTCCTCGATCTGGCGCAGCCGCTGAACGCGCAGCAAGGGAAGACGGCGCTCCATCTCGCGCAATTCATCAAGCTGGACCTGGTTTTGGCGCAGGCTGCTCCAGGGCTGCCAGACCCCGCCGAAGAACACCAGTCCTGAGAGCAGGGCACCGGCGGCGATCGGGAGACCCGCCAGCAGTCCGATCCGCAAGGCAGGGGATGGCGGTTTGATGCCTTCCTGGAGGTTCGTCATGGCAGCACTCCCTCACGGCGGAGCTTCTGCAGCCGCAAGGCGAGGCCTTCAGCGCCGAGGCTCTGCAGCAGGGCCAGGCGCTGGTTGAGTGATTCGGCCGTAGCGCGGAAGCCCGCAGAAATTTCGAAGGCCACCAGATTGGCCTCTGGGCTCGACCCTGACCCACCAGCTGAGGGCCGGCTTGCTCTGGCCAGGGTGATCTGGCTCGGATCCAGCAGGGGTGAGCCCTGGAGTTGGAGCACCAGAGCATTGATGCGCTCAAAGGCACCCGGATCAGCGCTGCGGCCTTTGATCAAGAGGGCCTGCTTCTCCACCGTGAGTTGGGTCAGCTGCAGGCCGCGAGGGGTGCGCTGGCTCACATCCGTCATCAGCGCTGAACCGGAGCGCAGTGTGACCAGTCCGCCGGCCAGGGACGCGTTGCTGGCGCGGGTTTTGTCATTGGCGGCCTTCTCGGCGGCCAGTTCCTGCTCCAGCTGGGCCACCTGCCCCCGCACCGGTGCCAGACGCTCCAATTCCTGAGAGATCATCTGCTGCTGAATCCGCAGCAGCAGCGAAACGGCCAGCATCGCCACCACAAGGCCACCACCGACGGCGGCGCCGATCAGCAGTAGCCGCCGAGCGTCAAGAGGTGGCGGCCCATCCGCTGGCAGGCCCAGTTCAACCCGGCGTTCGCGCAGCAGGTCAACGGGGGGTAAGGAGGCGCTCATCGGGACAGGTCTCCGGCAGCCAGGCCGCACATCCGCACCAGGGACGCTCCACCGACCGCGTCGGCAGCGGAAGGATCAGGATCGCTCTCGGTGCCGACAATGCTCAGCCACCGTTGCTGCAGGGGGTCGACGATTTCCACGCTCCACGACGGCGTCGGCGAGAGCGTATCGGAAACCTTCGCGCAGTCTTGAGCGGGGCCGTAAACCAGCACCCGCACGGACGTCATGCTCGGATCCCGGCGCTGCCAGAACGCCAGACAGGTACGCACCTCCCTTTCGATCGACATGGCGCCTGCCGTGACCCGCCGGCTGAATTCGGGGATGCCATCACGAACCAGCAACAGATCGGCACTGTCCCCACGGAGCTCGAGCAACACCATCAGTTCGCCGGCAGGAGCCGCAGCAATCAGAGGATCCAACGCCCGCAGCGTCACAACCTGGGCGGGCTCAAGGCAGACAAGATCCAAGGCGGCGATGGAGAACACCTCCACCCAGGCCTGGATCATGGCGCGCTGGCCGATGGCCACCAGCGAGGTGGGGGGGCGGGATGGATCCCGCGAGGGGAGAGGCCCAAGAGTGATGTAGGTCTGGGTCATTGGGAATGGGAGCCCCAGATCCGGGTTCAACTCCCGCAGCGCCAGGTCGGGCTGCTCAGGCCAGTCGTCATAGGGCCACTCCACCACCCGGAGCGTGCAGGCAGCGGCGGGCAAGGCCGCCACCACCTCCGCCCCCATCAAGTTGAGCTCCACCACCAGATCACCGATCAGGTCCCCAAGGGCCGCTTTCTGCTGAGGTTGGCCACCGCTGCAGGTGCCGCGTGGCAACGGCACAGTGCGCAGCAAAGTGCCTGTGGGCGGGTAGGTGGCTCCCTTCAAATGCATCAAGGTGACTTGCTCGTCTTCCAGCACAAGCAGGAGGCGGGGAGGGAACAGACGGGCCGTCAAAGGCCGCAGCCGTTCTTGCAAGCCAGCGAGAACCAAGATCGGCGACGAAAAGATTCGCGAATCGTATCGGCAGACTTCCGCCGATGCACCGAATCGCTCGCTAGGCGCTCAGGTAAGGCAAACCGCTGCCCACCGCTTCGCCGATATGGCGGCAGCCGTGGCGGTCGAGTTGCTGCTGGAGGCCTTCAAGGATGGTTGGCACAAGTGCAGGCCCGGCGTAGATCCAACCGGTGTACAGCTGAATCAACGACGCCCCCGCCGTGATGCGCTCCCAGGCGGATTCAGGCGAGTCGATGCCACCCACCCCCACCAGTGGCAAGGCTGGTCCAGCCGTGGCCCGCAGCCGGCGCAGCACCTCCAGCGCACGGCCACGCAGGGGGGCGCCACTCAGGCCACCGGCCTCCTCCTCCAGGGTGCGTCCGGTCTGCGCGAGGCGGCGCTTCTCCAGGCCCAGACGGTTCAAGCTGGTGTTCACGGCGATCACGCCAGCCAGCCCCTCCTGATAAGCCAACCGCGCGATCGTGTCGATGGCGTCGTCTTCCAGATCAGGAGCGATCTTCACCAGCAGGGGCGGGCAACCTGGCAGACGGCGCAACCGCTCCACCAGCCGTCGCAGCTGGGTGGCGTCCTGCAGGTCCCGCAGCCCCGGGGTGTTGGGAGAGCTCACGTTGATCACCGCGTAATCGGCCAGCGGGGCCAGCAGCTCCAGCGTGGAGGCGTAGTCGTCGGGGGCGCGCTCGAGCGAGGTGATCCTGGATTTGCCCAGGTTGAGGCCAAGCACGGCCGGACGTTGCCCGGCCGGCGGCAGGTGCTGCTCTTCCAGGGTGCGTTTGGCGGCCACAGCGCCGTTGTTGTTGAAACCCATCCGGTTGAGGGCGGCCCGCTCCTGCGAGAGGCGGAACAGCCGGGGCCGCGGATTGCCGGGCTGGCCGTGCCAGGTGATCGTGCCGAGCTCGGCGAAACCGAAGCCGAACAGGTGCCAGATGCCAGCCGCCACCGCGTTCTTGTCAAAGCCGGCCGCCAGGCCCAGCGGATTGGCGAAGCGGCAACCGAACAGGGTCTGCTCGAGGCGCAGATCCGGCCGCTGCAATTCCGCCCCCAGGCCCGCCAGGCTGCCCGACACCAGTGGCCAGTGCCGGCGCCGGGAGGCCAGCCCCAAGGCGGTGAGAGTGAGCTGGGTGAGCTGTTCGGCGTCGGCCCCGTCATCGCGGGCGAGCAACGGACCGACCCAGCGCCGGTAGAGCGCTTCGGTGCTGGACAGGGGCGGGGCCGATGCCATGGGGGGTTCCATCAACGACGCTCCAGGCGCCAGCGACATTGGTCGAGCGAGCGGACGTGCCAATCGCGCCAGACCCAGTCGCCGGGACGCTCGGCCAAACGGGCGAGGGGAAGATCCACCAGCTGGGCCAGCTCGGCTGCCGAGAGGGTAAACCCGCCGTCCGCCAACCGGTCCGCCAGTTCCAGGCGGCTGAGCAAGGCGGTCAGTGCCGGTGGCGCAGGGTCGTCAGCAGGGGTGCCGGCAGCAAGGGGGTCGCCGGCCGCGGGTGCAGAGGCCGCCGGTGGAGGAACAGAAGCGACAAGAGGAGCGGCGCCTGCGGCAGCGCGCCCGGCCAGAGCAGGTCTGCCGCCTCGGGAAAAGGCCACGGCGATCACGTCGCAGCGGTCGTTGTCGGGGTCGCCGCTGTGGCCGCGCACGTGCACGAGCGGCACATCCGGCAGCCGGGCCCGATCCAGCGCTTCCCAGAGGTCTTTGTTGAGCACCGGGCTGCCCGAGGCGGTGCGCCAACCCTTGCGCTTCCAGCCGGCCATCCAGCGCTGCAGGCCATCGATGAGGTAGCGGCTGTCGGTGCGCAGGCGCAGATCCGGGTGGCGTGGCAGCTCGCGCAGGCGCTCCAGCACCGCCAGGGCCGCCGTCAATTCCATGCGGTTGTTCGTGGTGGCCGGATCCGCGCCACCCAGTTCGATCATGCTGCCGTCTTCGAAACGCAGCAGTGCGCCCCAGCCCCCTGGGCCCGGGTTGCCACTGCAGGCCCCATCACAGGCCGCTGCCACCACCCGCACCGGCTCAGCACCCACTGGGCGTCAGGCGAAAAGTTCGGTAAACATTGGATCCCCCTCTGGCCAGGACGCACACGATCATGAAGCGAACTTACCTGGCCCTGGCGGGGCTCGGTCTGGCGATGGCCGCCGCCCCTGCCGTGAACAGTTCCGTGGCCCTGGCCCAGGGCGTGTTCAACAGCGTGCCTGTGGATGCCTCCCGCTTTGCGGTGCTGGCCAAGCCGGTGGGCTCGGCCGACTGGTCGCTGCTGGTGCTCGAGCAACTGGCACCACGGCCGCTGTGCTGGGAACAGCGGCCGGATGGCCTGGTGGATCCCTCCCTCAACCGCTTCGATTTCACCGGCATCTGCAGCCGTTATCTCGACAGCAACGGCTACTCGCTGCGGGTCGCCGACCAGGATCTGGCCAGCCGCTACCGCCTGCGGCTGCGGCAGGTGGGCCAGGAGCTTCAGCTGCAGGCGATGAGCCCCACGGAAACCACCACCCTGGTCGTGGGGCGCGGCACCGTGCCGCTGCGCGATCGGGACGCCTTTGTGGCAATCACCCTGGAGCCCGACTGGCAGCTCAACCGCCGCGCCTTCGGCAACCAGACCCTCAGCCACGTGTATTTCGCCAACGGCACGCCGCTGGAGGACCTGCTGGCACGGGCCGCTCAGGCAAGGGGCTCGCTCGTGGCCGGCCGCCAACGCCCACTGCTGGGCCGCAGGGACGACAGCAGGCCCTCCTACGAAGAAACCGAGGGACCGATCGCCCTGCAGGTGGTGCCGTTCGAGGAGTGAACACCGAGGGGATGGGGGCGGCCACGAAAGGAGCAGCAACAGCCGTGGTGACAGTTGAACCAGCGACCCATTCCCCCACTCCCCCCTTTTCAGCAGCGTTAATGTTCGGGGGTGTGAGGGGTGAGGGACGACCTTCAAGGGTCGAAACAAGGACAGACTCCCTGAAACGTCCCACCTCTAAAGCCCTGCCCTCGGCGGGGCTTTTTTTTGTCTTGACGGTTCCGCGGCGGCTGGGGAGGCCAAGCTGCTTCAGGACGGCAGGCCAAGCAAGCCGCTCCAGCCGAGGGGGCCAGCAGATCACGCCCACAAAAAAGCCAGCCTCGGGGGCTGGCTTCAAGATGAAATGGGTAAGAAGACGGAACCCGGGAGGGAGCCCGAAGGCCAGCCGAGCCGTTGAGGCCGATCGGGCCAGGGAGAAAAGGCCGGAAGCAAGCGGGGTGGGGCAGCCGAACGGCCACCCCCGGAGATCACTTGACGGTGACCTTGCCGCCCACTTCTTCGATGGCCTTCTTGATGGCTTCGGCTTCGTCTTTGGAGACGCCTTCCTTGATGGCCTTGGGAGCCGCTTCGACGAGAGCCTTGGCTTCGCCGAGGCCGAGGCCCGTGACTTCACGGACGGCCTTGAGCACCTTGATCTTGGAAGCAGCGTCGAAGCCGTCGAGCACGGCATCGAATTCGGTTTGCTCTTCGACGGCCTCAGCGGCAGCGGCAGGAGCCGCCATCATCACGGCGCCGGCGGAAGCGGCGGCGGACACGCCGAAGGCTTCTTCGATCTGCTTGACGAGCTCGGAAGCTTCCAGCAGGGAGAGGGTTTTGAGCGACTCGAGGATGGAGTCAGTGGTGGCGGACATGGTTGAGATTCAGCAACAGATCGGGTGAATGGGGAGCGACGACTCCAGGAATCGCCGCAGTCGGCGGTCAGCCTTCGCCGGAATCGGCGTGCTGCTTGAGCGCTCGGGCAAGACCGGACGGAACTTCGTTGATGCCCACAGCCAGCTTGGTGGCCACGGCGTTGATCGCACCTGCGATCTGCGCCAGCAGCACCTCCTTGGAGGGCAGCTCACCGATGGCCTTGACGTCGTTCTGGGACAGGAGCTTGCCTTCGAAAAGGCCTCCTTTCACTTCCGACTTCTTCGTGTCCTTCTGGAAGGACTGAACGGCCTTGACGGCAGTGCCGACGTCGCCCTTGATCAGGACGAACGCGTTGGTGCCGGTGAGCAGGGAATCAAGTTCCGACCAGGCACTGTTTCCATCGATCGCTCGGCGCATCAAGGTGTTTTTGGTCACCTTGCAGATGCCGTTGCTGGCCCGCAGGCGGGTGCGCAGGTCGGACATCTCCTTGATCGACAGGCCCTTGAAATCAAGGACCAGTGCCATTTCCGATGCACCGAGGAGCCCTTTGAGCTCTTCGACGATCTGTTGCTTGCTCTCCAGTTTGCGGCCCATAGGAGTGGAACGAATCGGTGGGAACAAGCCGGGCCCGCGGCCCCTGAAGCCCCTCACTCGAAGTGCCGCTCCTTGAAGGTGGCGGCCCGCAAAGGCCAGCACCGCTGGGGCGTTTGGAGTGACGGACCCGCTCCCGTTTCAAACGGGGGCGCGACGAGGCCGCCTGACGATTCGCACCACCGGGAACCGGAGTGCCAAACCTTCCGCGAGCACCTCGGCAGGACTTATGAACAAACGGACTCCCGGAAGGTTTCCGGGAAGCTCGATCGCTCACCTGCTGTCTTGG
Source organism: Synechococcus sp. CS-1333 (assembly GCF_025128015.1). Classification (NCBI taxonomy): domain Bacteria; kingdom Bacillati; phylum Cyanobacteriota; class Cyanophyceae; order Synechococcales; family Synechococcaceae; genus Synechococcus; species Synechococcus sp. CS-1333. The sequence goes on from NZ_JAHLYO010000017.1 coordinate 47,371, forward strand.
GTTGGGCGCGTGCCCTCTGGACAAGCCAGTTGATCACCTTACACCGGCGACCTGCCCGCTTCCGGGCCCTCGGCGCTCAGCAGTCGGAGCTCAGTTGTCGCGCTTGATGTCCTGCAGCACGGTGACATCCACCTGCACCGACGGCCCCATGGTGGAGGTGAGATAGAGGCTCTTCCAGTAGCGACCCTTGGCACCGCTGGGTTTCTGGCGGTCGATCACTTCCTGCAGTGCCTTGAGGTTCTCCAGCAGCTTCTCGGTGCTGAAGCTGGCCTTGCCGAAGCGCACGTGCACGATGCCGGTGCGGTCAGCGCGGAATTCCAGTTTGCCGGCCTTGAATTCATTGATGGCGGCGGCGAGGTCGGTGGCCACGGTGCCGGCCTTGGGGTTCGGCATCAAGCCGCGCGGACCGAGCACACGGCCCAGCTTGGCCACCTTGGGCATCATGTCCGGGGTGGCGATCAGCAGGTCGAAGTCGATCTGGCCGCCGGCGATCGACTCGACCAGATCCTCATCACCGGCGAGGTCGGCGCCGGCAGCCTTGGCTTCGGCGACCTTCTCACCACGGGCGATCACGGCAATGCGGATGCTCTGACCCGTGCCGTTCGGCAGGGCGACCGTGGTGCGGAGCTGCTGGTCGGTGTACTTGGGGTCGATGCCGAGGCGGGCGTGGGCCTCGATCGTTTCGTCGAATTTCGCTGTGGCGTTGGCCTTGACGAGCTCGATGGCCTCGAGAGGCTCGTAGGCCTGGTCTTTGACCGCTTCGGCCAGGGCGGTGTAACGCTTGGAAGGGTTCGGCATGGTGGGAGTTGGGGTGCGGGCGACGGAGCCAGCGGGCGCATGAGGCCCGGGCCCTGGGTCTCCCCCGGGTGGGGTGAAAAGGAAAGGAGCAGGGAACTGGATCCGGCGCAGGGGCCTCGTCCAGTGGCGAAATCAGGCCGGGGGCCTTCAGTCGCGGACGGCGACGCCCATGTTGCGGGCGGTGCCTTCGATGATGCGCATGGCCGCCTCGACACTGCTGGTGTTGAGGTCGGGGAGCTTGGTCTTGGCGATCTCCTCGAGCTGGGCGCGGCTGATGGCACCGGCATCTCCCTTGGCGGAAGTGGCGGCACCTTTGGGAATCCCGGCAGCCTTGGAGATCAGCACCGACGCCGGCGGGGTCTTGGTGATGAAGGTGAAGCTGCGGTCTTCAAAGACCGAGATCTCCACCGGGATCACATACCCGGCTTTGTCCTGGGTGCGGGCGTTGTACTCCTTGCAGAACGCCATGATGTTGACGCCGTGCTGACCGAGGGCGGGGCCCACGGGCGGAGCAGGGTTGGCTTTGCCGGCATTGAGGGCCAGCTTGATCACGGCTACGACTTTCTTGGCCATCGGCTGGTCTGGGGAACGGAAACTCCCTCGCGGGAGATGGGGGCGTACGCCCCGGTGGGCTGGACAGGATCTCCCCGAGGGGAGGTGTGCGGATCGCCGTTCGCGGGGAGCGGCGGTGTGGTGTGTCCGCCGCAGGCGGTGAACACACCCAGGGCCACCCTCCGCAGGGAGGCGGCCGCTGGTGATCAGCTCTGCTTGCTGATCTGGGAGAACTCGAGCTCCACCGGGGTTTCCCGGCCGAAGATCGAGAGCAGAGCCTTGAGCTTGCTGCGCTCTCCCGACACTTCGATCACCTCGCCCTGGAAATCCTTGAACGGACCAGCGGTCACGAGGATCTGATCCCCCTCGGTGATGTCGACCTTCACCAGTGGCTTCTTCTCAGCGGCGCGCTTGAAGATGCGCTCCACCTCGGGCCGGGTGAGGGGCCGGGGCTTGATATGGCCACGGGCACGGCCGGTGGCGCGGCGCTCTTCGGCCCCCACGAAGTTGATCACGTTCGGGGTGCTCCGCACCGCCATCATCGTGTCTTCGTCGAGCACCATGCGCACCAGCACGTAACCGGGGAACACCTTCTCCTCGGTGGACTGACGGCTGCCGTCTTTCTTGAGCTTGATGGCAGGCGTCTGCGGGATCTCGATCTCGAGGATGCGGTTACTGACGCCCAGGGTGATCGCCCGCTGCTCCAGGGTGGCCTTGACCTTCTTCTCGCAGCTGGAGGCCACCTGCACTGCGTACCAGCGGGCCACCTGCGGCTTGGCCTCGGCTTCAGCGGCGGCTGCCGGATCGACAGCTACCGGGTCGACGGCTGCCAGGTCGACCGCCGCAGCGCTCAGGGCGTCAGCGTCGGTGAGATCGACGGCAGCGAGATCAGCAGGGGCGAGTTCGGCTTCTGACACGAGGTTGAGGAAAGGACGACGAGGCGGCGTGGGGAATGCGGGGCGGGAGGATCAGCGGAAGATCTGGGAGGACAGCCAGCCGAAGAGGCGATCGATCGCGGCGATCGAGGCAGCCGACAGGCCCACCATCAGGATCACCGCCACCGATTCGCTGAACAGTTGCTGGCGGCTGGGCCAGACCACCTTGCGCAGCTCTTCCAGCAGCGAGGGGAAAAAGCCCGTGGCTGCCGCCCCTGCCGGCGGCGTGGGCTCTGCCTCAGGCAAGGTTTCGGTGGTGGTGGAGCGGGTTGGGGATTCCACGGTGGCCTGCGCACCGGTGCGATCGCACGAACCGGCAAACAGACACCCTACCGGACGTCACTGCCGGCCCCGGCCAGCGGCGTGAAGCGAAAGCGGGCCGCCGGGTCGCCCTCGGCCGCATCCGCCAGACTCACCCGCACGCCCCAGGCGCCGCTGAAGTGGTCGGCCAGCAGCTCAGTGGCCAGCGGATTCTCCACGCTGCGCCGCAACAGGCGCCGCAGCGGCCGCGCGCCGTACTCCGGCTCATAGCCCTGGAGCGCCAGGCAGGCCACCACCCCGTCTTCCACCTGCAGCTGCAGGCGCTGCTCCGCCAGCAGGGCGGCCAGATCGGCCAGTTGCAGGCGCACGATGCGCTCCAGGTCGGTGGCGGCCAGCGGGCGGAAGCGGATCACCTCATCGATGCGGTTGAGGAATTCGGGCCGGAACTGGGAGGCCAGCGCCCGCTCCACAGCCGCATCGAGTGCGGCATCCAGTGCCAGGACATCCGGCGGCGAGGCCTCAGGGGCACCAGCGGCGGCACCGGCACGGGCCCGCTCCAGGATGGCGCGGCTGGCCAGGTTGCTGGTCATCACCACCACCGTGTTGCGGAAGTCGACGGTGCGGCCCTGGGAATCGGTGAGCCGCCCGTCGTCGAGCACCTGCAGCAGCAGGTTGAACACCTCAGGGTGGGCCTTCTCCACTTCATCCAGCAACAACACGGCGTAGGGCCGGCGCCGCACCGCCTCGGTGAGCTGGCCGCCCTCCTCGTAGCCCACATAGCCGGGCGGAGCCCCCAGCAGGCGAGCCACGGCATTGCGCTCCATGAACTCGCTCATATCGAGGCGCACCAGTGCCTCCTCCTCATCGAAGAGCGCTGCCGCCAGCGCCTTGGCCAGTTCCGTCTTGCCGACACCGGTGGGGCCGAGGAACAGGAAGGAGCCCACCGGCCGACGCGGATCCTGCATGCCGGCCCGGGCACGGCGGATCGCCGCCGCCACGGCCGCGACGGCCTCGGGCTGGCCGATCACCCGTTCCCCCAGCCGTGCCTCCAGCTCCAGCAGCTTCTGGCGTTCGCCGGCCAGCAGCCGCTGCATGGGGATGCCGGTCCAGCGGGCCACCACATCGGCGATGTCGCCCTCCTCCACCTGCTCCCGCAGCAGAGCCAGCCCGCCCTGCTGGGCGCTCTGCAGCTCGTCCTCGAGGGCGTTGCGCCGCTGCTGCACGCCGTGGAGCTGGTCGTACTGCAGACGGGCCGCCTCCTCCAGATCACCGTCGCGCTCGGCTTCGGCGATGGCGTGGCGCAGGTCTTCGTCCTGCTGGAGCAACTCGCGCAGCTCGGCCAGCCGCTCCCGCTCCGCCTGCCAGCGGTGCTGCAGCTCCTGCAACCGGGCCAGGGCGAGGCGACGCTCCTCCTGGCGCTGCAGTCGTTCGGCCAGCGGGGCGGCCTCGGCTGCCAGCAGGGCCAGCTCCACGCGGCGCAGCTCAGCCTCGGCCAGCTCCACCACCTGGGGCTTGGAGGTGACCTCCATGCGCAGCTGAGCAGCGGCCTCGTCGATCAGGTCGATCGCCTTGTCCGGGAGGCAGCGATCGGCGATGTAACGATCGGCGAGACGGGTGGCCGCCACCAGGGCGCCGTCGGTGATGGTGACGCCGTGGTGCAGCTCGTAGCGCTCCTTCAGGCCGCGCAGGATCTGCAGGCTCACTTCCAGGTTGGGCTCCCGGATCACCACCTGCTGGAAGCGGCGGTTGAGGGCCGGATCCTTCTCCACCGTGCGGCGGTAGTCCTCGGGAGTGGTGGCGCCGATGCAGCGCAGGTCGCCGCGGGCGAGGGCTGGTTTGAGGATGCTGCCGGCGTCGGCGCTGGAGCGGTCGGTGCTCACCACGGTGTGCAGCTCGTCAATGAACAGCACCACGCCCGCATCGGGGTCGCTCACTTCCGCCAGCACGCTGCGCAGCCGTTCCTCGAACTGCCCGCGGAACTTGGCGCCGGCAATCAGGGCACCGAGATCGAGACCGACCAGGCGGATCCCCTTGAGCGAATCGGGCACCTCGCCGGCCACGATCCGCTGGGCCAGCAGCTCGGCGATGGCGGTCTTGCCCACGCCCGGCTCACCGATCAGCACCGGGTTGTTCTTGCCGCGACGCGAGAGCACCTGGATCAGGCGGCGGATTTCGGTGTCGCGGCCGATCACCGGATCCAGCAGGCCGGCGCGGGCGGCGGCAGTGAGGTCGCGGCCGTACTGCTCGAGAGCAGAGGGCTCGACCTCCAGCCGCAGACCATCGGAACCGCCGTCGGCCTCGGGAGCTGCACCGGGGGCGGGGCCGGTGGCCGGGACAGCCGCAGGGATCGCCCGGACGGAGCCAGAGCCCATGGGGCGCGTGGCCGGCGGAGCGGCGGGGGCAGCGGTGCGAGCGGCCACACCGGCAGCCTGGGTCCCAGTGCGGCTAGCGCCCTGGTAGGGGGAGGGCAGCGGGGGGGCGGTGTCGATCCAGTCGTCAGCCTCCCGCTCCCCGTCGTCTTCCCGCTCCGCCTCAGCCGCTGCGGCGCGGGCAGACGCGGCATCAGCGACCGCCACGCCTGCGGATGGGACGGCCAGGCGGCGGGCTCCACTGCCAGCCTCAGGCCGCAACAGGCGCAGCAGGCGTTCCTCGCTCAGGCCCTCAGCGGCCAGCAGGCTGCCGCCGATGCGGGGCTCGTCCAGCAGGGCCAGCAGAAGATGGGGCACGTCGATCAGGCGAGAGCCCCAGCCGGCACGGCGTCGATCGGCCGCCTCCAGCAGATCCTCGAGGGCGTCGCCGACGAACAGCTCCTCCCCGGCGGCACCCGGCTGGTCGGCGCAGAAAGCCTCGATGCGATCGAGCAGGCGATCGGCATCCAGCGGCAGCGGATCGATCCAGGGGGCATAGCGCGGGTCCTGGAAGAGCACCTGCAGCAGGTGTTCCACATCCAGCTGGCCATGGCGCCAGCGGCGGGCCTGATCCTGGCCGGCCAGCAGCAGCTCCCAGGCCGCCTCGCTGAAGCGGTCGGGGTCGGCCGTGAGGCTGGCCGGCGGCGAGGCAGCGGCGGCGGCAGCGGTGGTGTCGGGGTAACGCTCAGGCGGCTGCATCCGCCCCCGCAGCAGCGGGCCGCTGGATCAGCTCCACCTTGTAGCCGTCAGGGTCTTCCACGAAGGCGATCACGGTGCTGCCGTGCTGCATCGGCCCCGGCTCGCGCACAACGCGGCCCCCTTTGCCGGCGATGGCGGCGCAGGTGCCGTAAATGTCTTCGACACCGATGGCGATGTGGCCGTAGCCGGTGCCGATCTCGTAGCTGCTGGTGTCCCAGTTGTGGGTGAGCTCGAGCGCCGTGGTGTCGCTCTCGTCGCCGTAGCCCACGAAGGCCAGGGTGAAGCGGCCGGCGGGGTACTCACGCCGGCGCAGGAGTCGCATGCCCAGCACCTCGGTATAGAAGGCGAGGGAGCGCTCCAGATCGCCCACCCGGAGCATGGTGTGCAGCAGACGCATCAACGGGGAGCGGGATCGCCCCATTCTGGCCGTGTGCCACCGCGCGGTGAACCTAGCCAGGAGCCAGTGCTGTGCCAACCAGCACGCCGCGGGGGGAGGGGGTGCCCCATAAGATCCGCACGCGTACCCGTTTGCCCCGAGGCCATCGTGATCGACACCCTCGACCTCGTGATCGACTCCATCGTTGCCCGTGAGGTGCTCGATTCCCGCGGCACCCCCACCGTGGAAGCGGAGGTGCGGCTCGAAGGCGGCGCCGAGGGCCACGCGATCGTGCCCAGCGGGGCCAGCACCGGTGCCCATGAAGCCCATGAACTGCGTGATGGCGGCAGCCGCTACTTCGGCAAGGGCGTGCTGCAGGCCGTCACCAACATCGAAGAGAAGATCGCACCGGCGCTCTGTGGGTTGAGCGCCCTGGAGCAGGTCACGGTGGATGGCGCCATGGCCGAACTCGATGGCAGCGACAACAAATCGGCCCTGGGGGCCAATGCGGTGCTGGCCGTGAGCCTGGCGGTGGCACGGGCGGCGGCCAACGGTGTGGGCCTGCCGCTTTACCGCTATCTGGGTGGCCCGATGGCCACGCTGCTGCCGGTGCCGCTGATGAACGTGATCAACGGCGGTGCCCACGCCGCCAACAACATGGATTTCCAGGAATTCATGCTGGTGCCGCACGGTGCCCCCAGCTTCCGCGAGGCGCTGCGCATGGGTGCTGAGGTGTTCCACACGCTCAAGGGCCTGCTGAGCGCCCAGGGGCTGTCCACGGCGGTGGGCGACGAAGGTGGCTTCGCGCCGGATCTGGAAAGCAACGACGCCGCCGGCGCCCTGCTGGTGCAGGCGATCGAGAAGGCCGGCTACAAGCCGGGTGAGCAGATTTCCCTGGCCCTGGATGTGGCCAGCACGGAGTTCTACAAGAACGGGCTCTATGCCTTCGGCGGCGGCAGCTACAGCGCCACCGAGATGGTGGATCAGCTCGAAAAACTGGTGAGCCGCTATCCGATCGTGTCGATCGAGGATGGCCTCGCCGAAGACGACTGGGAGGGCTGGGCCCTGCTCACCCAGCGACTGGGAGGGCGCGTGCAGCTGGTGGGCGACGACCTGTTCGTGACCAACACCACCCGCCTGCAACGGGGCATCGAGCAGGGCATCGCCAATTCGATCCTGATCAAGGTGAACCAGATCGGTTCGCTCACCGAAACCCTGCAGGCGATCGACCTGGCGGGTCGGGCGGGTTACACAAGCGTGATCAGCCACCGCAGCGGCGAAACCGAAGACACCACCATCGCCGACCTGGCGGTGGCCACCCGTGCCGGCCAGATCAAGACCGGTTCACTCAGCCGCAGCGAGCGCGTGGCGAAATACAACCGCCTGCTGCGCATCGAAGACGAACTGGGCAGCCAGGCGATCTACGCCGGCGCTGAAGACCGGGGCCCGCGCGGCCGGGGCTGAGCGCGAACAGAGAGGGAGCGGCGTCTCAATCGTCTTGACGATCAAGCCGGATGTTCGGCCTCGCCCTGGCTGTGTCACGACTTCCGCTTCATCGGATTCGACAGAACGGCTGGAGCGACAGGGTCCACACATCGAGATTGCAATGCCTTGCCTAAGACACAAGACGTGAACACGATGTTCATGTTGAGTGTCAACGAGCCCTGCACCAGGCACAATTAATCACTTCATGACAGAAAGCAAGAGCCTGACTACGCACAGCCTTCCGACTCCTGCATGCCCGCTTGAAACCGGCCTTCTCAAAAGATGAACCTGTCCACCAAGTGCGGCAAACACGAAGTGCGGCAAACAGGCTCAACCTCAACTGGAACGTAGATCCACCTTTCGTACAGAGGAGCAGCGGCTCTGTCGCTGAGCCCCAAATCCTTCCGAACGATCAAGAAAGCAGGGTGCCGATTGAGGCATCTTCACCGATACCTTCATCACCGGGTGCGCCGTTCATCTACCCGCCTGCGCCGGGAAGCTTTTCCAGGCGTCCATCGCGACGCAGGCGGCCCTGCAGCTTCAGCCAGCTGAGCGTGACAGGCAACGCCGCCACCAACGGCACCGCCACCAGGGCCGGCCTGGCGCTGGCGGCCAGCAGGGCCGCAGACACCGCCAGGCCTCCGAGCAAGAACGACTGACCTGCCGCCTGCTGGGCGGTGGCGAGGCGGCGCAGGATGCGGTCGGTTTCGCCGGCACGCATCTGCACCTGGAGATCTCCCTGCTCCAGACGCGAAAGGCTGTCTTCCAGGCGGCGGGGCAGACCCAGCGCGCGGCTGCTGAGCTCGCCGGCCTGGCGACCCAGTTCGCCGAGGAAATCGTTGGGTCCAGTGCCGCCGGAGGTCATCAGGGGGAGGAGGTAAGGGCGGGCAATGGCCACCAAGCTAAAGGTGGGGTCGAGGCTTCGGCCGACCCCCTCGAAGGTGGAGAGGGCGCGCATCACGAAGATCAGCTCCGCCGGCAGGCGGAACGGCTGGCCGTACACCAGGTCGTAGAGGTCGCCGGAGAGCTTCTCCAGCACATTGGCGGAGAAAGGCGGCGTCAGCGCCTCGGTGAGCATCACCCTCACCAGGCGCCGCACCGGGCCGGCGTCGATGCCGGCGGCGATCACACCCGCCCCCTGCATCTCTTCCACGAGGGCGCCGGCGTCGCGGGCGGCAGCGGCCCGCACCATGCGGCCCAGCCGCCCGCGCAGGCGCGAGGAGAGCTGGCCCATCATGCCGAAGTCGTAGTAGATGAGGGCGCCATCGCTGGCCACCGCCAGGTTGCCGGGATGGGGATCGGCGTGGAAAAAGCCGAAACGCACCAGCTGCTGGAGATAACTGGCCGCTCCCTTTTCCGCCACCGCCGCAGGGTCGATGCCCGCCTCCACCAACGCGGCGCGGTCGTTGATCTTGATGCCGGGGAGATAATCGAGGCTGAGCACCCGGCGGGTGCTCAGTTCCCAGATCACCGCCGGAATACGGATGCCGGGATCATCCAGAAACTGCTGGCGGAAGCGGGCGGCATGTTCGGCCTCGAGGCGAAAGTCGAGTTCACGCAGTAATACACGCCGGCATTCCTGAGCGATCGAGACCCAGTCACGGCCCTGGCCCCAGCGGGGATGGCGCTGCAGCACCGCCGCCACCTGCTGCATCACCTCCAGATCGAGCCGGAACAGCCGCTCCAGCCCAGGCCGCTGGATCTTGAACACCACCTGGCGACCGCTGCGCAGACTGGCGCGGTGCACCTGGGCCAGGCTGGCGGAGCCGAGCGGCAGCTCCGCCAGATCGATGATCTCGTTGCAGCGCTCGCCCAGTTCCTCCTCCAGCAGCCGCTGCACAGTGGCGAAGGGGAAAGCGGGCACCCGGTCTTGCAGATGCGCCAACTCCTCCACCCAGCCGGCGGGCAGCACATCGGGGCGGGCGGAGAGCAGCTGGCCCAGTTTGATGAAGGCCGATCCCAGGCTGAGCAGCTCGTTGGTGAGCCAGCGGGCGCGCTGGCGCTGACGCACAGCCCGGTGCTCCGCGCTCGGCGGCCCCTTACCCCGGTACGACCAGGCCCGGCCATCCAGCCACAGCCCGGCCAACAGCTGCAGCACGCCGCGCCAGATGCGCAACGAACGGGACAGGCCCCGCCACCCTTGCACCAGGCGCCCCATCAGGGCCGGTCCTCAAGGCGGCGCGACAAGCCGGCCACCTGGGCCCGCAGGGCATCGATCTGATCCTGGGGCGTGCCCCAGGCGGCAGTGGCCACGGACTGCGCGTCCATGGCGCCGGAAGCAGCGCCTGCTGCCGACGCCGACCCAGCCGCCGGATCGGTTTCCAGCCGCTCCGCCTCCGCCTCCACCTCTTCCAGGAAGAGGCTCCATTCCTGGCGCAGCCGCTCGGGCGCCTCCTGGGCAAGCACCGCCAGGGCTGCGGCAGTTTCCACCAGGCTGCTGCCAAGCCGGGCACCCAACCTGTTGATGGCGGCCTGAACGATGGATTGGGGCGCGCTCATGCGGGGGCCGTTGGTTGGCGAAACTGTGGCAGATCAGGGCGTGGTGCCGTTGGGATCCGCCGCCGCCGGCGGCTCACTGGGCATGATCACCGAATCGGAAGGAGGTGTCGGCTCGGCCGGCAGCAGCGGCGCTTCCGGCACCGGCTGCTCGCGGGTGCTGGCATTCGGGTCGGCGGGCGCCGGGGTGGCCCGGGCCGCAGCCTCGCGCTTCTCCTGTTCCTCGCGGCGGCGCTGCTCCTGCTCCAGCAGGCCCAGGTCGTCGACCCCCTCGCTGGGGGCCCCGAAGCGCATGCGCAGGCTCTCCAGGCTGGTGCCAGGGGTGGGCCTCACCTCAAAGCTCTCGCCGAGACGGGCCGTGCCATCGGGACGGAGATCGAGCAGGCGCCCGGTGAGGCCGTAGCCGAGCCCGAAGGTCACCCCCGCCACCAGCGCCAGCGTCCAGCCGGGCAGGGGCGGCTGGGCCGGCGGGCGGGCGCCGGGGGTTCGTGCGCCGGAGCGGCCGGCGGCATCGCCCTCAGCGCCCCTGGCGGGACGCCTCGACCTGCGACGTGCACCAGCCTGGGTCATGGATCACGGTTGGACTGCCCTCATCCTGCCCGTGCCTGTGCGGAGCCGCCACGGCTGGCCGCTGCGCAGCTGCTGGGTGGTGGTGATGTGCTGTGGCTCACATCTCCCTCGACGCTAGGGTTTGGCTGCTCTTGCAGACCATTCAAGGTGACCTATTGCATCGGTTACTGGCTGGAGAAAGGGTTGGTGTTTGCTTCTGATTCCCGCACAAATGCCGGAGTTGATTACATTTCCAGCTACAGTAAGATGTATGTGTTTCAGCCGGCGTCCGATCGGCTGTTCGTGCTGCTGGGCGCCGGCAATCTGGCCACCACTCAGGCGGTGGTGAACCACATCCAGCGCGACCTTGACCAGGAGATCGCTAGCCAAGCCAGCGCTGGTGAGGACCTCCGTTCCTGCCACTACCTGTTCGAAGCGGCCAACTACATCGGCGCGGTGAGCGTGGCGGTGCAGGAGAAGCAC
>NZ_JAHLYO010000018.1:0-100517 GCF_025128015.1 Synechococcus sp. CS-1333
AGGATAAAACTTTTCATTCCTACCAAGTTTTGCGTTGATCGAGCTTGTCATCTGATGATGATGAATCGAGAGAAGCAAAACACTGAAAGCCACCCGAAAGGGTGGCTTTTTTGTTGGTTGCGTGTTGGCTGGATGATGGATTGCTGGATTGGTGCAGCGGTTTGAAGGGGTGTGGGTTGTGATGGAGTGTGCTCAATGGTTGGAGGCTGTACTGAAGGGGTGTTGGTGGCTGAATGGCTTGTTGGGTGAATTGCTGAATCGCTGGTTTGTTGGATTGATGAATTGCGGGAAGGATGAAATGATTGGTCAGCGATGACGCTTGGGGTGAATCAAGGGGGAATCACGGGGGATCAAGGAGCGATGAGCACCTTGTCGACCTTGGTGTCAGGATGCCCGATAGAGCACATCTCTGAACGGCTGGAATGCTGTGCTACTGGTCGTGATTAGGTGGCTGTCCGGACGCTGCTAGGCAAGGATGGCGGCGAAAGACTGAACGACTGGATAGGCGCCGGCCTCACGGGACGGATTGCCAGGGCGGTCGCTGAGGAGGGGCTGCATGCCTGCTGCGTTGGCGGCGTGGAGTTCTTCGATGACATCGCTGATGAACAACATGTGGGCGGGCTTCGCTTCAAGTTGGTTGGCGATTGCGGCGTAGCTGTCAGCTTGCTGCTTGGTGCCTATGCGGGTATCAAACCAAGTCGAGAAGAGCGGCTGAAGATTGCCGGCAGTGCTGTGTGAATACAGCAACTGTTGGGCTTTCACCGACCCTGAGGAGTATACACCCAGTTCTATTCCCATGAGTTTCCACCGCCGAAGTGCAGGCGGGACGTCTTCAAACAAGGGGGCGCAGAGGTGGCCGTCTTGATAGCCGCGTTCCCAGATGAGGCCTTGGAGATCCTTCAGTGGAGTTAGTTTCTTGTCATTGCGGATCAGCCACTTCAGGTAGGGCCGCAGCTGCTTGGCGGGTGAACCCTTGCCCTCCATGCGTGCAGAAATGAGAAGACGACGAGCTTCGTCATCTTTTTCCTCCTCCCATGCTTCCTCAATGGATTGCAGCAGCTGCTGGACTTTGGGGTTATTAGCTTCATTGCCAAGAAAGCTGTCCAGCTGGTCTGCGGCATAGGGGAAAAGCGTGTCTTTGACGAAATCGAAGGGACAGGTGGTGCCTTCGATGTCGAGAAGAATGTGGCTGATGGCCACTCCGGCTGGGATGAGGGATGGCATGGTTAACGTTTCGGATTGAGGTATTTTGCCTCTGTCGCGGGAGAGTGTGGGGCTTGTTGATCCATGAGTCTGCTGGATGAACGTGATCGGTGAGTCGCCTCTGCCAGTGGCCTCATGTTGGAGTCGGGGAATATGCACTGCCACCGCGGCGGAAGCGGCGGGGCGAATGTGTCATGGCCGCGATGCCGAGAGAGCAAGCTTCGCGGCAGCCGCGCTGGCTCGGAGAGAGCCATGGCCAGGCCGCTTATGGGGAGGAGAACGACAGCCACTTATAGGCAGGACATCGACAGCCACTACTTCTAGGGAGGACGCCGACAGCCACTCAAAGCGGGTGCCGCGGCAGCAGGATCGATGGCTCTGGCATCCATTACAAGAGGGTGTAGATGAGGCTCTGAGCGCCTGCATGAATTGGGTAGCTGTCAGCGGATTTCAAGGTTGAGGAGCCTGGACTGGTAGCTCCGCCGCTGCTGGTTGCAGAGACTTGAGCAGGAGATCTCGCCACGTCTGATCAAGCAGGAACTCAAGAATTTCCACGTGCCGTTGGGCTGTGAACAGATTGCTGCCCCAGGCATAGAGCCCATGGCCGCCGACCAGCAGGCCATGGGGGGCGTCGTTGAGCAAAGGGGAGGCAAGGTCACTGAGCCGACGCAGATCCTGGTCGTTCGGTACCACTGGGAGCACCACACGGCTGTGATGGGTGGTGATGCCCTCAAGACCCTTCATCATCTCGAGTCCTTCAAATACAACCCCTGCAGGGCAAATTTCGTTTGGTTGTTGGCTCTGGAGAGCCAGGCGCGAGAGCAGGGTTGCCGCCGGTGAATGGGTGTGGAGCACCGCACCCGCGCCACAGGTCTGCACGATCTCCAGGTGCAAGAGCGTCTCTGCGCTGGCCCGTCCGTTGCCCTCCACCACAGCGCCTGCTTCGTTCACCTGCACCAGGTCGGCGCCACGAACAGAACCTTTGTGGATCCCGCTGGGGGCCATGAGTAGGCGCAGAGGATCCCTGTTCAGCACGCTACTGAAATTGCCACCGGTGCCATCACACCAGCCGCGGCGATGAAGGTCCCGGATCAGGCTTGCCAGGGCCTCAGCGGTTGTGGGTGGATCGAAAGGCATCGGCAGATCGCAGCACTTCAATGCTGGCAGGACGGGCACCAGTGGGTTCCTCGCCCACCCAGCCGCTCCCGTTGGATTGGTGTTCCGCACGTCCGGCAGGGCTGGCCGCCGCGTCGGTACACCCAGGCCATGCCGCCGTAGTTGCCATTGGTGCCGCTGAGATCTCTGAAATCGCTGAAGGTGGTGCCTCCCGCTCCGATGCTCGTTTGCAGCACCTGCACCACGGCCTGGTGGAGCCGGCGGAGCTGCGCCACTCCAAGCCTGCCACTGGGGGTGTGCGGATCGATGCCCGCGGTGAACAGAGATTCATCGGCATAGATATTGCCGATGCCGGCCACCAGCGCCTGATCCAGCAGCGCGTTCTTGATCGGCCGCTGCGACCCTTTCAAGCGTTGCTGCAGATAGGTGACGTTGAACGCCGGACTGAACGGTTCAGGACCGAGCCGGCTGAGGCCGTGCATCACCTGGCTGGGCTCGCTGCCCGCAGGAATCCACCACATCTGGCCGAAGCTGCGCGTGTCCACGAAGCGCAGTTCGTGACCCTGGAAGTCGTGGAACCGCACGCGCGTGTGGCTGCATGGTTCGCGCTCGTGATCAAGCCACTGAAACTGGCCTGTCATGCGCAGGTGCACACCCCACCGGCCGGCGGGCTCGCCATCGCGGCTGAGGCTGGCCAACAGATACTTGCCACGGCGCTGCCACAGACCCACCAGGGTGCCTTCAAGGGCACGACAGAACGCTTCGGGGTCGGCGGGATGGGCCACAGCCCTTGCTCTCAGCACACTGACGCGCTCCACCGTGAAGCCCGCCAACTGTCGCTCGAGGCCGAGACGCACGGTTTCGACTTCAGGCAGCTCCGGCAAGACGGTTTCTGGCGCGTTGCTTCAGGCTCCCATGCCGACCTGCCGAGCCCACAGGTGCGGGGCTGCCTCTGGGGTTGCCCGCGTCGAGGGGGAGTAGGCGGCCAGAGGAACGCCCACGCACAGAACAGCCCAAGGCTGTAGGGGGACTGATGGATCGAGCTGAAGAATCAAGCCCGAGATGGCAGTGACGTCTCTGATCTGCTGTTGTGCAGCTGGAGAATGGTGGATAGACCACTCAAGCCAGCTGCTGGATAGGGGCGGCCCCAGCAGTGGGGCCCGACGTGTTGGATTGGCCTGGGAAGCAATCGCCTGTAGATCAGACCGTGTGTGGGGGCAGCCCTGCAGATGCTGGATGTGCCCCCGGGATTGGGCTTCAGGCCTTCTCGAGCTCGGCTTCGGAGAAGTTGTTGGTATTGATGCCGCCTTCCGAACCGCTGAATCCGGTGTAGTTCACTTTCTCGAAGCGCACCACCACGGGGTAGCGGATGCCGGAGGTGTCGATCGACGCCACGGTGCCGACGTCGTTGAACCAATAGGACTCGGGTCGCTTGATGCGCACTTTGTCGCCGCGGGAGATGGCCATCGCTGCGCTGGAGAAGGTTGATTGCCAGTCGGAAGATACCCGAGGCCGGCGGGCCCAAAGGTGCCCGTGTCATGAATCGTCGTCGCCGGAGCAGGGCCGCCATGGGGGCGGGCGGAGCGTGGCACGATCGGCTGCTGCCGCCCCGCTGTTGTTGGAGCCTCCCATCCTCGATCTCGAGCTCCCAGATCCCCAGCGCGACGACATCAGCACGATGGAGTTCCTGGCGCGGCTGGAGGAAGCATGGGGGGTGTGCGACCGCTTCGACCTGCAGACGGAGATCTGGCGGGGACGCATCCTGCGCGCTGTGCGCGACCGCGAGGTTCGCGGCGGTGAGGGCCGGGGTACCGGCTTCCTGCAATGGCTCAGGGAGCGAGAGATCAGCAAGACCCGGGCCTATGGCCTGATCCAGCTGGCGGAGTCTGCCGAAAGCCTGGTGGGTGATGGGCCGCTGGAGCAAAGCAGCGTCAACAACTTCTCGAAGCGCGCCTTCCTCGAAACGGCCCAGGCCGACCCGGAGGTGCAGCTGATGATCAGTGAAGCGGCCAATGAGGGGCAGCAGATCACCCGCAAGCAGGTGCGGCGCCTCTCTGATGAATTCACAGCGGCCACGAGCCCGCTGCTGCCGGAGGAGATCCGCCAGCGCACCCAGGAGAACCTGCTGCCCCCGCGGGCCGTTGCACCACTGGTGAAGGAGCTGGCCAAGCTGCCCGAGGCCCAGCAGGACGATCTGCGCCAGGCGCTGCGGGATGAACCCGAGCTCGACCGGGTCAGGGACGTGACCAGCACGGCCCGCTGGCTGAGCAAGGCGGCCGAGGCCGGGGCTGCGGTGCGCGCCTTTCAGCAAGGGGAGCTGCAACTGGAGAAAGCCCTGCAGGAGGCTCAGCGGCTCGACGCTCTTGGTTTGCTGGCCGATGCGGTGGGGCAGGCGCAACAGCTCGAAAGTGCCGTGCTGAAGCTGCACACCAGCTGGCGACGGCTGGGGGGATTGCAGGAGCGCCTCTGGGTGGAGAGCGGCAGCAGCACGCCCCACCTGCGGGCCATGCTGACCGTTCTCCAGAGCCTGAGCGGAAGCACCCTGCGGGTGTCGTTGGGGGAGCTGGCCGGCGGCAAACGGGTGCGGCTGCAGCTGGTGGAGGAGAGCCCCGACCAGCTGGACGCACCGCCCTTGCCATGAGCCTGCCTGGCCACCAGATCTGGGGCCGCTAAGGTCGGGCCGCACCAGGGCTGTGGTCGGTTTGGCGATGGAAGCGCTCGAGGATTCCCTGGAGCGTCATTTCGGCTGGTCGCGCTTCCGGCCCGGTCAGCGCCCGGTGGTGGAGGCCCTCCTGGCGGGGCGCGACTGTCTGGCGGTGCTGCCCACCGGTGGCGGGAAGTCGCTCTGTTTTCAGCTGCCCGCCCTGGTGCGGCAGGGCCTGGTGCTGGTGGTGTCGCCGCTGGTGGCCCTGATGCAGGACCAGGTGGCGCAGCTGCAGCGCCGCGGCATCCCGGCCGCCTGCCTGCACCAGGGGCTCGATGCCGGGTCGCGGCGGCAGCTTCTGCATCGCCTCGCCGACAATCGCCTGCGCCTGCTCTACTTGGCACCGGAGCGGCTGCAGGCGGAAGCCACCCGCGCCCTACTGGAGGACGTGCTGGAGCAGGGCCGGCTGGTGGCGCTGGCGGTGGACGAGGCCCACTGCATCAGCGCCTGGGGCCATGATTTCCGCCCGGATTACCGCCGCCTCGGGCAGCTGCGCAGCCTCTGTCCCGGTGTGCCCCTGGTGGCGCTGAGCGCCACGGCCGCGCCGCGGGTCCGCGCCGACATCATCCGGCTGCTGCAGCTGCGGCGCCCCCTTGTGCAGGTGCGCTCCGCCCGGCGCTCGAACCTCGTGTACGCCATGCAGCGGCGCCCGCCGGATCCGCTGCCGCTGGTGCTCGACACGGTGGCGGCGGCGTCTGGAGCCGTGCTGATCTATGCCCGCACACGGCGGTCGGTGGAGCACTGGGCGGCGCGGCTTTCGGCTGCCGGGGTGGAGGCGATCGCATATCACGCCGGCATGGACCCTGAGAGTCGCCTGCTGGCGCTCGAACACTTCCAGCACCATCCACGGCCGGTGCTGGTGGCCACGGTGGCCTTCGGCATGGGTGTGGACCGCCCGGATGTGGGCCTGGTGCTGCATCTGGATCTGCCTGCCAGCGCGGAGGGGTACCTGCAGGAGTCGGGGCGGGCGGGGCGTGATGGCCAGCCCGCCCGCTGCCTGGTGCTCTTTGATCCGATGGACCGGCGCTCGCTGGGCTGGGCGATGCGCGCCTCCGGCCGGCAGCTGGCGCCGGAGCAGCAGGAGCAGGAGAAGTTGCGGCTGGAACTGGCCCAGCAGCAGCTGCGGCGCATGGAGGCGGTGGCGGAGGGGACGGGCTGCCGCGAGCAGGCCTTGCTGGAGGCCGTGGGCGAGCTGGTGCCCCCCTGTGGTCGCTGCGACCGTTGCCACAGCCGTGGGGTGTCGATCGACTGGTCGGCGCACGCGGCGCAGGTGCTGACCCTGCTGCAGGAGCGCCGGGGCCTGGATCTCCCCCGGCTGGCCGATGACCTGGCCGATCATTCCGGTGCCGAGGACACCGCCGCTGCGGAGGGAGAGCGCTGGGGTTGGCTGGCGCGCCGGCTGGTGCAGGAGGAGCTGATCAGCGAAAGCGACGACGGCAGCCAGCGGCTCTGGATCCGGGAGGCCGGACGCCGCTATCTGCAGGAGCCATGGCCGTTGCGCTGGGCGGCATGAGCGGCAGGCGGGCCGGCACGCGTGGGCTGGACGGGGCTCAGCCGCCGCCGACCCTGCAGAGGTCTCTCACCAATTGCTGTTCAAACTCGCTCTGCGGGGCATCCCAGCTCTTCCAGGCGCCGGCTTCGCCGGTGGCATTCAGCTTGCCGGCCGTGCAGTTGACCGCCAGGAAAATCGATTGGCCGGCGCTGTTCAGGGCCGGGGCCACCATGCTGCCGCCCAAAGGCTGCCAGTTGGCGAAGTCAACCTGAAGCGGGCCGTAGGTGCGCCATTCCGGCGGTTTGGGGCCGGCCGATCTGGCCGCAGTGGCCGCCGGTTTGGGACGGGGGGCGGGTGCTGCCGCAGCCGCTGGCCTGGGTTGGGGGGCTGCTGCTGCTGGGGCCGGGCGGGTGGCAGCGGGCGCGGGTTGGGTGGCGGCTGCCGCTGCCGGCCTGGGCTGGACTGCTGTAGCCGTGGCAGCAGGTGCGGGGCGCACGGGCGCCGGCTGGGCTGCGGGTGCCGGTTTGGGTTGGGCTGTCGCTGTCGGCGCCGGCCTGGCGGCCACTGGTGCCGGTTTGGGTTGTGGCGCTGCTGGTGCCGGGCGCGCAGGTGCGGGTTTGGCAGCTGCGGGCTTGGCCGGCGCGGGCTTGGCGGCGGCGCGGGCGGGTGCGGGTGTGCTGGCGCGCAGCACCAGGCGGCTGCCGGCCTGGATCTCGTCGGGCTGGCTGAGCTTGTTGAGCGCCATCAGCCGCGACATCGGCACCCCGTAGCGATCGGCGATGCCGGAGAGGGTTTCACCTGGTTGGACGGTGTGTTCGCGGGCGTTCCTGTTCACCGCTGCGGGACGGGCGGCGGCGGGGGCGCCGGGCACCACCAGGCGGGTGCCCTCGGCCACCATGTCCGGGTCGCGGATGCCGTTGAGCTCGATCAGGCGCTGCACCGTGGTGCCCAGCCGGTCGGCGATCTCGGAGAGGGTTTCGCCCGGCTTCACGGTGTAGCTGCCGCGCCCGCCAGCGGAAGAGCCGGCGCCGGAACTGGCTCCACCGGGCACGGTGAGGCGGGTGCCGGCCGTGACCAGATCCGGATCCTTGATGCCGTTCAGCTGCATCAGGCGGTTGAGGGACACGCCATAGCGCTCGGCGATCTCCGAGAGCGTCTCCCCGGGCTTCACCACGTGCTGGGCGGCCAGTCCCGGCAACGGGAGCAGCAGGGCGAGGGCCAGGGCGACGATGGCGCGGCGCATGGGCAACGGTCAGCTGGATGAACCTTAAGGAGAACCCTCTGGCGCGCCAGTCCCCCGGCGCCAAATCGTTGGTCCGGTTCAGCCCATCAGCCGCTTGATCAGGCCGAGACGGTCGCCGTAGGGGGGATAGCGCAGCGGCACATCGAAGCGGAACGGGCGCCGCAGCACGCTGCGCAGGTGCGAGAAGGTGTCGAAGCCCGACTGGCCGTGGTAGCGGCCCATGCCGCTGGGGCCGACGCCACCGAATGGAAGCTCGGGCACCCCCACCTGCATCACCACGTCGTTGAAGCAGACGCCCCCCGAACTGGTGCCTGCCAGCACCTGCTCCTGGGCGGCGGCACTGCTGCTGAACAGATAGAGCGCCAGCGGCTTGGCTCCACGCCGCACCCGGGTGATTGCCTCATCCAGCGAAGCCACAGGCAGCACCGGCAGCAGGGGACCGAACAGCTCCTCCTGCATCAGCGGATCGTCGGCCGCATCGACCGCCAGCAGAGTGGGGGCGATGCGCAGGCGCTCCGGATCGATCTGGCCGCCGGCCAGCAGCTGCCCCCGCTGCCTGGCGCCCTCCAGCAGGCCGCACAGCCGCTCGAACTGCGGGCGGTTGACGATGCGGGCCAGATCCGGCGACGCCAGCGGGTCGTCGCCGTAGCAGCGCGTGATCTCCCGCGTCAGCCGCTCCACCAGCGCCGGCCGCACTGAGTCTTCCACCAGCAGATGGTCGGGGGCGATGCAGGTCTGACCGGCGTTGAGCCCCTTGCCCCAGATCAGGCGACGGGCAGTGGTGTCGAGGTCGGCGTCGGCCAGCACGATGGCCGGGCTCTTGCCGCCCAGCTCCAGGGTGACCGGGGTGAGGTGACGCGCGGCCGCCTCCATCACCAGCCGGCCCACCCGGCCGCCGCCAGTGAAGAAAATGTGATCGAAGCGCAGCTGGAGCAGCGCGCTGGCCACAGCTCCGTCTCCTTCCACCACCTGCACCACATCGGGCTCCAGGTGGCGCGCCACCAGCTGGGCGATCAGGGCCGAGGTGTGCGGGGCCTGCTCCGACGGCTTCAGCACGGCGCTGTTGCCCGCTGCCAGAGCACTCACCAGCGGCTGGAGGGTGAGCGAGAAGGGGTAATTCCAGGGGCCGATGATCAGCACGCAGCCGAGCGGCTCAGGCATCAGCCGGGCCTGGCCCGGCCTCTGGCTGAGCGGCACCGGCACTGGCCGGGGCGCCATCCAGCGCCGCAGCTGGCGCTGGCAGAGGCGCAGCTCCTGACGGACGGCCACCACTTCGAAATAGGCCTCCACCGGAGGCTTGCCCAGGTCGGCGGCGAGCGCCGCAAGGATCGCCTCCTCCGCACCATCGAGCAGTGCCGTGAGCCGCGCGAGCTGCTCGCGACGCCAGGCCAGCGGGCGGGTGAGCCCCTGGCTGACCGGCTCACGCAGGCTGTCCACGGCGGGCATGGCCACGGCGGGCATGTCCGCCATGGGCATGGCGGTGGAGGCGGTCATGGGAGCGGGCGAGCGAGAGTAGCTCCAGCATGGCGGCTGCTACCCGGCCACGGGGCCGGCTGGAGCGGGTGTGGGAGCGGCTGGCGGCCACACCTCCAGCGCGATGGTGAGGGCGAGAAGGATGGAACAGCAACTCGATCTCCTGCAGTCAACGCCGCCGGCCGGCACCCCTCAGACGGTGACGCGGGAGGGACTGGCGTTGCGCTACTGGCCCTTGTGGCTGGCGGATGCGGCGTCCTGGCTGGTTCAGCTGCGGACCGACGTGCCCTGGCGCCAGGAGCACATCACCCTGTTCGGCCGCACCCATCCGATTCCGCGGCTCACCTGCTGGATGGGCGATCCCGGTTGCCACTACGCCTACAGCGGTGTTCACCAGGCGATCGAGCCCTGGACCGCCTCGCTGCGGCAGCTGCGCCGGCAGGTGGAGGCCGCCGCCGGTTGCCGCTTCAACTCCCTGCTGCTCAATCACTACCGCGACGGCAACGACAAGCTGGATTGGCATGCGGACGACGAGCCCGAACTTGATCCCGATCAACCGATTGCCTCCCTCAGCCTCGGGGCGGCGCGCAGTTTTCGGCTCAAGCCCCGGCAACCTTCCGCAGATGCAGAGTCACCGCTGAGCTTTGAACTGGGCGAAGGCGATCTGCTGGTGATGGATCCACCCACGCAACAGCACTGGTTGCATCAGGTGCCCCAGCGACGGCGGGTCGCACGTGACCGCATCAATCTCACCTTCCGCGTGATTCGAAGGGGAGCGATTGCACAGCGGTGATCTCGATCGGGGGGTGTGGTTGCAAGGGTGTTGAGCTGAGTCTTTGGCAGGGACTTCGTGAGTGAGTGCGCCTAGGCATTCGACAGCATTTCAATCAACGCCATTGCGGATCGATGGTTGCCCTCTGTGACAAGCAGGCAGGAACCACCACGGATACCTGGCAACGCCAGCAGCGGGCCATCCTCCCCAAGCGATCCGGCCCCAACTCCGCCCGTCGCCCCCACTGGGACGATCCTCCTGCTCCTCTGCGGTTGCAGTGCAAGCGTCGCCATCATGTTGGGGCAGTGGCCTGATGCTGTTCCGGGGTGTACTCAACGCGTGCAGAGACGCAGGGTGCGGTGGGCCGGTGTTGCGCAATCGGTTATGGCTGAACACAGCGTGCTGCAGTTGGGGGATCCGCGTCTTCGGCCGAGGCGGTCAGCCGCGCCGACGGCTACAGCCCCAGCTTGCGCCGCCCCTGCCACATGCCCACGCCGTAGCCGATCGCAGGTAGCAGCAGTGCAGGGCGCAAGGGCAACAGCAGCAGCAGGGCGATCCCCACCAGCCAGGGCAGCAGCAGCAGGCTGCCGAAGGCCAGCTGGCTCAGCCGCGAACGGCGAGCCAGGCTGCCCGAGCGCTGAACCAGCCGAGGCACGCCCTTGCCCAGGCCAAAGCCCAGCAGCGCGGTGAGAACGGTGAGCAGGATCGCGCCCATGGCGGGGTGGCAGCCGTTGAGAGTTTGCCGCCCGGGCGCTCCCGGCGATGGGGACCGCCTGGCCACACCTTGCCAAGGGGATCTGCAGCCCGAAGGTCCAAGTGAATGGCCGGAAAGGGTTGGGAGGAAGCCCTTGACGAGACTTGAACTCGTGACCTCTCCCTTACCAAGGGAGTGCTCTACCGCTGAGCTACAAGGGCATGTGGAAGGTGGGCCGGGTTGGATTTGAACCAACGTAGGCAGAGCCAGCGGATTTACAGTCCGCCCCCATTAACCACTCGGGCACCGACCCGCTCCACCCGAGAAACTTACCAGTCGACCTTCCCCATGCAGCTGCTCGTGCTTCACGGCCCCAACCTCAACCTGCTGGGGCGCCGTGAGCCTGGGCTTTACGGGGTCAGCACCCTGGAAGCCATCAACGCGGCGCTGACGGCCCAGGCAGCGGCGCAGGGGGTGGACCTGGCCTGTTTTCAGAGCAACCACGAGGGTGCCCTCGTGGACCGCATCCACGAGGCAGCCGGCGTCTGCGACGGCATCGTCATTAACGCCGGTGCCTACACCCACACGTCGATCGCCATCCGTGACGCGCTGCTGGGGGTGGCGTTGCCCTTCGTGGAGGTGCACCTCAGCAACGTCCACGCCCGCGAGCCGTTCCGGCACCACTCCACCCTGGCCGACCGGGCGGTGGGCGTGGTCTGTGGCTTCGGGCCCGCCAGCTACAGCCTCGGCCTCGACGGCCTGGTGGCCCACCTGCGCGCCCAGGAGCCGGCATGAGCACCACCGCTTCCCTGCCGCTGGCGGCCGGCGTGTCCGTGGCCGCACCTGCCCGGGTGAAATGGCTGACGGCGCCCAGCAGCGACGCCTGGTTGGAGCAGGCCCTGGCCCACCCCGAGCTGCTGTTGATCGACCATGCCCACTGCGAACGCAAGGCGGCGGGCGTGGCGCTGCAGCTGATGTTCCGCTACCCCTCCGACGGGGAGCTGGCCGCGGTGCTCAGCCCCCTGGCCCGTGAGGAGCTCGAACACTTCGAGCGCGTGCAGGCCCTGCTGGAGCGGCGAGGCCATGCCCTGCGCGCCCTGGCAGCCCCGCCCTACGGCGCCGCCCTGGCCGGCCAGGTGCGGCGGGGCGAGCCGCAGCGCATGCTCGACAGCTTCCTGGTGGCCGGCCTGATCGAGGCCCGCAGCCACGAACGCATGGCTCTGCTGGCTGCCCACAGCCCTGATCCGGAGCTGGCGGCCCTCTACGGCGACCTGCTGGCCAGCGAGGCGCGCCACTTCGGGGTCTACTGGGTACTGGCCGAAGCGCGCTTCAGCCGCGAAGCCACAGTGGAGCGGCTGGAGCAGCTGGCGCTGGCGGAGGTTCAGGCCCTCACAGGAGTGTTGGCCGATCCAGGGCTGGTTCGGATGCACTCGGTGGGCGTGGCCTGAGCCTGCTGGGCTGCCGCTTCCGGCTCGCCTCGCCTCAGACCGCGGCCAGCAGTTCGTCGAGCAGGGGGAACCGTTCGGCGATGGCCTCACCGGTGAAGGTGGCCACCCACCCCTCCGGGTTGTCGAAGAAGCGCAGGGCGGCGAAGTGGGGCTCGGGCCCCATGTCAAACCAGTGGGGCGTGCCCGCCGGAACAGAGATCAGGTCGTTGCGCTCACACACCACCTGCAGCACCTCATCACCGAGGTGAAGGCAGAACAGGCCGCGCCCTTCAACGAAGAAGCGCACCTCGTCCTCGCTGTGGGTGTGCTCCGAGAGGAACTTCTGCCGCAGCGCCACCCGATCCGGATGGTCGGGCGTGAGGCGGATCGCATCGACCGTGGGATAGGCGCCGCTGCTCTGCAGTCGGGCGATCTCCTCGGCGTAGAGCGCCAGCAGCGCGTCGGCAGTGGTGGCCTCGCCAGTGGAGGCCCGGGCCGGCCAGCGCTCGAAGCGGATGCCGCGGGCCTCCAGCTCCTGGCGGATCCGGTCGCCGTCGCTGGTGCGCAACGTGGGCGGGCAGGGGGTGGCGTCAGGGGCGGCGTTGCCATCGCTGGGCAGTTGGTGAATGGCAAGCAGAGTCATCGGGGTGCGGCACGGGCGATGGCTCCAGCCTATGGAAGCCCTGCGGGCCGGAGGTGCGGGTGTGTTGCGGCGCCGCCGCAAGGCCTGAGCACGCCACTGGCGCGTGGCCCATGGGCTGAGCCGCTGGCGCCACGGCGTGATGGGATGAACCCCACGGATGTGGTGGCAGCACCCAATGAGCGAGGCCCCCTCGGTGCCCCCAGGCTCCCCCGGTTTTTCCGGTTTTCCCGGCCTGCCAGGCCTTCAAGGCCTGCCCGACCCCACCGGCGCCGCTGCCTTGCCGGGGCTCACGCTGGTGGGTGTGGGTCCGGGCGATCCGGATCTGCTTACCGTGGCGGCGGTGCGGGCAATCGCCGCTGCCGACCTGGTGGCCTACCCGGTGGCCCAGGCGGGTGGGGAGGGAATGGCCGCGGCGATCGCGGCGCCGTGGCTGAATCCGGAGCAGGCCACCTTGCCGCTGGTGTTTCCGATGGTGGCGGAGCCTGAGCCGCGCCGTCAGGCCTGGCGGGCTGCGGCTGAGGCGCTGGCGGCCGCGGTGGCCGCTGGCCGCCGGGTGGTGCTGCTCTGCGAGGGGGATGTGTCGCTCTATGCCAGCGCCTCGTACGTGCTGCTGGCTCTGCGCGATGCCCACCCCGCCTGCCCAGTGCGGCTCATCCCCGGCATCCCCGCCGTGGCAGCGGCGGCGGCCGCAGGCCACTGGCCTCTGGCCCTGCAGGGGCAGGGGCTGCTGGTGCGCCCCACGCCCGATGCGCCCGGGGTGCTCGATACCCTGCTCGACGCCATCGCCCTGGAGCCCCCGCAGGCGCGCACCGGCCTGGCCCTGCTCAAGCTGGGCCACCGCTGGAGCTGGGTGCGGCCCCTGCTGGAACGGCGCGGGCTCCTTGGGGACGCCCTGTTCGCCCAGCGGGTGGGCTGGCCCGATCAGCTGGTGGTGCCGGCCGATGCGGTGCCCTCCGAGCAGCGGCCCTACTTTTCGCTTCTGCTGATCCGATCCGGCTGGCCGTCGGTACTTCCCTAGCGCCGGCGCCCCTCGGCTGTGACAGCCTTTGGCTGGCTTCCCCACCCCCCACCACCTGCTCCATGACCCCGATCGACTGGTTCTCGCTGCTGCATCCGGTGCTGGTCATCCTGTTTGTGTATCCCGTGGTGGGTGCCACGATCCGCCTCGGCCTGCTGGCCCGTGAGCGCCGGCTCAAGATCCACCCACAGCCGCCCACCGTGGGGGTGGAGCACGCCGACCATGGCCGCTGGCTCACCGCCGGCATCGTGGTGGCGGTGCTGATCGCCCTCCTCTATTCCTTCATCAGCAAGTTCGTGGTGCCGGAACCCCCCTTCACTGGCGGGGCCGGACGTCTGGCGCTGCTGCTGCTGGTGAGTGCCGGCACCTTCGCGAGTCTGCTGGGGCTCTGGCGGGCGAAGAAAGCGCCGCTGCGGGCCAGCTTCGCCCTGCTCACCTGGGTGGGCCTGCTGGGCCTCGGCAGCCAGCCGGAGATCTGGCGCCTCAGCGACAACCCGCTCAGCCCTGCCTTCTGGAGCTCCCACTACTGGGCCGGCGTGCTGCTCACGGGCCTGATGCTGTTCTCGCTGGCCTCCAAGGCGGAGATCTTCCGCTCCCTGCGGATGCGTCGCCTGCACATCACCGCCAACGTGCTCGCCTCCGTGCTCTTTGCCGTGATGGCGATCACCGGCACCCGCGACCTGCTGGAAATCCCACTCAGCTGGCAGAAACCGGCGATCTATTCCTGCAACTTCGAGCTGCGCACCTGCCCAGCACCGGCCCAGTCAAGTGTTGACGCTCCTGCCCCGTCAGCCAACACAGCGACGGTGTCAGCCGCTGCCGCTTCCAGCAGTGCCCTGGCCTCCGCAGGGGTGGGCGCGCGCATCAGCTGATGGCGCAGTTGGGCGGCGCCGGCGAAGCCCTGGCAGGTCCAGCCCATGTGCTTGCGGGCGATCTGCAGGCCTTTCGCCCCTCGGTAGGCCACCAGCGCCTGCAGGTGCTCGGCCGCCAGGGCCAGCCGCTCGGCCGGCGAGGGGTCCGGTGGCACCGGCCGGCCGCTCAGGGCCGCGTCGATGCGGCCCACCAGCCAGGGGGCTCCCAGGGTGGCTCGCCCCACCATGACCCCATCGGCGCCGGTGATGGCCAGGCAGCGCAGGGCTTCTTCGGGGGAGGTCACGTCGCCGTTGGCGATCACGGGAATGCGCAGGGCCTGCTTCACCCGGGCGATGGCGGCCCAGTCGGCGCTGCCGGAGAAGCCCTGCTCCCGTGTGCGGCCGTGCAGGGTGAGCGCCTCGGCACCGGCTTCCTGCAGACCGAGGGCGAAAGCCACCGGATCGGCGCTGCTGCCGCACCAGCCCAGCCGCGTCTTCACCGTGACCGGCACGCGCACCGCAGCCGCCACCGCCGCCACGATCTCCGCCGCCAGCGCGGGCTCGCGCAGCAGGCCGCTGCCGCCGCCTTTGCGCGCCACCTTGCGCACCGGGCAGCCCATGTTGATGTCGATCAGGAAGGCGCCCGCCGCCTCCGCCCGCCGGGCGGCCTCGGCCAGGGCCTGGGGACGGTGGTCGAACAGCTGCACCGCGATCGGCCCGCTCTCGCCGGCCAGAGCCTCGAACTTCTCACTGCCGTGGCCCCGCTCCAGGCAGGTGGCGTGCACCATCTCCGTATAGAGGAGGGCGTCGGGAGCCCAACGGCGCACGAAGCCCCGAAAGATCTGGTCGCTCACCCCCGCCAGGGGCGACTGGAACACCCGGCAGCGGAGCTGGCGCGGCTGGCCGCGGCCCTGAAGCTGAAGTGGAAGCGGTGGCAGGGTCATCAGAGGTTCATCTTCCCGCTGCCCAGGGCCGCCCTGACCCGCCGAACAACTGCCTCGTTGACCCGCCCGACGACGGCCTCGCTGACCTGCTGACCCGCCGCCTCGCCATGACTGCCCCCTCCCCCCATCCGCTCAGTCTCCAGTTGCTGCAGCTGATCCTCGACGACCGCACCAGCGACCGCTTCGTCTGCGAACTGGTCTGGCAGCGGCTGGGCTACGCACCCGCTGACGGGCTGGTGGATGGGCTGGCTTTTGAGGCTGACGTCATGGCACAGCCCACCATCGGGGCAGAGGTCACCACCAGCGCCGCACAGGGGCCAGCGCCGTGGCGCGCCACCGCCGCCACACCGGACGACTGGGCCCTGGCCTACCCGCAGGCGCCGCCGCTGATCGCGGAGCGTCCGGCCAGTGTGCGGCTCACCCGCTCGATTGCCGCCGCCCACAAGCAACTGCTCAAACACCAGCTGGGCTTCGCCGGCTACCGCATCGGCGAGCTGTTTCCCCGCCGCACCCGCCGCGCCACGGCGGTGAACTGGCTGCTGGCTCACCTGGCCGAGCGGGGCGAACCGCTGCCGGACACAGGGCCGCTGCCACCGCTGCTGCCGCAGCCGGCCGATCCGGTGGCGGGGCACCCGGGAGATCTGCCGGTGCAGTAGCCGGCGGACCGCCCCCGAGCCATGCAGGCCCCGCCCGTTCAGATCCCCATCGCCACCCCATCGAGCCGGTGATCCACGCCGGCCTCCAGGCTGGTGCAGTGGCCGGAGTCGTCGCGATGGAGGCGCACCATCTGGGCACCCCCCTTGAAACCCACGAAGCCATAGGAATCGCCGAGCTGATGGCCGCGGGCCACCAGCTCGTGGCCCACGTCTGGATTGAACTGCGGATCGATGTGGACCGCACCGCTCTGCATGATCAGCTTGAAGCGCGGGGCATCCACGGCCTGCTGGGGATTCATGCCCAGATCGAGGGCGTTCACCAGGATCTGGGTGAGCCCCTGGGGATGGGCGTTGCCGCCGATCACGCCCATCACGAATTCAGGCAGCCCTTCGCGCAGCACCATCGCCGGCAGGATCGAATGGCGCGGCCGGTGGCCGGGTGCCAGGGCATTGGGATGGCCCGGCTGGCTGGAGAACTGGGCGGCCCGGTTGTTGAGCAGCACGCCCGTGTCGCCCGCCACCAGCCCGGAGCCGAACAGTCCGCTGATGCTGGTCATCAACGACACGGCGTTGCCCTCGCTGTCCACGGCGCACACGTAGCTGGTGTCGCCCGAATGGCCGCCCTGGGGCCGGGTGGCCGGCCGGGCCTGGGCCGTGATGCGGCGGCGGGCGGCGGCCAGTCCGTCCGGGCTGAGCTGCTGCCGCACCAGTTCGAGCATCGATGGGGTGGGCTCCCCCACCCCATCGATCGCCAGCTCAAAGCCGAGGCGGATCGCTTCGATCTCATGGTGCAGCCGCTCCGCCTCGTCCATCGCGGCGAGGGGCAGGCCATCGAGGAGGCCAAGCGCATGCAGAGCCACCACCCCCTGGGAATTGGGTGGCAGGCCCAGCACCTCCCGGCCGCGGTAGCCCACGCTCAGGGGCTCCACCCATTCGGCGCGGTGCTGCTGGGCGGCCACGTCGGCTGTGGTGCTGGGCACACCGCCCGCGCTGATCGTGGTGGCGATCGCCTCGGCCACGGGCCCTTCGTAGAAGCCCTGGCGGCCCTCCCGGGCCACGCGCTCCAGGGAGTCGGCCAGTTGCGGCAGGCGCATCAGCTGGCCCGGCTGCGGGGGGCTGCCATGGGGAAGAAACACCTCGCGAAGCTCCGATGAGGCGCTCTGCCCCAGCATCGCGGCGCCAACGGCCCAGAACCCCGCGATCGATTCGCCCACCGGGTAGCCCTGGCGCGCATAAGCGATCACCGGTTCCCACAGCTCCTGCAGCGACTGGGTGCCGAACCGCTCCAGCAAGGTGCACCAGCCATCCACGGCGCCGGGAATGGTGACCGAGGCCGCGCCGTGCTCCGGCATCAAGGGGCGCGCTCCGATGCGCTCGAGGCTGGCGCCGCTCGGGGCCATGCCGCTGCCATTGAGACCCAGCACCCGCTGGTCCTGTGCCGACCACACCAGCACCATGGTGTCGCCGCCGAGGCCGCTCATCATCGGCTCGGCCAGCGCCAGCATCCCGGCCATGGCTACCGCGGCATCGGCGGCGTTGCCGCCCTGCTCCAGCACCCGCAGGCCCACGCGGGTCACCAGCGGCGAGCTGGAGGTGACCATGGCATGCCCGGCAAACACGGGCGAGCGGCGATGAAGAAAGGCAGGGTTGGCCATGGCAGCGCGCGGCTCTGGCGGTCAGGCCGCAGTCTGGTGTGGGTGGCGCCTCCGCCACAGCGGCTCAACGGTGTTGAAAGGTTCGAACGTGCAAGGTTCCTGCTTCCAGGTCTCGGAGTTGCGGGGTGACGCCGCCAACACTTCTCCAGGCCGGCCACAGCTGAGTCAGCCTGTAAGGTCGAAAAGAGATCGTTGATCGGGATATTACGTTTTGGCGCTACCAGTCGTCGCCGTCATCGGGCGCCCCAACGTGGGCAAATCCACTCTGGTGAACCGGCTGTGCCGCAGCCGGGAGGCAATCGTCCACGACGAGCCCGGTGTCACGCGTGACCGCACCTACCAGGAAGGGTTCTGGGGCGATCGGACCTTCAAGGTGGTCGACACCGGCGGCCTGGTGTTCGACGACGACAGTGAGTTTCTCCCGGAGATCCGCGAACAGGCCAACCTTGCTTTAGCCGAAGCGGTGGTGGCCGTGGTGATCGTCGATGGCCAGGCGGGGGTCACGGCGGCAGATGAATCGATCGCCGAATGGTTGCGCGGCCAGAACCGGCCGGTGCTGCTGGCGGTGAACAAGTGCGAGTCGCCCGATCAGGGCCTGGCGATGGCCGCCGACTTCTGGGGCCTGGGCCTGGGTGAGCCGTTTCCGATCTCGGCCATCCATGGTGCCGGCACCGGCGATCTGCTCGACAAGGTGATCGAATTCCTGCCTCCCGCTGACGCGGAGGAAACGGAGGAGCCGATCCAGCTGGCGATCATCGGCCGGCCGAATGTGGGCAAATCCAGCCTGCTCAATGCCATCTGCGGTGAGCCCCGGGCGATCGTCAGCCCGATCCGCGGCACCACCCGCGACACGATTGACACCACGATCGAGCGGGAGGGTCGTCTCTGGAAACTGCTCGACACCGCCGGCATCCGCCGCCGCCGCAGTGTCAGCTACGGGCCCGAATACTTCGGCATCACCCGCAGCTTCAAGGCGGTGGAGCGCAGCGACGTCTGTGTGCTGGTGATCGACGCACTCGATGGGGTGACCGAACAGGATCAGCGCGTGGCGGGCCGCATCGAGGAAGACGGCCGCGCCTGCGTGATCGTGGTGAACAAGTGGGATGCGATCGAGAAGGATTCGCACACCATGACCGCGATGGAAAAGGATCTGCGGGCCAAGCTCTACTTCCTCGACTGGGCACCGATGCTGTTCACCTCCGCTCTCAACGGTCAGCGGGTGGAGAGCATCTTCTCGCTGGCCCTGCTGGCGGTCGAGCAGCACCGGCGCCGCGTCACCACCTCGGTGGTGAATGAAGTGCTGCAGGAGGCCGTGAGCTGGCGCTCGCCGCCCACCAGCCGCGGTGGCCGCCAGGGCCGGATCTATTACGGCACCCAGGTGGCGGTGCGGCCACCGAGTTTCACCCTGTTCGTGAACGATCCCAAGCTGTTCGGCGACACCTACCGCCGCTACGTGGAGCGGCAGATCCGGCAGGGTCTGGGCTTCGATGGCTCGCCGATCAAGCTGTTCTGGCGCGGCAAGCAGCAGCGCGACGCCGAGAAGGAACAGGCGCGTCAGCAGGCTCGTTCCGCCACCCCGTGAAGCGGCTCCACTTCCTGCAGCACTGAATGGACTGGCTGAAGCAGCTCCCGATCGGCCAGTACGTCGATGGTGACAGCGGCTGGCTGCGCCGCGTCGATGCGCGCCTCAAGCTCGCCTGGACCCTGGCGTTCCTGATCACACCGATCCTGTCCGGCCCCGTCTGGCGGCTGGCGCTGGTGGGGGCGTTGCTGCTGATCACGGCGCTCTGCGGGCTGCCGTGGCGGCTGTGGCGCCGCAACCTGCCTCTCCTGCTCGCCCTCAGCCTGCTGGTGGGGCTGCTCTCTGCCTTGCTGCCGGCCGGTGGCGCGGGCACTGCTCAGCTCTCGCGCGATCCGGCCGAGCTGCGCCTGGCGCCGGCGCCGCCGGGGGCACCGCCGGTCGAACGCAGCGGTGAGCCCTGGGAGGTGCTGCGCTGGGGGCCCGTGCAGCTGGGGCCGCTGCCGCTGGGCCCACTGGTGATCAACCGCCGCTCGGCGGAACTCGGCCTCAACAGCGCCACCCTGCTGTTCACCCTCATCCACAGCGCCAACCTGCTGCTGCTCACCACGCCGCCGGAAGAACTGGTATGGGCGCTCAGCTGGGGCCTCACCCCCCTGGGCCGGCTGGGGCTGCCGGTGGAGCGGCTCGGCTTCATCCTGCTGCTGGCGTTGCGCTTCCTGCCCCTGGTGCAGGAGGAACTGCAGAACCTTCTGCGCTCGATCGCCACCCGGGCACTCAACCTGCGGCGACTGGGCTGGAAGGGAGTGCTGGGGCTGGGGCTGGCGGTGGCGGAACGGCTGCTGGCCAACGTGTTGCTGCGCGCCGAGCAGGGGGCCGATGCGCTGGTGGCCAGGGGCGGCCGCTGGGTGCCGCCGCAGCAGCTGCGGCTGGGGGTGCCCGTGGCCCGACGTCTGAATCTCATGGCCTGCTTGCTGCTGCTCCTGCTGCTTGGGCTGCGGTGGCAGTACGGTGCGCTGTGATTGGTAGCCGAACAAACCATCAGTGAGCGCTGAGTCGAGTACCGAGCGATATCTCAACCATCCCACCTTCGGGCTCCTTTACTGGGTGGCACCGGCCGGAGAGGGCCGCGATCTGTTCGCCACCCTTTACGCCCAGCGGATGTTCTTCCTGGTCACGGCGCAGCCGCGCGGCGCCCATTTCGAGGTGATTCCGCTGATGGATGCCCGCCACTACGCCGAGCAGAACCTGGCGCGGGCCCGGCGTGACCGCAGCGAAAAACTCGGCCACTGGCGCCAGCTGTTCGACCAGACCTTCATCTGAGATGGGCGCTGACGCTCCAGCGGCCCTGGCGTTGCGGTGGCAGGCCCTGCAGGAGCAGCTGCCGTCCGGTTCCCGCCTGCTGGCGGTGAGCAAGGGGCAGCCGGCCGAGCGCATCCGCGACCTGGCCGCGCTCGGGCAGCGCAGCTTCGGCGAAAGCCGCCTGCAGGAGGCCGAGGCCAAGCAGCTGGAGCTGGCGGATCTTCCCCCCCTGGATTGGCACTTCATCGGTCGCCTGCAGGCCAACAAAGCCCGTGGGGTGCTGCGCCACTTCGGCACCATCCACTCGCTCGACAACCTGCCGCTGGCGCTTCGCCTGCAGCGCATCGCCGCCGAGGAGGGCCTGCAGCCGCGGGTGTTCCTGCAGGTGAAGCTGCTGCCCGATCCAACCAAGGCCGGGTTTGAGCCCGAGGAGCTCGACCAGCTCTGGCCCCAGTTGCAGGCGCTGGCGCCGTTGCAGGTGGTCGGCCTGATGACGATCGCGCCGCTTGGGTTGGATGCAGCCGGTAGCCGTGCCCTGTTCAGCTCCTGCGCCGCGCTGGCGGCCCGGCTGGGGGTGCCGGAGCTGTCGATGGGCATGAGCGGCGACTGGCGCGAGGCGGTAGCGGCCGGCAGCACCTGGGTGCGGCTCGGCTCGGTGTTGTTCGGCCCCCGTGGGGCCTGACCGGGGCCCCACGGGGACTTCGGGGCCGCCCCGGGCCTGCGCAACGCGCTTGCCCCGGCCAATCACGGCGGGGGCCTGAGGCCGCCTTCGCTGGGGGCGGTGGGGGCGTTCGCCACCCGGCGGAAGCATGAATCCAGTGATTTCAAGGGTTGCGACCAGTTGCAACTGGGAGCGTGGGACGCTATTCAGGTACTGACCTCACGAAGGAACCAAAGGTGTCGTTGTTCTCCCGCCTCCGTGCCGTCGTCTCCGGTGACGACTATCTCGATGGCGAGTACGACGAACTTGACTACGACCCCGGTGACGACCAGGCCCAGACCGCCCAGTCGCGCGCCACGCAGGTCGGTAGCAGCAGCGCCCTGGCCCTGTCCTCCCCCTTCGGCTCCGACGACCTCTTCCCCGGCAGCAATGTGATCGGCATGCCGGGCCTGTCGGCAACGGCCGCGGAGGTGACCCTGATGGAGCCCCGCAGCTTCGATGAGATGCCCCGTGCCATCCAGGCCCTGCGTGACCGCAAGACCGTGATCCTCAACCTCACGATGATGGAGCCGGATCAGGCCCAGCGGGCCGTGGATTTCGTGGCAGGCGGCACTTTCGCCATCGACGGCCACCAGGAGCGGGTGGGCGAAAGCATCTTCCTGTTCGCGCCCAGCTGCGTCACGGTCACCACCGCCTCGATGGAGGAGCCCTCCTCTCCCACCATCGTTTCCACCCGCGACACCGGCTCCGATGCCGATGCGGCCCCCAGTCCGGCCTGGGGCCGCTCCGACTTCGCCGTCGGCGGCTGAGCACGTCTCCTGAGCACGTTTCCCGCCACCGCCACCGGTCCATGACCGAGCACGCCGGGGCCTCTGAGCCCCTCCTGTCGGGCCTCGGGATCATTGGCCTGGGGCAGATGGCCCAGGCCTTGCTGCTGCCGCTGCTGGAGCAGGGGGATGTTCGTTCTGCTGCCGTGCGGGCGGTGGTGGCCAGCCCTGCCTCCGCCGAGCGGCTCCAGCAGCAGTTGCAGGTGGCTGTCTCTGCCGCCGCCGATGGGCAGGCGGCTGCGGCCTGGCAGGCGCCGGTGGTGCTGCTGGCCGTCAAGCCGCAACAGCTCGCGGCGGCGGCCACGGCGGCTGCAGATGCGGCGGCGGCAGTTCGAGCGGCACACAGCCGATCAGGGGCGTCCGCCGCGGCATCGGCCACACCCCCAGCTTCTGGTTCAGCAGCCTCCGCCTTCCCAGCAGCGCCCTCAGAGCACGGTGACGCCTTCGCAGCCTCCTCCTCAGAGGACGGCTCCACATCCCAAGGGCACCGCGACGAGTGCCCCCTGCTGATTTCCGTGCTGGCGGGGGTCAGCCTGGCTCGCCTGCAGGCGTCATTTCCCGGCTGGCGCGTGGTGCGGGCGGTGCCGAACACTCCCTGCCTGGTGCGGGCCGGCATCACTGGACTGGCCTGGGGAGAGCAGCTCAGCGATGGGCAACGTCACTGCGTGCGCCAGCTGTTCGGCCGGGTGGGGCAGGTGCTGGAGCTGCCGGAGCCTCAGCTCGATGGGCTGCTGGCGGTGGCCTCCTCCGGGCCGGCCCTGATGGCGGTGGTGATCGAAGCCCTCGCCGATGGCGGCGTGGCCGCCGGCCTGCCGCGGGCGCTGGCTCAGGAGCTGGCGCTCGCCATGACGGGTGGCACCGTGGCGTTGCTGCAGCAGAAGGGCCTGCATCCCGGCCAGCTCAAGGACATGGTGAGCAGCCCGGCCGGCACCACGATCACGGCTCTGCGCCAGCTGGAGCGGGGCTCGGTGCGTTCGGCACTGATCGAGGCGGTGCTGGCGGCCGCTGAACGCAGCCGGGCGCTGGGCTGAAGCGGCGCCCGGTTCTCGGCTCCAGGCTCTCAGCTCCTGCCTCAGGTCGGGGTGTTGGGTTTGTCTGCGCCGATGCGTGGCTCGGTGCCGTCCATGATCCGGGCCAGGTTGCTGCGATGGCGCCACAGCACCAGCACGGTGGTGAGCAGGGCAAGGGCCAGATAGGCGGGCCGCAGCCCGGTGCCGGCGCTCTGGAAGGAGCCCAGCATCAGCAGCGGCAGGCCCACCGCCGCCACCACGCTGGAGAGCGACACGATGCGG
Organism: Synechococcus sp. CS-1333; assembly: GCF_025128015.1. NCBI lineage: Bacteria > Bacillati > Cyanobacteriota > Cyanophyceae > Synechococcales > Synechococcaceae > Synechococcus > Synechococcus sp. CS-1333. The sequence continues at coordinate 23,493 of NZ_JAHLYO010000018.1, forward strand.
GTGAGGGTGAGGGTGACGAGGAACAGCCCGAAGCTGGCCAGCCCCACCGCGGGCACCAGACCGAGCAGCACGCCCAGCCCGGTGGCCACGGCCTTGCCCCCCCGCCAGCCCAGCCACACCGGCCAGATGTGGCCGGCAAGGGCCGCCAGCCCCGCCGCCACCACCCAGGCATCGCCGGCCGCGGAGACGCCGAGTGGCTCCACCACCGCCTTGGCCAGCAGCACGGCGGCCGTTCCCTTCAGCACATCCACCAGGAACACCACCAGCGCCGGGCCCTTGCCCACCTGGCGCAGCACGTTGGTGGCGCCGGTGGAGCCGGAGCCCAGCTGGCGCAGATCGACGCCGGCGCACCATCGCCCCGCCAGCCAGCCGCTGGGGATCGAGCCGAGCAGGTAGCCCGCCAGCAGCACGGACAGGATCAGCAAGGGATTCACAGAAGCTCCTCGTCGATGGCCAGTTCCGCTGGAGTGGCGGCGAAGGCGAGCCAGAGCGGGAACTGCAGCACCGGGACGTCGACCACCTGTTCGGCCGCATCGATCACGATGAACGGCAGCTCGCCGCGCTCCTCGAGCCGGTCGGCGCGCTCGATCAGGGCATCAGGCCGCTCGAACAGCACCACGCCGCTGTTGGGCCCGAAATCTTCACGGCTGAGCCCGAGGCAATCCTGCAGGCCGCGGCGCCATTCCCCCAGCCGCTCCGGCTGGCCGGCCAGCACCAGGGTCTGGAAGCGCTCGCCGTAGAGCTCGCCGAGGATCGCCACCGCCGCCGCCACCGTGAGCGCATTGCGGCTGCGGCTGCCGGCGCTGGCGTGGGCGCCACGCCCGCCCTGATAGAGGAACCACTCCTCCAGCAGAGCCGCGGCAGGGGCTTCCAGGCTGCGGCGCAGTTTCCAGGGATCGGCGTAGAAATCGGGCTGGCCCTGGAAGCGCTCCAGCTGGCTGCGGATCAGGTCTTCGTCCTCGCTGAACAGCCCCGCCGCCGCCGGGGCGGAAGGGGCAGCCGCGGCGGCCACTTCCGCCGGCTGATCCAGTGGCGAGGGCTGCAACACCACCGGCTGCACCACCAGCTCCATCTGCTCGGCCTGGCCGGCCAGATCCTGCAGCGCCACCACCAGGTAGTCCTGGAAGCCCTTCAGGCGCCGGGCGATCGCATCGGCCTGACCATCAAAGCTGCTCACCAGGCTCTTCTGCAGCTGGTTGCGGCGGGTTTCCAGCTCCTGGATCTCCGCCTCCAGTGCCGCGCGCCGCTCCTGCAGCTCCCTGAGGGCGAGCGCCTGCCAGGGCTCGAATGGCTTGGCTACAGGGGCCGGGTCGGCCGCAGGCGAGGGCTCGGCCGCAGGCGGTTCAGGCACGCTCAGGGGCGGCGGGGATTGGTCCGGCGGCACGCTGGGATCGGTCATGGCGAGGTGCTGACGTGCAGCTCCAGTTGTTGGCGCAAGGTGGTGGCATCAAACAACACCGGCAGCAGGTGAATGCTGCGCTGTTCACGGAAATAGAACAGCACCGGCACCGGGTTCCAGAACACGGTCCAGGCGATCCATTCGTCGTAGGGGAAGCGGCGCAACAGCGTGGACTGACGCCACACCAGCAGGGCATCGCCGCTGAACTGCAGGCGCAGCAGCACGGCCTGCAGCAGCAGGAACAGCCCGAACAGCACCACCACGCCGCTGAGCCACAGCGCCCCCGACCACAGCGGCAGCAGGGCCAGGCCAGCCAGCCCGAGCACCACCACCCCCAGCGGCACCCCGTAGCGGGGTGCGAGCACCGTTCCGGCGGCGGGATCGAGCGTGGCGGCGGGGGAGGTCATGGCGGCGGCGGAGAGAGGCGGAGGTTCCATGCTGGGCAGCCGGCGGCCTAAGCGCCAAACAGCAGCTGGGTGAGCAGCACATCCATCAGGCTGACCGTGACCAGAATCATCACCACGGCGCCGGTGGTGCTGGTGCCCACCTCCTTAGGGCCGCCGCGTGTGGTGAGGCCCCAGCCGCAGGCGATCACGGCGATCTGCAGGCCGAACACCACCGCCTTGATCAGCATCGAGGGCAGGTCGCTGGCGGTCATCCAGCTGCGCACGGAATTCCAGAACACGGTGGGCGGGATCGAGAAGAGAAAGGTGCTGCTCACCTGGCCCGACCAGACCCCCACCACGAAGAACACCAGGCACTGCACCGGGGCCATCACCACCATCGCCAGCACCCGCGGCACCACCAGGTACTCCACCGGATCGGTCCGCAGCATGGTGATGGCGTCGATCTGCTCGGTCACCTTCATGGTGCCGATCTGGGCGGCGTAAGAAGTGGCCACCTTCCCGGTGAGCAGGGTGGCGGTGAGCAGCGGTGCGATCTCGCGCGCCAGCCCCACCGAAAGGATGCCTCCCACGGCCACGCTGGCCCCCTGCTTGGTGAGCTCTGCCGCCACCTGGATGTTGAACACGGTTCCTGCAGCTAGCGCCGTGATGAACACGATCAGAAAGCTGCCGGGCCCTGCCTCCAGCAGATGCTCGAACAGGTCGTTGACGTTGATGCGCCCCCTGCCGATCGCCGCCACGGTCTGGCCGCCGATCAGGCAACTGCTGCCGAGGCGGTTGAGCCAGCGCGGTGACTTCATGGCTGGGCCTGAAGCAGGTGGGCGCCACGCTCAGGCCAGCGCCGCATCACGATCAGCCCCAGCACCACCAGCGTGGCGGGGATCAGGCCCATGCACAGGCGGATCGCGATCAGGGCCGTGTCGGGTTGGACGATGCCCCTGGCCGCCACGTAGCCACTCAGGCTCATCAGGTTGCCGAAGAAGAACAACGCCAGGCTGATGCAGATCTTCTGGGTGAACACCATCCAGGCGCTGTAGAGGCCGGCGGGCTTTTCAGGATCGGCGTCGATGGCATCCGGCAGCAGCGCCCAGGGGATCAGGTAGGCGGTGGAGGCGCCCAGACCCACCACCAGGATGGCCACCAGCAGCGCCACCAGCCGCAGCCCGTTCATCCAGGAGCCCACGGGCGAGAGGTCGGGATCGAGGGGGATCAGCAACATGGCGAGCAGGCATCCGCCGATCCAGAGCGCCGTGCCCCGGTGCAGCGCCTGGATGCGACCGTAGCGGTGGGAGAAGCGGTTCCAGATCTGCAGCCCCACGAGAGTGCTGATCTGAAAGGGCAGCAGGATCCAGTTGCTCCAGCTCTCCGGCAGCCGCATCACCACCGGCAGGTAGATGAGGGCGGCGGTCTGCATGATCTGCAGCGCGCACCAGAGCATCAGGTAGAGGCCGAGCACCTTGATGAAGCGACCGTTCTCGCGCACCCGGCGCAGCATGCGGCGGGTGGACCCTTGCTGGCTGTTGGGCCGCTGGCAGTGGCGGGCCGCCGGGGCGATCCCCCAGGCGCAGACCAGGGTGAACACCGCGATGATGCTGCCCGACAGCACGCCCACCTTGAAGTAACTGCCGGGGTCCTGGTGGTTCTGGAGCAGCAGCCCTCCCAGCACGATGCCCACCAGCCCGGCGATGATCGAGCCGGTGAACCGCGCCGTGTTCAGGCGGGTGCGCAGGCCGGTGTCGGTGGTGAGCTCGGCCGCGAGGGCGGAGTAGGGCAGGTTGACGCAGGTGTAAAGGCTGTTGGCCACCACCGAGATGGCCAGGAAGATGCCGAACTTCACCCAGAGGCTTCCGGGCGGAAGCCACCACATCATCGCCATGGCGATCCCGAGCGGAATGGCGCTCCAGAGGATCCAGGGCAGGCGCGGGCCCCAGGGGCTGCGGGTCTTATCGCTGAGCCAGCCCACCACCGGATCGTTGATGGCATCCCAGAGGCGGGCCAGCATCAGCACCAGCCCCGCCATCCAGGCGGGCAGCCCGGCGGCGGCGGTATAGAAGATGAACAGGTAGAAGCCGATCAGCGACGCCGCCATGCCGGTGCCCGCATCGCCGAGGCCATAGGCCACCAACATGCGGCGCTGGAACCCCCTGGGTGCATCGATGGCGTCACTGACGCCGGTGGTGGAGCTCATGGCCGCAGGGTTGGCGGAAGGGACGACCGGATCAGGAACAACGGTCAACGGCCGGTGGCTTCACGCAGGCCATAATGCTTCAGCCGCAAAGGCAGTGGCACCGTGGGCCACACCAGGACGGCAACCGAGTGATACACCTGTATCCCTGCGGGCGTAGTTTAGTGGTAAAACCTCAGCCTTCCAAGCTGATGATGCGGGTTCGATTCCCGCCGCCCGCTTTCTTTTCACCAAGCTTCTTCTCTGTTCGGCAGGCTTCCTGGCTGCTCAGCAGAACGCCGGGCTGTTTTCCCCTTCGTCCGCCATGCCCGGCGATGGGGAAAGGGACGGCGCGGGCGGAGGCAGGGCGGCCAGGGGCGGCGCGGAATTGTTGTCTTTGAAGGTGGCGGCGATGGTGGCGAAGCGATCGGCTACCTGGCGGAAGGCTTCCACGATCACAGGATCGAATTTTCGGCCGACCTGGCTTTCGATGAAGCGGGTGGCTTCCTCATGGGAGAAGGCCTCCTTGTAGAAGCGTTTGGAGATGAGGGCGTCATACACATCGGCCACGGCCATCAGACGGGCGGACAGGGGGATGGCTTCTCCTTGCAGCCCCTCGGGATAGCCGCTGCCGTCCCAGTTCTCATGGTGGTAGTGGGCGATCTCGCGGGCATAGCGCAGAAAGCTGCTGGGGACATCCAGCAGACCTTCTGCTTGCGCAATGATGTGGGAACCCAGCTCCGAATGCTTCTTCATCACCGTGAATTCTTCAGGGGTGAGCTTGCCTGGCTTCAGCAGGATGTGATCAGGAATGCCCACTTTGCCGATGTCATGAAGCGGTGTGGATTTATAGAGCAACTCGATCATCTCTTTGTTTAGCTGGCTGGCGTATGGGGAGTGCCGGTGTAAGTGCTCAGCCAGAATCTTCATGTAGTTCTGGGTGCGGCGCAGGTGCATTCCGGTTTCGCTGTCGCGGGTTTCCGCCAGTGATGCCATCGCCAGGATCGTGACGTCCTGAACCTTCTGGACCTCGCGGGTCTGGCGCTCCACTTCCTCGCGCAGGTAACGGTTGTGATCAGAGAGGAGGTCGCTGGCGCGCTTCAGGGCCACATGGGTGGACACTCTGGCCAGCACGATGTCGGGGGAGAAGGGCTTGGTGATATAATCCACGCAGCCATCAAGAAAGCCTCGCTTCTGATCAACTTCCTGGTTCAGCGCTGTGAGGAAGATCACAGGAATGTCCTGAGTGGCGGGATCAGCCTTGAGCCGTAGGCATACCTCATGGCCATCAAGATCCGGCATCATGATGTCCAACAGAATCAGATCCGGCTGGGGCGTCTGCAGGGCCAACTCCAAGGCAAGTCCGCCACTGGTGGCCAGGCGCACTTTGTACAGCCCACGCAGCAGGCCGTTCATCACCTGCAGGTTTTCCGGCGTGTCATCCACCACCAGCACGGTGGGCTTGCTTTGCCCAAGGCTGTCGGCGAGATGGGTCATGGATCAGGCCTGCAGCAAGGGAGGAACGCGTTGTTGCACGGCCCTGCGCGCCGCCGAGAAATCAAAGCGCATCAGCTCCGCGGCCATGCGCTCAAAGCCCGCCGATCCCAGGGTCGTGATCAGGGCCTCGCGGTGCTGGCTGATGAATTCCAGGGCTTCCCCATCAAAGGCGGCCAGCAGAGCATCGAGCTGCCCCAGCAGGTGCTGCTGCTCCAGGCTCAGCACTGCTGTTGCCGGCCCTTCCTGTGAGGGGGCGGTGCCCTCTGCCGGCTCCATCGCGAAGGCCGCGCGGATGCACGCCATGGTGAGCTGCAGCTGAACCTCAAAGGTCTGCCTGGTGTGGCTGTGGCAGAGCTGCTGGTTGAGTTCGAGCTCCAGCCGCGTGGCGGCCTCCGCCAGGGAGGTGGCCCCCAGATTGGCGGACGCCCCTCTGAGGGAGTGCACGATCAGTGCCGCCTCCTTCAGATTGTTGCTGTTAAGGGCGGCCTCCAGCCGCTGGGCCGCATCCGCCTGGCTGTGCACCAGGCTCTGCAGCAGCTGACAGTAAAGAGCGCGGTTGCCAGCCACCCGCTTGAGCGCTCCGGGCAGATCAAAGCCTTCCAAGGCCAGTCGATTCAGCTGCGGACCTCCCTGTTCCGCACCATTCAGCTCCGAGCTATCCAGTCCCGGATTCTGCGGCCGTGATTCTTCATCGGCTGGCGCGGGCTGGGGGACGGCCGGCTGGGCAGAGGCTGGAGCTGGTTCACCTGGGCCCTGACAGTGGCGGCCGCTCCAGTGGTGCAGCCGTTCGTAGAGGTGGTCCGGATCGATCGGTTTGGTGATGAGGTCCTGCATGCCGATGCGCATGCAACGGTCGCGCTCCTGCCGCATGGCGTGGGCGGTCATGGCGAGCACGGGTAGCTGCTGCCAGCGGGCATCGGCACGGAGGCGACGGGTGCATTCCCAGCCATCCATTTCGGGCATGTTCAGATCCATCAGCACCAGGTCGCAGGGGGGAAACGGCTGCTGCTCCAGCCAGGCCAGAGCCTCCACACCATTGCTGGCGCCGCTCACCTCCACACCGGCCATGGTGAGCAACTCAGAAACGATCTGCTGATTGATCGGGTGATCCTCCACCACCAGTACCTTCAGGCCTTGCAGACCCCACGCCAACTCCTGGCCCTGTGTGGAGGCTGACGCCGCCGCCGCCGATCCCGCGCTGTCGCCGCCATCGAACATGGCAGTGAGATGGTCCATCAGCTCAGAGGAGCGGACCGGCTTGCACAGGATTCCATCCAGCAGCCCCGGAGGGGTGAGCTGGCAGGCGTCTTCGCCGCCGTAGGCCGTGATCAGCAAGATCCTCGGCTGCTGGATCCCCGGGTTGGCGCGGATGTCTGCGGCCACCTGCAGGCCATCCAGCTGATCGCCGAGTTGCCAATCCAGCAGGACCAGGCCATAGGGCTGCTGGTGGGCGTTGGCTTCGTGCACCATGGCCAGGGCTTCGGCGCCGCTGCCAGTGGCATCACAGCGCAGGGGGAGTGGGTGCAGCAGTTGCGTGATCACCTCACGGGCCAAGGGGTTGTCATCCACCACCAGCACGCGCATCTGGCCCAGGGCCTCCGGCAACGCCTGCGGAGTGGCGCAAGCACCGAGACGAAAACGGCAGCGGGCAGTGAAACAGGACCCCTCACCAGGCACGCTGTTCACCGCGATGGAGCCGTCCATCAGCTCCAGCAACCGCTGGCAGATGCTCAGGCCCAGGCCGGTGCCGCCGTACCGGCGCGTGGTGGACAGCTCTGCCTGGGTGAAGGGCTGGAACAGGTTGCCCATCTGGGCTTCGGTCATGCCGATGCCGGTGTCCTGCACGCGGAACACCAGCTCCACCTCCAGCTGCTGAGGTTGCTGTTCGCCGACGCTCACCTGCAGCTGGATCTGGCCCTGCTCAGTGAACTTGGCGGCATTGGAGAGCAGGTTGAGCAGCACCTGGTTGAGGCGCAGCGGATCGCCGTTGAGGCAGGTGGGTACGTCGTCGTCGACGCGGAAGAGGAGTTCGACGCCCTTGGCGAAGATCATGTCGGCGATCAGGGTGGCCACATCGGAGAGCACCGCATCGAGCTGAAAATCGACGGCCTCAAGCGTGACTTTGCCGGCCTCGATCTTGGAGAAATCAAGGATGTCGTTGATGATCCCCAGTAACCCCTGGCCTGCGTTGCTGATTTTCTGCAGGTAGTCGCGCTGGTGCGGGTTGAGCCCCGTTCGCAGCGCCAGATGCGACAAGCCGATGATCGCGTTCATGGGTGTGCGCAACTCATGGCTCATGCGCGAGAGGAACTCGCTCTTAGCCCTGTTCGCCTCCTCCGCCTCCTGGCGCGCCTGCTCCAGCTGGATTTTCTGGGCGCGCAGGCGGGTGATGTCTTCCCCGGAGCCCAGAAGAGCGATCGGTTGGCCCTCAGCGCCATCAAGCAGGCTCAGGTGCCAACGCATCAAGCGGGTGCCGCGTTGGTTGGTGCAGACGCGGTACTCCAACGCTCCCTCTGGGGGAAGCCTGGAGGCGGCCGCCTCGTTGAGCCAGCGGCGCAGCAAGGGCTGATCCGCGGGATCCACCACATCGGTGAGCCAGTTGAGGCCGCTCCAGGAATCGGAGGCGATGCCGATCAGCGCACAGCCGTTGCTGTTGAGCAGGGTGACGCGGCCCTCGAAATCAAGCGCCAGCAGGGTGGTCTGCGCCGTCTGGATGTAAGCGTGCAGTTGCTCCTTGGTGTTGCGCAGGTTGCTGGTGCGCTCCTTGATGCGCAGGGCCAGCGCATTGATGGTGCTGGCCAGGGAGGCGATCTCATCGTGGCCTCTCACCACCACCGGGGTGAGGCTGGCTTCATCGGCAGGATCGAACCCCTGAATCGCCTGGTGCAGCTTCTGGATCGGACCTGCAAGGCGCCGGCCGAGCGCCACGCCGGCCATCGTCACCAGGATGGCGGTGGTCGCCAGCAACATGAGCAACTGCTGGGTGAGCAACTGGCTGTCGAGCCGTGGTTCTGCCTCGGGGATGGTGACGAGCACCGCCACATCGCTCTGCGGGATCTGCCGCCAGGCACCGAGCTTCAATGTGCCGCTGCCGGTGCGCAGGTAGCCGGCCCCGCCGTTGCCCAGTTGGCGCTCCGAAAACGTCAGACCACCGCTCAAAGAAGGTTGGTAGCTCAGAGCCTCGGAGTCCTTGGTGGCCTGCCCCATCGGCACGGAGAGGAACTGCCACCCGTCGCCCCGGCGTTGTTCGATCACCAGATCCGCCTCAGCGCCGTGACTCAGTCGCTCATAACGCCTGTTGATCACCTCGCGGAAGGAGGCGGCCTCCAACCGCCCCACCAGCAGCAGATTCTGATTGGCGTGGTCCTTGAGCGGCACGGCCATCCAGGTGGCTGGTTCCTCCGTGCAGGGATCCTGCTTGAGGGGCAGCACCGTCAGGTGGCTCCAGGTTCCCATTCCTTCCACCAGCTTGTTGAGGCCGCAGTTACGCAGGAGCGGACCCGCCAGCGACTTGCCGATCAGGGCGAGATTCACCGCTGCGCCGATGACCCGGCCTGAGCCGCGATCGATCAGCAGCAGTTCTTCAAAACTGAGCCGGGAAGCCTGCTGTGCCAAAATCCGCTGGGGCGGGACGGGCTGCCGATGGAGTTCCATAGCCAACGCATCAAGCTCGAGGCCCTTGCTGGTGAGTATGGCCTGCAACTGCTCCACCTTGCCGTTGGCCATCTGCTCGGTGGCATCCAGGTGGTGGCTGAGGATGCGCTCCCGGTAGGCGCTGAGCGCCACCACCTGGGAGAACAGCATCGGGGTGAGACCCACACCAAGCAGCAGCACGGTGAGCCGGCTGGAGAGCGTGAGGGTGCCAAACCGCTCACGCCAGGTCTGGACGGTGCGGACCGGCCGTGTCATTTCAGAGCGAGATCAATCGGCTCCGTGCTCACCCTCGGCAGGGGCACGCGGCCACGGATCAAACCCAGCTGCTTCTGCACGGCGAGCACGAAGGCCAGGTTGCGTTCGAGCTTGCCGCCGGGCAACAGCATGGGCCGCTGCTCCGAGAGTGAGAGATAGAGAAGGCCTTTTTCCCATTCGCGAAACACCTCAACTCTCACACCCTGTCGCTTGGCCATGATTTCCTGCGCTTCGGGATCGCGATCCGCCAGATCGTGGGCCTGCTGCCACGCCCGCACTAGGCGCCCTAGCACTTTCACGTTGGTGCGGTAGTACTGCGGATCCACCACAAGCACATCAAAAATTTCACCGGGAATCTCTGCACTTGTGAAGGCCGTGACGGCCTCGCCGCCGTCCAGGACCGCATCACTGAAGGGAGGGTAGAAGGCCGCCCCGTCGATCTGCCCGCTGACGAGACGGCGCCCCATGTCGGCCAGGGGCACAGCCACGATGCGTACATCGGCGAGGCTCATGCCATGACGGGCCAGGGCCCGGCTCAATACAAATGGGCCGAGGGTGCTGGGGGTGACGGCCACGCGCTTGCCCCGCAGGGCCGCGATCGTGCCGAGCGAGCGGCGCACGGCCACTTTGTCGCCACCACGGGATTCATCAAGGATCAGCACCACCACCGGGCAGCGTTTTGGCTGGCGGCTGCAGATGTCCACGGCTTCCACCGTGGTGAGCTGGGCGATCGGGAAACGGCCCTCTTCAAAGGCCTTGACAATCTCAGGCGGATCGGGAAAGCCCAGGGTGTCGATCAGAAGCCCCGCCTTCTGATCCAGCTGCTTTTCGTGGGCGAGGTGGAAGTACTGAAAGCCAGCCCAACTGGCAATTGGAATGGTGACGCGATCCGCTGCCTGGCAGCCGGTCACGCCGATGGCAAGGGCTGCAAGTGCCGAGAGCACTCGACGCAGGAACACGATTTGAGTCACTTATAGACTTAAACCTATTCGGACCCTGCTTGAAAAGCTGTTCATCCATCGTGAAAAGAGTGAGCTGAGGCAGAGGCCAGCCCAGCGCCCATAGGCTCAATCGCAGTGTGCGCTTCCCCGATGGCTCCCGACTCCTTCCAGTACGAGCCACTCGAGCGCTTCGGCGAGGGGCTTACCACCCGCCGGCCCTGGAACACGGCGGCCCTGGCCGGGGTGGAACTGCTCAATGGCCGCGTGGCCATGCTCGGCTTCGCGGCGGCCCTGATCGGTGAGGCGATCACCGGCCTGGGGCCCGCCGGCCAGTTGCTGGCGCTGCTGCGCTGGTATCTGCGCTGAGGCGCGTCAGCCGTCCTGGCGCACCCGCTTCACGGCCAGGCCCGCCTCGGTGGCGGTGACCCCAGCCAGCAGCACCAGACCCAGCAGCCCCACCAGCTGGTTCTGAGCTTCTGCAGCCGCCTCGGCGTCCTGCGCCAGTACGGCCCCGGCCACGAACCAGGCGGTGGCCAGCGCCGAGGTGATCCAGTAGGCCTTCCAGCGGCGCTGGTAGAGGTAGCCGGCGCCCAGCCCCGGCACCACGTTCAGCACCACCGCCACCCAGCCGGCGGAGGCGGCCAGGATCTGCTCACGGGTGGGGGCCATGGGAGGGGAAGTGAATGAACCCACTCTGGCGCTTGTGGAGGGGAGTGGGGATCTAGAGGTGATGGGAGTGGTGCAGTCGTGCGGGGTTCGGCGAACGGGGTTCCGCCACTTTCAGCCAGAAGGATCTCCTGGTGATGCGCAAGCCCTGCTTTGCGACTTCGCTTTGGATCCTGCTGCTGTGATTGCCAGCTCTAAGGGAAAATGCCTGGTGATCCGTTGCGTTGACTGAATAGGTTGGCTGGATTGGTGATGCTGGCCAGGGCTTTCGAAGAGCAGTGCAGAAAGCGCCTCACTGGACCTGGGGCTCCTATTCATGGCAATAGCTACTCGCACGACTAACTCGACGGCTTTCCTTTCTTCGGCTTTGGCTCAGGTATCACCTTCCACCAGACCGATACGCCTACTTTGCGGCGCTCCAGCATGAAGCCAGGGCGAGGGCTATGGCTGGTGCTCCAGCTGGAAACAGTGCTGCGAGATAGGCCGAGCAGGTGAGCCAGTTCATCGCTGGTGATCCAGGCTCCCAGCTTGGCCGCTTCAGCTAAGCCACGGGCGACCGCCAGGGGATTCGACCTGGGCGTCGGCTGTATGGCTGCCACCAAGGCGGCTAGGGCCAGGATGCTTTCGCTGCTAGCTGTTGCTGGCGGCAACGTTAGGGCTTTACGCTGATCATTGGTGCCTTTTGATGCCATCACTGACAGGGCCTCAATGCTCACACTGGTGGTAGCTTCTGGCTGTACTGAGGCCATGAAATTGGAGAGGGTGCAGCCCTTCCTCTGTAAGTGCTGGTGCAGCTGATCGCCCAGGCGGATGAGATCACCGGGCCACACCGTACGTGTGCTCGATTCCCTGATCAGATCGACCCCCAAGGCGGAAGCACGGGATTTGACGGCCTTTCGGCTAATCCCCCAGCGGCTGCAGCAGTCGTCGAGAGGGAGATCAACACTGGCTTCGCTTGTCACTGATGGCACTAGCTGACATTATTGATAACTCCATCATGCCGGTCCGCGGGAGGTTCGCCATCGACCGGGGATCTATCAGGCGCTTGCTGCAAAGGACGAGCAGCCAGCTGGACGTCACTGCATGGATTCGATCAGCAAGTAGGAGCAATCATCCAACCAAGTGGCACTAGCACAGGCAGAAGAGGAAGGCACTCTATGCGGAGCAGACAACTGCCTGATTGACGAGAACGGGCATGAGGCGCCATCGCACAGGCTTGATCTGCGCAGCCATTGATTGGCACTGCAGCGATCAAGCTGACCTCGGCTAGCCGAAATGAATTGAACCCGTCAACGAAGATGCGGATTCCTTCCCGTTCAGCGGGGGACGGGACAGCCCTTGGGCCCTAACTCTTCGGCAAGATGCTGCTTGGCTGATTCCATGGCGGCACTGGGGATATCGGATCTTTGCGTGAAAATCTCGGTTAACCAATCAGTGGCGTCGTTGCGGGAGAGCAAACCGATATCCAACAGCGCACATACCGTGATACCGCTTCCGACAAGAAAGCCATACCAGTAACTTTGCTTGTCCCGAATGTCGGCGCGAACATGAAGTGGCAGCAACATGCTCGATGTCGCGACTAAGCTGATCGTTACTCGCTTTAGGTTTCTGGTCAGGTTGGCTGAGTCCAAGGCGACCCAAATCATCTGCTCTTTGGCTGCCAGAGTAGGCGGCTGGATTCTGCAGTTGCCACTTGCCCCGCCAGCGACCAGGCTGTACCACTGAGGCGCCAAGATTTAGCTCTTGTCTGTCGGATGTAGCGCCTCACACCACGCCTGCCATCCTTCTGTGGGTTGCAGCACAAAGGCGCAACTGCCCATCCTTTCACCGATCAGATGGCAGCGCCGGCAGCGGGCGTTCCAGCCGGTTGGGGATGCCCTTCACGCCACCGGGCAGGGTTTTGCGGGAACGGGGGCCGCTCCAGGAGGCGAGGTAGATCCGCGCCTCGTCGCCCAGTTGGCGCAGGTCGGAGAAGTTGGCATTGATCACCTGGGCCCCCGAGCCTTCGCCCGTCTCCAGGTTCAGGGCCCATTGGCCGTCGGTGGGGGTGGCGCTGGCCGGCTGGCCGAAGAAGAAGCGGGTGCCCTCCACCTTTGCGCCGTCGAGATTGGCGCCGCACAGATTGGTGCCGGCCAGATTCGCCTCGCTCAGATCGCAGTTGCTCAGGTTGGTGCCGCGCAGGTCGGCGCCGTTGAAATCAATGCCGCGCAGGTCGGTGTCGGAGAGGTCCACGCCCCGCAGCACCTGGTGCAGGTTGATCACCGGCACTCCCGCGAGCCGGTCTTCCTCGTAGTTGCCTTCGCCATCGAGGATGGCCCGCCCGAGGCGGTGGTCGCGCCGCAGGGGCGTGAGCAGGCGGGCGTGGGAGAGGAAGCGCAGGATGCGGGCCTTGCCCTGGCTTTCGATGCTGCCAAGCACCGCCGCCAGCCGCCCCTCCGCCAGCATCCGCTCCAACGGCCAGTCCTCCAGCAGTCCGTCTTCATCGCTGATCAGCTCGGAGATGCCCTGGATGAAGCTGTCGATCGTCTGCCCCTGGGTGATCCGGTTCTGCTGGGTGGTGAGCCGTTGATCCACCTGGAACTGGCGCCAGGCGATCACCAGGGCCACGAACGCCACCAGGATCTGCCCGAAGGCGCCGATCACCCCCTCCCCGATGGCGCCGATCGCCTCCCAGTCACCGCTGCGGTAGACCCGCACCAACGGATCCCACCAGCCGAACAGCACCGACAGCACCACCAGCGCCAGCACCAGCGTCAGCAGCGCCACGGTCTGAACCGTGGCCTCGTCGTCGAGGCGGGCGCGCAGCTGGCTCCATAGAGGAGGCGCCAATCGCACCAGCGCCAACACCAGGCTCACCAGCGCCGCCGCCAGGGCCAGCCAGGAGAAGCCCAGCACCAGGGCCAGCAGGGTGATCCCCGCGGCGATCAGCAGCTGCAACGCCGGCAGATCTCTCACGCCCGCCCAGAAGGCATGGCTGTGGAAGGGCATCGCTGGGCGTTCATCAGCCGGCGGGGTCATCGGATCAGGCCGACTGGAAGTAGAAGCCGGCCGCCAGGATCAGGTAGGCCGCCAGCAGCAGCACGCCTTCCAGCCAGTCGGAGCGACCATCGATGGTTACCAGGTTGCTCACCACCACCGCCGTGATCACCGCCACCAACTCGTAGACATCAAAGCTCAGAGGCAGGGGGTGGCCCAGCAGGGGGCCGATCAGCACCAGCGCCGGCACTACCAGCAGTGCCACCAGCAGGGTGGACCCCAGCGCCACCGACACTGACAGATCCATCTTGTTCTTGCGGGCCATCGAAACGGCCGTGAGGTATTCGGCCGTGCCCCCCAGCAGCGGCAGCAGCACCACCCCCGTGAACAGGGCGGAGAGGCCGAAGCCTTCGGTGACGGTTTCGATCACGCCCACGAACAGCTCCGACTCGTAGGCCAGGGCGACGGTGGCCGCCACCAGCACCGTCAGCCACACCCACGGATTCGGGGCATGGGGCTGGTCTTCGCCCAGATCCGCCTCCGCCACCTCATAGAGGCCACGGTGCGTTCGCAGCGAGAACAGCAGGGTGAGGGCGTACACGCCCAGCAGCACCCAGGCCACGAAGGCCCCGAACGGTTCGGTGCTCTCCGCCTCCTGGCCGCCCGAGAGCACCGCCAGGCTTGGAATCAGGATCGCCAGCACCGCCAGGGTCATGGCGGAGCCGTTCACCCGGGCCACCACCGGCTTGAACTCCTGCTCCTGCCGTCCGATGCCCCCCACCAACATCGAGAGGCCAAGCGCCAGCAGCAGGTTGGCCATCACCGTGCCGGTGATGCTGGCCTTGACGATGTCCACCAGGCCGGCCTTGAGCGCCACCAGGGCGATGATCAGCTCGGTGGCGTTGCCGAACACGGCATTGAGCAGGGCCCCGATCGAGGGGCCGAACACCAGCGAGAGCTCTTCGGTGGCGGTGCTCAGCCAGATAGCCAGGGGCAGAATCGCCACCGCCGAGGTGACGAACACCGCCAAGTCACCCCAGTGCAGTGCTTCCGCCGCGATCGAGACCGGCACCATCGCCAGCAACCCGATCGAGGCAACCCGGCGGATGGTCATGGGGACAGCGCTCAAGCGGGCAGACAGAAGTTAGGTGGAGGTTGGTGCTGCCGCGCTCCAGGCCTGGGTGCGCTCACCCAGGCACTTCGCAGCGATGCGCTTCCCGCCTGCGCCGGTTCAGGCCATGGCCACCAGGGGGCGAGCCTCCTGGCGGCGTTCCCCTGAGGCGGCAGCCGCCTTGCGCAATTGCTCGCAGAGCCGATCCGGATCGGCGATGGCTTGGATGCCCCGGCCGGCGGTGGCGAGCAGCTGGGGGTTGGCGCAGAGGTTTTCGAGCATCTCGGCCAGGAAGATGTCCGGGTTCTGCACCAGCCCCGCCGCGATGCGCCCGCAGTGGCCGCCAATGCTCCAGCGGATCACACCTGCCGGATCGGTGACCAGCACCGCCGGGCGGTGCGCCAGCCGCTCCTTGATGCGCTCGGGATCACGGCTGAAGAATAAGGCCTCCGCCTCCTGCGACGTGCAGCGGATCAAGGCGGCGGCTTCCGCCAGCGGCTGGAAGCGCCGCAGCACCTCCGCCGTGGGCCCCGCTTCAGGGGGCAGACCCCAGTGCTCCGCCTGCCAGTTCACATCCAGCGCCACCAGCACGCTGCTGGGTGCCGTGCGGTTGAGCACCATGCGCAGCACCTGGTGCTGGCTGGCGCCGAGCAGGGCGTCGCTGGTGATCAGCAGCCAGAACGATTCGTTGATCTCCGGCAGCATCGCTTCGGTGAGGCCGGCCGGCGTGTGGCCGCCCGGGCCGGGAGCGTCCTGGTTGCTGGTGTCTTCGTTGCCGGAGTCTTCGTGGCGGGCCTGTGGGGTGTGAGCGTCTGCGGTGGGGGTCTCCTCTGCGTCATGGAGCGCCTGGGAGAAGGCCACCACTTCGGTGTGGGCGTGAGGACGTTGGGGTGTGGTGAGGGTCATGGCTGGGTGTGGGTGAAGGGAGGGGAATGTGTTCGTGGCGTTGGCGGCTGGTTGTGCGCCGCGGTCAGTCGTTCTTGCTGGCGAAGCGATGGAAGCGATCAGCCAGGTCGTGAAAGAAGGCATCGCTTTGCTGCAGCAGCGCGTCCCAGTTCTCCTGGCTGCTCTGCTGCAGTTGCTCCAGCTGGGCCGTGGCCTGGTTGCGGGCGTTGCTGAGATCGTCGAGGCGTTGCCGGGTGGTGCTGCGCACGGAGTCGGCCAGGCCGCTCATGCCCTCCTGCAGCTGCTCGATCTGCGCCGACCAGGCCTCGATCTGCACGCGTTTCTTGTTCAGAACCGCTTCCTTGAGTTGAGCATTGGCCCGGTCCTGATCGTTGCGGCTGTCGTTGCTCATCGGTGCATCGTTCAGCTGTGCGTTGTTCATCGGTGCGTTGGTGGTCGTCATGGTGCGTGTCTCCGTGATGGCAACATCGAACGCGCTGCTCCGCTGGCTGCACCGGAAGTGCCGCGGTTCGGCGGAATCGGAGGGGAGATCCTTTCCGCCGTTCAGTGACACCGGCCCCTGTGGGGCTCGGCGCTTGAGGGTCGCAACAGGGCGGGGCCGTTGGTTCAGATGCTCAGGCGATGGTTGTCAGACCATTCGGCGAGCACTGAACGGATGAAAGGGAACGAAGCCTTTGAAACGGCGGAAGCGCTTGGCGCGCTCGTTAGCTTCAACCTATTCGTTGTGGCTGAGACGTCAACATCTCGCTGCTGCGTTGCAGCGCCCGTTTGGCATCGTGGTGCTGTTCAGCCGCACCCCACGCCTGCGCGCCCCGCCGATGCCCCTTCCCGGCCAACCGATCCTGCTGCTCGGCGGCTTTCTGATCAGCGCCGAGGCCTATGCGCCGATGGTGGCGCGGCTGCAGCAGCTGAGCGGTCAGCCCGTGCAGCTGGTGGCGGTGGGCAAGCCCGAATGGCTGCTGACCGTGTTCGCCTTCGCCTGGGCGCGCATCCTCGATCGGGTCGCCGCCGCCGCTGCGGACCTGGCGCAGCAATCCCCCACCGGCAGGATCACCCTGATCGGCCACAGCTCCGGCGGCATCATGCTGCGGCTCTTCCTCGATCACGCCCCCTTCCAGGGCCGCTCCTACGACGGCAAGGCCCTTGCCGACACGCTCGTGATGCTGGGCAGTCCCCACACCGCCCTCAAGGCCACGGTGCTGCGTGAGCTGGTGCAGCAGCGCCTGCCCGGTTCGCCCTTCGCCGATCGGGTGCAGTACGTGTCGGTGGCGGGAGATCTGGATCTGGCCACCGCCAGCCCGCTGGCCCAGCGCCTGGCCCCCACCGCTTACCGCAACAGCACCGGTGATGCCGCCGATCGCGGCGACGGTCTGGTGCCGGTGGCCTCCGCCCTGCTGGCCGGCTCCACCCCGCTGGTGCTGGCGGGAGTGGCCCATGGCGGTGCCTTCGGGCCGTGCTGGTACGGCAGCCCGGAGGCGGTGGAGCGCTGGTGGGAGCTGGCTCAGCCCGCCGCCTCCAGCAGCTCCGCCAGCGGCACGAAGCTGTAGCCGCGCCGGCGCAGCGCCGGAACGATCCAGCGCAGGCTGGCCTGGGTGCGCGGGCTCAGCTCCGGTGTGTCGTGCAGCACCAGGATGCCGCCGGGGTGGGCGTTGAGCCGCACGAAGGCCTGCACGAACCACAGCGGTGGCTGATAGGTGTCCCAGGGAAAGATCGAGCCCAGCACCAGCCGGTAGCCCCGCTCCGCCAGCCAGCCCAGCATCGCCGCGTGGAACCAACCCCGCCCCGGGCGGCACCAGCGCCAGCGCAGCGTCTGCGGCGCCGCAGCCCGCTCCACCCCCGCTTCGGTGTCACCCAGCTGGCCCAGGAACGCCGCCTGATCGAGCCCGGCGGAGCGCACATCGCGCCAGAGGTGGTTGCCGATGGCATGCCCCTGCTCCAGGGCCCGACGGGGAAAGTGCGGGTCGTTGGGCAGATGGGAGCCGATCAGGAAAAAGGTGGCCGGCACCTCCAGCTCCCGCAGCAGCTCCAGCAGCGCCTGTGAGCCGGCGCCACTGGGCCCGTCATCGATCGTGAGCGCCAGCCGCCGCTGCCGGCCCGCGCCACAGAACACCACCGCCGGGTTGAGCGGCGCCAGCAGCGTGCGGATCACCAGCGACGGCAGCAGCACGATCAGGGCCAGCGTGATCATGGCCAGCGCAATGAGAGCCAGGATCAACAGCCGCTCAACCAAACCCGGTTCTGCCCGAGCGCCGCTGACGTGGCCTGCCGGGCAGGGTCACCGGCCACAGCCACCAGCGGCCCTGGTCGCCGCCGGCCGCCAGCCGCCTGCCGTCGGCGCTCCAGGCCAGGCACTGGGCGGTGCCGGGCAGCTCGAGGCTGTCGGGGCGCCACTGGCGCAGCGCCCCATCCCAGAGCCGCACCCGGCGGCCGGCAGCCATTGCCAGCAGCAGCCCTCTGGGCTGCCAGGCCGCCGCATCCAGCCAGCCGGCGCCGAGCGGTTGCGGCGCGAAGGCGATCGGCCGCACCCCGGAGCCGCCCAGTTCCCACAGCAACAGCTCGCCGGCCTGGCCCACCGCCATCAGGAACTGCCCGTCGGCGCTGAAGCCGATCGCATCGAGGCTGGTGTCGCTCAGGCCCTGCAGCAGCTCTTCGCAGCCGGCGCGGAAATCAAGCAGCAGCAGTTCGCCGCCGGCCGTGGCGATCGCCAGAAACTCGCCATCCGCCGACCAGCTCAGCGCCGTGATCGCCTGCTGCAGCTCCCCGCAGAGCCGCTCCCGCAACAGGGGCTGCGTTGAGGTCATGGCGCGTTGCCGCTCAGGCCACGCAGGCGGTGAAGCCCGCCCGCAGGCCCTCGGCATCGAGATCGCGCCCGATGACCACGAATTCGGTGCAGCGCCGCTCGCCTTCTTTCCAGGGGCGATCGAAATCGCCATCCAGCAGCATGTGCACCGCCTGGAACACATAGCGCTCCTCCTTGCCTTCCAGCTGGATGATGCCTTTCATCCGGAACAGATCGGGTCCCCGCTCGGCCACCAGATCCGACAGCCAGGTGCCCAGCTTGTCGAGATCCATCGGCCGCTCCTCCACGAACGCCACCGAGCCCACGGCGTCGTCGTGCGCGTGGGCATGCTCCTCGGCCAGCAAGCCGGGATCGAGGCTCAGGGCCCGCTCCAGCTCGAACGCCCCCACGCCGAGAAGCTGATCGATCGGGGCATCGGCGTTGCGGGTGGTGAGCAGCCGCGCCATCGGGTTGATCGCCCGCACCCGTTGCTCGATCGCCTGGCGTTCGGCCTCCTCCACCAGATCCGCCTTGTTGAGCAGCAGCACATCGGCGAAGGCCAGCTGTTCCTGCACCTCCTCCGCCTCCCAGTGCTGCTGCACGTGCACCAGATCCACCAGGGTGATCACGGCATCAAGCCGCAGCTCATCCCGCAGGTCTTCGTCCACGAAGAAGGTCTGGATGACGGGGGCGGGATCGGCTAGGCCGGTGGTTTCGATCACTAGGTGATCGAAGCGATCCCGCCGTTTCATCAGATTGCCGATGATGCGGATCAGATCGCCACGCACGGTGCAGCAGATGCACCCATTGTTCATCTCGAAGATCTCTTCGTCGGCATCGATCACGAGCTGATTGTCGATGCCCACCTCACCGAATTCGTTCACGATCACCGCCACCTTGAGGCCGTGTTCGTGGGTGAGGATCCGGTTCGGCAGGGTGGTTTTGCCGGCGCCGAGATAACCGGTGAGCACGGTCACCGGCTGGCGATCGGCCGCTGGAACGACGCTGGTGAAGGCCAAGGCGAGGGCGGGGGCGCGGCGGGTACCGCAGAGCCCCATCAGAGTGAGAATCGTTGTCGTTGTAGCAGTGGTGCTGCCGCCTGGGTGGGGATGGCTGACCTGGTGATCGCCGGCGGCGGACCAGCGCCCGTGGCGCACCCGCCATCCGCATAACTCAGAGCGCCTTCCCGTTCAGCAGGTGGGGCGCGAGCATCAGCATCAGGCTGCGGCTCTCCAGCGGCGCGCCGTCGTGCATCCAGCGGCTGGGCTCATGGGGGATGTCCTGACCGGCCGGCAGGGCCGTGTCGATCACCCGCAGCCAGCCTTCCGGCGCCGTGGGCAGCTCGAAGTGCATGGGCTTGCTGTAGGCGTTCAGCCCGCACCAGAGCAGGGGACCGTGGGCGTGGTCGTGCAGGCTCCAGGCCAGCGTGTGCGACCAGCTGGCCCAGTCGGGTTGCTGCAGCGCCACGCCGTGCCACTCCCGCCACAGGTGATCGCCGGGCAGGCCGGCCCCCTGGACCCCTTCGGCGTAGGGGGTTTCCGGGTTCAGCAGGCTGAACAGATGGGTGCGCAGGTGCACCAGCCGTTGCAGGAAGAGCCTGAGGCCGAGGTCTTCGCCATCGGGGCGCCAGTTCATCCAGCCGAGTGGATTGTTCTGGCACCAGGTGTTGTTGTTGCCCCCCTGGCTGCGGCGCACTTCATCCCCCATCAGCAGCATCGGCACGCCCGGGGCCAGCAGCAGGGTGGCGAGCAGGTTGCGCAGCTGGCGGTTGCGCAGATCGTTCACCCCGTGGTCGGTGGTGGGACCCTCCACACCGTGGTTCCAGCTGTTGTTGTGGTTGTCGCCGTCGCGGTTGTCTTCGCCGTTGGCGAGGTTGTGCTTGCCGTTGTAACTGACCAGATCCGCCAGGGTGAAGCCGTCGTGGGCGGTGATGAAGGTGATGCTGCGCCCCACCGCCGGCGGGCGACCGCCGTAGAGATCGGGGCTGCCGGACAGGCGCTGGGCCATCGCCCAGCAGCAGCTCTCGTCGCCCTTCCAGAAGCGGCGCACGTCGTCGCGGAAGCGTCCGTTCCAGGTGCCCATGCGCCGCGCCGGGAAATCGTGGAGGCGGTAGAGGCCGCCGCAATCCCACGGCTCGCTCACCATCTTCAGATCGCTCAGCCGCGGATCCGCCTCCAGTTCCTCGAACAGGGGCGGCTGGTCGAGCGGCGCCAGGTTCTCGCCGCGCGACAGGGCGATGCCCAGGTCGAAGCGGAAGCCATCGATGCCGAGTTCCAGCGCCCAGCAGCGCAGCGCTTCCATCATCAGCTGCCGCACCAGCGGGCGGTTGGCCGCCACCGTGTTGCCGCAGCCGGTCACATCGAGGTAGTCACCGTCGGGGTTCTGGTGGTAGTAGAGGCGATCGGCGAAGCCGCGCCAGCTGAGCGTGGGGCCATCCTGGTTGCCTTCGCTGGTGTGGTTCAGCACCACATCGAGCACTACCTCCAGGCCGGCTTGGTGGCAGGCCAGCACCAGCGCCCGCACCTGGTCGCGGGCCTGCAGCGGGTCGTCGCCCAGCAGGTAGCCGTGATGGGGGGCCATCCAGCTGATCGGGCTGTAGCCCCAGTAGTTGTGGCGGCCGGGCGGGGCATCCTGCGGGTCGAAGGCCATCACCGGCAGCAGCTCCAGGGTGGTGACCCCGAGGCTCTTCAGATAGGGGATGGTGTCGATCAGGCCCAGCAGGCTGCCGCGCCGCTCCGGTGCCACCGGGCTGCTCTCGCCCTGGCTGAAGCCGGCCACGTGCAGCTCATAAACAACGGTGCGCTGCCAGCTGTGGCGCGGGCGGGGCGCGGCGTTGAAGTCGAACAGGTCGCGTTCCGTGACCACCCCCTTCAGGCAGGAGGCGGTGTTGGGCGCGGTGCCGGTGGCGTCGGCGCGGCGGTACCGCGACCAGCCGCTGATCGCCCGCGCGCAGGGATCGAGCAGCACCTTGGAAGGGTTGAAGCCGTGTGCCCCCGGCTGCAGCGGCCCGTACACGCGATAGCCATAGCAGCAGCCGATGCCCACCCCCACCACTTCCACATGCCAGTGATCGCCGGAGCGATGGCGGGCATCGAGCGGAATGATGCGGAAGGGTTCGGGCGCGTCGCCGTCGGCGAAGAGCAGCAGCTCCACCCGGGTGGCCAGCGGTGCCACCACTGAGAAGTTCACTCCCCGCACGGTGACGGCGGCGCCGAGGGGCCAGGGGTGTCCCAGGTGGGTCGAGGACACGGGCTGTGAAGTGCTGCGGTTCAAGCTAGTCGTGTGTTGCCCCTCTGGTGCGGATGTCGGCGTTCTTGCCCGCGGCGTTGGAGGAGGGGCGGCCGCCGCAGCAGGTGCTGCCCGGGCTGTGGGTGTTTCCCCCCAACCGCGACACCCAGGGGGGCACCGCCTGGCTGCTGGCATTGCCACAGCGCCCGCCCGTGCTGATCGATTGCCCGGCGCTGACGGCGGCGAACCTGGCGGCGCTGGCGGGGCCGCCGGGTGTGATCGTGCTCACCGGCCGCGCCGGCCACGGCCGCTGCCACCGCCTGCAGGAGGCGATCGGCTGGCCGGTGCTGGTACAGGAGCAGGAGGCCTACCTGCTGCCAGGGCTGCCGGAGCTGCGGCCCTTCGGCGCCGCCCATGACCTTGCTGACGACCTGCGGCTGCTGTGGACCCCGGGCCCCTCACCCGGGGCCTGCGTGCTGCATGCCACCGGCGCCCACGACCTGCTGTTCTGCGGACGGCTGCTGGTGCCGCTCGCCCCCGGGCGCCTGGGGCCGCTGCCCACCGCCCACACGTTCCACTGGCCGCGGCAGCAGCGCAGCCTGGAGCGCCTGCAGCACTGGTTGCCGGCGGGGTCGCCCCGCTGGATCGCCACCGGTGCCGGCCTGGGTGCCCTGCGCGGCGAGAAGTTGGTGCCCGGCACCGCTCCAGCGGCACAATGAGAGGTGATCAAGGGCGGCCAATCGGGAAAAACCTTGGCCAAGCAAGCGGTTTCGGTTGCCCAGGTCGCCCTTCCCCCATACGATTAGCCCGCCAGATGATCCGGCCGAGTGTCCAGCCGTTGGTTGGTCTCCGTGGTCGGTTCGTTTTCACCGCATGGCGGGAACGGCTTCTTCCGCTCCGCCCCACTCCCGCCCCTCTCCAGTTTTCTGCCCCCAGATTCCCGCCCAATGAACAAAGCTGACCTCGTCAACCTCGTTGCGGCTCGCACCGAGCTCACCAAGACCGAAGTGTCGAAGGTCGTCGACGCCGCCATCGAAACCATCATTGATTCGGTGGTCGAAGGCAAAAAGGTATCCATCCTCGGCTTCGGTTCCTTTGAAGCCCGTGAGCGTTCCGCCCGTCAGGGTCTGAACCCCAAGACCGGCGAGAAAATCGCCATCCCCGCCAAGCGCGTGCCCGCCTTCACGGCCGGCAAGCAGTTCAAGGATCAGGTTCAGGGCTGATTCCTCCCGCCTCCACCGGTCTGCCCTCTCACCTTCAGGGGCTGATCACAACGGGAGAGCAACAGCGAAGCCGCCACCACCGCGGGCGCTTCGCTCCGTCTCCCACGGGCCCCCTGCACCGCGGCAATCTGCGCACCGCCCTCGTGGCCTGGCTGGAAGCCCGGCTTCAGGGGGGTGAGCTCCTGCTCCGCATCGATGATCTCGACACCCCGCGCAACCGCGCCGGTGCCGAAGAGGCGATCCTGGCCGACCTCCGCTGGCTGGGCCTTCACTGGGATGGCCCGCCGGTGCGCCAGAGCGAGCGCACCGGCCTCTACGCCACGGCGCTCTCCGCTCTGCGCCGCCGGGGTTTGCTCTATCCCTGCCGCTGCAGCCGCCGCTTGCTGGCGGATGTGTCTGCGCCGCAGGGGGCGGTGTCGGTGTATCCGGGCTTCTGCCGCACGCGCACCCACGGCTGGGGCGTGGAGAACGGCCGCCTGCCCAGCTGGCGCCTACGTCTTCAGGACGCTCCGCTCTGTTGGCCGGAGGCGATCGCCGCTCCCGGCCGGCTTGAGGCGGCGCGCCAGGTGGGGGATGTGGTGCTGCGCCGCGCAGATGGCTTCCTGGCGTATCACCTGGCCACCGCCGTCGATGAGCTGGCGCTGGGCATCACCACGGTGGTGCGCGGCGAAGACCTCTGGGCTGCGACGGCGCCGCAGGTGGCCGTGATGCAGTGCCTCGGTGCCACGCCCCCGACCTACTGGCATGTGCCGCTGTGGCGCGATGCCCGCGGCGAACGGCTGGCCAAGCGATCGGGAGCGGAGGGGGTGGCGGGGCTGCGCGCGCAGGGGCTCGATGCGGCGGCGGTGATCGGCCTGCTGGCCGCCAGCCTGGGCCTGGTGCCGGCGGGAAGCCGCCTGAGTGCCGCGGAGTTGCTGCAGAACCTGAGCAACGAGGCGTTGAAACGGCGTTTATGCGGGAAGGCTTAAGGAAGTGGCGTCAATCCGGGGGGGCGGGCCGTCCACACTGAAATCAACACGAAAACGGGGATTGATGGGCGAACCCACACAGGCGGGCCTGCCAAAGGCGGTGCTGCCGTCAGCGCGGCGAGAGGTGGAGGCGCAGCGATGCCCGCGTTGCGGCGGCAGTGGCGTGCTGCGCCTCAGCGACCAGAAATTCCGCACCTGCCTGGATTGCCTCGGCCAGGGCCGACTGCCCCAGTTCAGCGTCGAGCCCTCGCTGGAGTACAGGCTGCGCCGTCAGGACGCCCGGGCGCTCAACGCCGACCCGCTGTCTTCTGGCGCCAGATGAAGAAAGCGGCAGTGGCCACCACAACGGCCAACGGCGCTGCGGTGAGCAGGAGCAGGATGACGGCGGTCCAATCGGTATACATCGCTGCAGGACGAACGTTGATCCATCATTCCAGCCGCCCTGCCACGCGGCGGTCGCAGGCCGTTGTGATGGCTGCTACCCGCCGCCTGGGCCGGACGGCGCTGCTGCTCGGTCTGGGCGCCGGCCTGCTCCTGCCCGCCGCCGTCCGGGCTGATGTGCGCTTCGACGACTGCGTGACCGGCAGCGACGGGAGCGTCACCTGCGACACCCGGCCGGAGGGCAACACCTTGATGGATGACGAAGCCGCCCGCTTCGGTCTGCTTGACGGCGGCGATCCGGGCTGGCCTGAGTTCGACCCGGCGGGCGATGGTGGCATGGGCGATGGCTTCGGCGACGGCTACTGGCCC
Organism: Synechococcus sp. CS-1333; assembly: GCF_025128015.1. Classification (NCBI taxonomy): domain Bacteria; kingdom Bacillati; phylum Cyanobacteriota; class Cyanophyceae; order Synechococcales; family Synechococcaceae; genus Synechococcus; species Synechococcus sp. CS-1333. The sequence continues at coordinate 48,414 of NZ_JAHLYO010000018.1, forward strand.
TGAGCCGCAGCCGGCTTTCCGGGAAGGGCAGAACGCAAGGGTTGAAACCCAGCGCCACCCCCAGGCCCGCGCCCCTTGCCTGGCGCTCAGCAGATGCGCGGCAGCTGCTCGCCCCGGCCCAGAGCCAGGCGCCGCTGCACGCCATAGGCGTTGCGCAGCAGCACTGTCCCCCTGGCGATGGCGGGCAACAGGCGGTTGCCAGCCCCGGACTCGCTGTCTCCAGGCATCCCGGCGTCAGCCACCGCGCCGATGATCGCGGCCTCGGGCTGGAAGCCCTGCAGCACGGCCAGGGCCTGCGCCGCCTCAGCGGCGGGCAGGAACAGCACCAACCGCCCTTCGTTGGCCATCGCCAGCGGATCCAGGCCCAACAGCTCGCAGGCGCTCGCCACCGCCGGCGCGATCGGCACCGCCTCCTCTTCGATCTGCAGGAGAAGGCCTGTGTCGCGGGCGATCTCAAACAGGGCGCTGGCCAGCCCACCGCGGGTGAGATCCCGCAGGGCGTGCACCTCCAGCCCCTGCCCCAGCAGCGCCTGCACTGATGGCAGCAGCGAGGCCAGGTCGCTGCAGAGCTCCGTGCGGAAGCCCAGTTCGTGGCGTGCCGCCAGGATCGCCACCCCATGGCGTCCCAGATCGCCGCTCACCAGGATGGCGTCGCCCGGCCGCACCGCCGGCGGGCCGATGGCCGGACCCGGCCCCAGGCTGCCCACACCGCTGGTGGTGATGTACAGGCCGTCGCCCTTGCCCCGTTCCACCACCTTGGTGTCGCCGGTCAGCACCGGCACACCGCAGGCGGCGGCGGCCGTGCGGATCGAGGCGACCACCTGCCGCAGTGTGCCCATCGCCAGGCCTTCCTCCAGGATCAGGGCCAGGCTGAGCGCCAGCGGCCGGGCCCCCACCATGGCCAGATCGTTCACGGTGCCGATCACCGCCAGCCGGCCGATGTCGCCGCCGGGGAAGATCAGCGGCCGCACCACGTAGGCATCGGTGCTGAAGGCCAGCGGACCCGGGCCGGCCTTGAACGTGGCCGCGTCATGCAACACCCCATCGCCCGGCCCGAAGGCCGGCACCAGCAGCTCGGCGATCAGCTGCTGGCTGAGGCTGCCGCCGCCGCCATGACCCAGCTGCACCCGCTCAATGGCCTCGCTGTCGTCGGGGCTGGCGCTGGCCATGGGTCAGGGCTCCGCCTTGTCGGACAGGCTGCTGGCCTCCACCGCCCGGGCCAGGGGCCTGGCTGCTGCAGAGCTTTCCGCCCGATCGCCGTGGTGCCAGTAGGCGGCACACGCCCCTTCCGATGACACCATCGGCGCTCCGAGCGGGCGCTCCGGCGTGCAGGTGCGGCCGAAAGCCGGACAGGCGGTGGGCCGGGCCAGACCCTGCAGCACCTGGCCGCTGATGCAGGCCGCGGCAGCATCGGGCCCAGGCCGATGCTCGGTGGCCTGGCTGGGCAGCCGGGCGGCGTCGAGGGCGGCGTAGGGGGGGCGCAGCCGCAGGCCGCTGGCGGGAAACAGGCCGAGGCCACGCCACAACTGATCCACCGGCTCGAACACCCGGGCGATCAGGGCCCGGGCTGCCGCGTTGCCCTGCGGGCGGCAGGCACGGCCATAGGCGTTCTCCACCCGGCCCTCGCTCCGCTCCAGCTGTCGCACGCAGCGCAGCAGCCCCTCCAGCAGATCCACCGGCTCGAAGCCCGTGACCACCACCGGCACATGGAAGCGGGCACTCAGCGGCTCCAGCTCCTCGCTGCCCATCACCGCGCAGACATGGCCGGCGGCCAGGAAGCCTTGCACGCGGTTGTGCGGGGAGGCCAGCAGGGCCTCCATCGCCGGAGCAATCCGCACGTGGCCCACCAGCAGCGCCAGGTTGCTGCTGCCACAGCACCAGGCCTGATGGGCCAGCAGCGCCGTGGCCGGTGCGGTGGTTTCAAAGCCCACCGCGAAGAACACCACCTGCTGCCCTGGGGAATCGCGGGCGATCGCCAGCGCATCGAGGGGCGAGGTGACGACCCGGACGCAGGCCCCCGCCGCCCGCAGATCCAGCAGGCTGCGGCCATCGGAACCGGGTACCCGCAGCATGTCCCCGTAGGAGCAGAGGATCACCCCCGGGCGGGCTGCCAGCTCCAGGGCGCGATCGATCGTGGCCGCCGGGGTGACGCACACCGGGCAGCCGGGGCCGTGGATCAGCTCCAACCCCTCGGGCAGCAGCCGGTCGAGGCCGTGGCGCAGCAGCGCGTGGGTCTGCCCGCCGCAGACCTCCATCAGGGTCCAGGGGCGGCTGATGGCCTGCTGCAACTGCCCCACCAGCTGCTGCACCGCCTCCGGCTGGCGGTAGGGGGCGAGTGGGTTCACCCGGCCCCGGGCGCCGGCAGGGCGGCCAGCTGGCGGTAGTGCTCCCAGCGGGCGTCCACCTGCTGCTGGGCCAGCAGCGCCAGGCGCTCTGCCTGCTCCGGATCGCTGTCGCTGAGGCTGCGAAAGCGGTTCTCGCGGGCCATCGCTTCAGCCACCGGCAGCGAGGGGGTGCGGCAATCGAGCACCAGGGGATTCAGGCCCGCAGCGCTGCGGCGCGGGTCGTGGCGGTAGAGCAGCCAGCGGCCCGACTCCACGGCCTGCCGTTGCTGGCTCATGCCCTTGGCCATGTCGATGCCGTGGGCGATGCAGTGGGAGTAGGCCAGGATCAGCGAAGGCCCCGCAAACGATTCGGCCTCCAGGAAGGCCCGCAGGGTGTGCTCGTCGCGGGCGCCCATCGCCACGCTGGCCACGTAGACGTTGCCATAGCTCATCGCCATCAGGCCCAGATCCTTCTTGGCGGTGCGCTTGCCGCCACTGGCGAACTTGGCGACGGCACCGATCGGGGTGGCCTTCGACATCTGCCCGCCGGTGTTGGAGTAGAGCTCGGTGTCAAGCACCAGCAGGTTCACGTCCTGGCCGCTGGCGAGCACCTGGTCGATGCCGCCCGCGTCGATGTCGTAGGCCCAGCCGTCGCCGCCGATCATCCACACGCTGCGCTTGGTCAGATCGTCGGCCAGGGCGAGCAGCGCCTCGATCTCCGCCTGCCGCTCCGGCGCCTGCTGCACCTGCCCCAGCCGCCCGCGCAGCTCCACAACCCGCTGCCGCTGCTCGAAGATCCCCGTTTCCCCGCTCTGATCCGCCTGGATCAGAGCCTCTGCCAGCTCCGGCGGCACCGGCGCCTCGCTGCCCCCGTCGCCGGGTTCGGCCAGGCGACGCAGCAGGCGCACGGCGGTGGTGTGCCGCTGGTCGTAGGCCACGCGGAAGCCCAGCCCGAACTCGGCGTTGTCTTCGAACAGGGAGTTGGACCAGGCCGGCCCGCGGCCCTCGCCGTTGCAGCTCCAGGGGGTGGTGGGCAGGTTGCCGCCATAGATCGACGAGCAGCCGGTGGCGTTGGCCACCACCATCCGGTCGCCGAACAGCTGGGTGGCGAGTTTGATGTAGGGGGTTTCGCCGCAGCCGGCGCAGGCGCCGGAAAATTCGAACAGCGGCTCCTGCAGCTGCTGCTGGCCGATGTGGCGCAGGTTCAGCTGGCTGCGCTCGGTGTCGGGTAGCTGCAGGAAGAACTCCCAGGCGCCGCGGGCCTGCTCGCGCAGGGGGCGCTGCGGCGCCATGTTGATGGCCTTGTGGCTGGGCGTGTCCCGCTCGCGTGCCGGGCAGACCTCCACGCAGAGGGCGCAGCCGGTGCAGTCCTCAACCGCCACCTGCAGGGTGAAGCGGTTGGCGCTGCCGTGCGGTTCGCGGGCCGGCGCGCTCAGGAAGCCCGGCGGTGCCGCCGCCAGCGCGGCTGGCTCCACCACCTTGGCGCGGATCACTGCATGGGGGCACACCATCACGCATTTGCCGCACTGCACGCACAGCTGCTCCTCCCAGACCGGCACGCTGTCGGCAATGTTGCGCTTTTCCCAACGGGCGGTGCCGCAGGGGTAGGTGCCATCGGCGGGCAGGGCGCTGACCGGCAGCTGATCGCCCTGGCGGGCCAGCTGGGGCACGATCACGCTGCGCACGAAGGCGGGGGCGGCGGCGAAGCGATCGGCCTCCGGCTCGGGCGGGCCGGCTGGGTCCTCCGCCGGAATCGGCACCGGCAGCAGCCGTGCCAGGGCGGCATCGACGGCCTGCAGGTTGCGCTGCACCACCGACTCTCCCTTGTGGCCGTAGCTGTGGCGGATCGCGGCGCGGATCGCCTCCAGCGCCTGCTCCAGCGGCATCACCCCGGCGAGCGAGAAGAAGCAGGTCTGCATCACGGTGTTGATGCGTTCGCCCAGCTCGAAGTCGCGCGCAATCGCGGCGGCATGGATGGCGAACACGCGCAGCTGCCTGGCGCGGATCCGGGCGCGCACCGCCGCTGGCAGCAGCTCCCAGATCTGTCCGGCCTCCCAGGGGCTGTTCAGCAGCAGGGTGGCGCCGGGGCGCGCCGTGCTCAGCAGGTCGAAGCGGCTGAGGAAATCCCACTGGTGGCAAGCCACCAGATCGGCCCGCCCCACCAGGTGGGTGGCGTGGATCGGTCGAGGCCCGAAGCGCAGATGCGACTCCGTGACCGAACCGGATTTCTTCGAGTCGTAGACGAAGTAGCCCTGGGCGTGCAGGTCTGTTCCCTCGCCGATGATCTTGATCGTGTTCTTGCTGGCGCCCACGCTGCCGTCGGCGCCGAGCCCGTAGATCACGGCCTGGAACTCCCCCTCCGTTTCGGCGCGGAAGCTGGTGTCCACCGGCAGGGAACGGTGGGTGAGGTCGTCCTCGATGCCGACGCTGAAGGAATGGGGCGCCGCGTGGCCGCGCAGGGCCTCCAGCACCGCCTTCACCATCGCCGGGTTGAACTCCTTCGAGGCCAGGCCGTAGCGCCCGCCCACCACCCGGGGCTGCGGTCTGGCGTCGGTGGCGGCGGTCCGCCCCCAGCAGCGCCGCACCGCATCGCTCACATCGAGGTACAGCGGGTCGCCGCCGGCGCCCGGTTCCTTGCAGCGATCCAGCACGGCGATCGCGCGCACGCTGGCCGGCAGCGCCGCCACCAGCCGCTCGGCGCTGAACGGCCGGTAGAGCCGCACCTTCAGCACCCCCACCCGCTCGCCGCTGGCGATGAGGGCATCGACCGTGAGCTGGGCCGTCTCGCAGCCTGAGCCCATCAGCACCAGCACCCGCTCCGCCAGCGGATCGCCGTGATACTCGAACAGCCGGTAGGCGCGCCCGGTGAGTGCGGCGAAGCGGTCCATCGCCTGCTGCACCAGCGCCGGGGCGGCGTCGTGGAAGGGGTTGGCCGCTTCACGGGCCTGAAAGGCCACATCAGGGTTGTGGCTGGTGCCACGGATCACGGGATGGTCGGGGCTCAGCCCCCGGGCCCGGTGGGCGGCGATCAGCCCCACCGGAATCAGGGCGGCCAGGGTGGCATCGGAGAGCGGCACCACCGTGTGCAGTTCGTGGGAGGTGCGGAAGCCGTCGAAGAAATGCAGGAAGGGCAGGCGCGTGTTCAAGCTGGCCAGGGTGGCGATGGCGGCGAAGTCGCCGGCCTCCTGCACCGACGCCGAGCAGAGCAGGGCGCAGCCGCTGCCGCGGGTGGCCATCACGTCGCTGTGGTCCCCGAAGATCGACAGCGCCTGACCCGCCAGGGCCCGGGCAGCCACGTGCACCACCGTGCTGGTGAGTTCACCGGCGATCTTGTAGAGGTTGGGCAGCATCAGCAGCAGCCCCTGTGACGCCGTGAAGGTGGTGGCGAGCGCTCCGGCCTGCAGGGCGCCATGCAGCACACCGGCGGCCCCCCCCTCGCTCTGCATCTCCACCACGGTGGGCACGCTGCCCCAGAGGTTGGGGCGGCCGGCCGCGGCCCAGCCATCGGCCCATTCCCCCATCGGCGTGGCCGGGGTGATCGGGTAGATCGCCATCACCTCGTTCAGCCGGTAGGCCACGCGCGCCACGGCTTCATTGCCATCGACGGTGACGCTGCCATCAGTGCGGGGCAGGCTCATGACTCCACCACCACGCTGAGCGCGAAACCCACGTGCACAAGCAGCAGATCGCCGGGGCGGGCCTCCGGCACACAGGCCAGGCTCACCTCCCGCTGCACGCCGGAGAACTCCACCACGCCCACCCGCCAGAGCGCGTCGTCGTCGCTGTCTTCGCCGTCGCCGCCAGCGTGCTGCGCGAGGTCGGCCGGGCGGCGGTGCTCGATCCGGATCAGCTCACCCGGCACAGCCAGACACATCACGCACCTCCGCCGCCAGCGGCGGCCTCCGCAGGGTCTGCTTCTCCTCTATAGAGCGAGAAACGGCGCCTGAACCCCCGGCTCTGTGCCTTCCTCACATGCCGACCAGGCCAGCGCCAGCAGCTGGCCGAGGGCGAGGCCGCCGTCGTTGCAGGGCACCCGCTGGGGCCACACCGCTTCAACGCCGGCGTCCGCCAGCGCCGCCACGGCCAGCTCCAGCAGCAGGCGGTTCTGGAAGCAGCCGCCGCTCAGCAGCAGGCGCTGCAGTTGCAGTCGCTGCGCCAGCTCCACCAGCAGGGCCGCCAGGGCGCGGTGAAAGGCCAGCGCGATCGACGGCACGGGGCGGCCGCGGGCGAGGTCGTCGAGCACGGAAGTCAGCAGGGGGTGCCAGTCGAGCAGCCACGGTGCGGCCACGCCGCTGGCAGCGGCAGCAGGTGCTGCGGCGCAGATGGGGAGGCTGTAGGCCGGCCAGCCTGGCGGTTCCGGTGCATCGCGCGCGGCCTCGGCCGCCACCTGCAGCCGCAGTGCCCCCTGCCCTTCGAAGCTGCAGCGCTGCACCAGGCCGAGCAGCGAGGCGAGGGCGTCGAACAGGCGGCCCATGCTCGTGCAGAGCGGCGCCTTCAGGCCTGTCTCCATGAGGCGCTCCAGCAGTTGCTGCTCCCCGTCGCCGAAGGCGGCCCGGGTGGCCGGCGGGGTGTGGGCCTGGCTGTCCGCCCCGAAGGCGGCGACCAGCAGCCCGAGTGCGGCGCGGCGCGGTTCCCGCAGGGCCCGTTCGCCGCCGGGCAGGGGGAAGGGCCGCAGCCGCGCCAGGTGCGTGAAGCCGAGAGCGGCGCCCGCCCGCGGGGGCTCCAGCCGCAGGCACTCGCTGCCCCAGAGCAGACCGTCGGGGCCGAAGCCGGCGCCATCCCAGGCCACGCCTGTGGCCGGCAGCGGCAGACCGTGCTCCGCCAGGCAGGCCAGCAGGTGGGCGTGATGGTGCTGCACGGCGAGCACCGGAAGACCGCCCCAGGCTTCCGCCAGCTCGCGGCCGAGGCGGTGCGCGCTGTAGCCGGGGTGCAGGTCGACGGCGAGCCGCGCCGGGCGCAGCTGCTGGCGTTCCAGCCAGCTGAGCAGGCTGCCGGTCAGCCGCCGTTCGCCGGCCAGCGTGCCGAGATCGCCGAGATGGGGCCCCAGCAGTGCCTGCCTGCCCTGGCCGATGGCGATGGCACTTTTCACCTGGCCGCCCATGGCCAGCAGCACGTTGGCCGGTGGCGGCGTCGGATCCGGCAACGCGATGGCGGTGGGTGCGGTGCCACGTGCCTGGCGCAGCACCATCACTGTTCCGGCCACCACCTGGGCCACGCCGTCGTCGACGGGGTTGGCGATCGGCCGGTTGTGGCTGAGCAGACCATCGGCGAGGTCCGTGAGCAGGTCCAGCCCATCGGCCTCGCTGAAGCCCAGCGGTTCGCCCGAGCGGTTGCCGCTCGTGCATACAAGCGGCTCCCCCACCGCCTCCAGCAGCAGGGCGTGCAGGGGCGAGGCCGGCAGCATCACCCCCAGCCAGGGGGTGTGGGGGGCGACCCCGTCGGCGAGGGGGGCGGCGCGCCGCCGCAGCAGCACGATCGGTGCCGCCGGCCCCACCAGCAGCCGCGCCTCCGCCGCCGACACCTGGCAATGACGCCGCGCCCAGGCCAGGTGGGGAACCAGCACGGCAAAGGGTTGCTCAGGGCGCCCTTTGCGGCGCCGAAGCTCAGCGACGGCCACCGCTGAAGCAGCCCGCACCAGCAGCTGAAAGCCCCCCACCCCCTGCAGGGCCACCACCTGGTCGCACTGCAACGCCGCCGCCGCTGCCGCCAGCGCGGCGGCGCCAGGCTCGCAGTCGCTGCCGATCCCGCCGGCGTCCCGCTGCCGCCAGCTCAGCTGCGGTCCGCAGGCGGGGCAGCCGATCGTCTGGGCGTGAAAGCGGCGGTCGCCCGGATCGTGAAACTCATGGCGGCAGGCGGCGCAGAGTTCAAATCCGGCCAGGGTGGTGTGGGCCCGCTCGAACGGCAGGGCGCGCAGCAGGCTGTAGCGCGGCCCGCAATGGGCGCAGCTGTTGAAGGCATACCCATAGTGGCGGTTGCGTGGATCACGCAGCTCGGCGCGGCAGGCGCCGCAGGGGGCCAGATCGGCCGGAACCAGGCCCGTGAGCGCGCTGGTGGGGTCGGAGCCACAGGCGGAATCCGGGTGCGGCCCGCTGGCGGGGGCTGCCGGCAGGATCCTGAACACGTCCGGCTCTTCCCCCAGCATCTCGCGCTGCTCCTCTCTCGGCGCCCCCGCAGGCGCAGCCAGGGGCGCCAACCAGCGACGCGCCAGGCGGTCGATGCGGCTGTGCGGCGGGCGGCGGGTCTCCAGCGCCTGCAGGAAGGCCTCCAGCGCGGCGGCGCTCCCCTCCACTTCGATCGACACCCCGCCTGGGGTGTTGGTGACCCAGCCGGCCAGTTGCTGCTGCGACGCCAGCCGATGCACGAACGGCCGGAAGCCCACGCCTTGCACGACCCCCTCAATGTCGAGCCTCAGGCGCCGCCGGGGGGCGCCGCTCATGCGCAGGCCGGGACTGCACCCTGGCGCTGGTGCTCCAGCCAGTGCAGCAGCGCCTCGAGGCCGGCACCGGTGCGGGCCGAGAGTTCGAAGAGGCGGGCGTGGGGCGCCACCACTGCCAGGTGGGCCAGAGCGACGGCGCGATCGAAGCCCACGGCCGCGGCGAGGTCCGTTTTGTTGATCACCACCGCATCGGCGGAGTGGAACAGGGCCGGGTACTTGAGTGGCTTGTCTTCCCCTTCGGTCACCGAGAGCACGGCGATCCGCAGCTGTTCGCCCAGATCGAAGGCGGTGGGGCACACCAGGTTGCCCACGTTCTCGATCAGCAGCAGCTCCATGCCGCCGCTGTCGAGCTGATCGAAGGCTCCCGCCACCAGCGACGCTTCCAGGTGGCACAGGTCGCCCGTCTGGATCTGCACGGCGCGGGCGCCGGCGGCCTGCAGGCGGCGGGCGTCATTGTCGGTGGCGAGATCGCCCACGATCACCCCCACCGGGCCGTGCCGCCACCGGGGTGCGACAGCTTCGAGCAGGGCGGTCTTTCCGGCGCCGGGAGCCGAGAGCACATTCACCACCAGCAGGCCGGCGGCCGCGAAGCGCTCGCGGTTGCGCGCGGCGTTGCTGTCGTTGCGCTCCAGCAGGTTGTGGCGCAGCAGCAGGCTTCGCGGCGCGGAGGCTGCCGTCACGCTGGTCATCGGCTGGCCGCAGGAGCAGTGGGAGCACATGGCGCAGCCGGCGGCGATGGTTCCAGTCTGGAGAGACGGCCGCAGCCCGGCCCACCGGCGTAGCCCTTCCTCACCGTGGACCGGCGCCGGGCAAGAGGGCTGCTGCTTGACGAGGCAGAAGCTGCTGCACCCAAACGGCCCTGCTCGATCAACTGCGCACTGCCATCACTCAACCAGCAGCGCACTGCTCCCGTTCCAGCAATAGCGCACGATTCAGCCAGTCAGCGCTTCTGGCTGGCGGCTCTCAGGCTTTCCTCGAACTTGATCGCCGGCAGAAACAACGCGTATTCCCACCCTTCTCCAGCAGACCGATCCTTTTTGGCGATGACATCCTGGCGCGGCGAGCCTTTGCCTTCTGCGCCCGCATAGCGCTCCACAGCATGAAAGACCACCGCTCTGGCATAGGCATAAGCGAGCAGGTAGAGGGCGAACGCGCCAAGCAGAACGGCCGGAAGCTTTCTGAGCTGAGACATAAAGAGAAGGGGTTTGGCGGTGTGCTCTCGGTGAGTATCACGCCCGATCCGTGGGAATGGCACGAGGAACAATGCCGAGGAGGCGGTGGGGCGGCAGTGCGGCAGAGGAAATGCATTGGCTCGCTCCAATTGTCGTATAGAGCGCTTCGGAGTCGGGGAGGTTGTCTGGCTGGTGACGTTCTTGCCCGCTGAACGTTCTGACTGTTCAGCACTTGAGGCTGCCAAAACCTTTGCCCATGTCAGGGCTTCAATCAGGCCAGCTTATCCCCCATTCAAGCCCTTCGCTGTTGAGGAAGCTTCGGCTTCCATGGTTTCATTGCTGCTGCAGTCTGCAACTATGCGCTGTCTTGTGGCTGGCGCGGAGTCGTGGGTGAAAGGAAAAATTCAGCGCCTATGCCGAGCAATCGTTCGCTCTGATCAACCTTCTGTGTCGACCAATTGTTTCTATCGTGATGCCGCTTCATTGCAGGGGGCTTCGTCGGGCTCGGCCAGGGCTGCTTCACCCCACCCTGCTCCTGTTGCACTACCGCCAAGTCCCAAGAAACCCCCCCCCCGCCTCCCGATCCCTGCGCTCCGATCCCTGAGCGCAGCCGGCGCCAAGACCCTCCTTAAACTCCACCAGCTGTTGAGTGATCCAGTGAATGGGTTCCTTGGCCTCGAGCGGCCCTGGTTGTCGGAGCGGCTGGTGGCCTGGCCGATCCTCGCCAGCCGCGAGCTGCTGCGGGAGTCGGCACTGAGCGTGCGGGTGTTCGGCCTGCCGGTCCTGCTGGTGCGGGGTGCGATGGGCGGGTGTCAGCCCACATCGATGCCTGCCCCCACCGGCTCGTGTCATTTTCCTGTGCGGGCACGCCGGCGCAGGTGAAGGGTTCGGTCGTGCGCTGCCCTTACCACTTCCAGGAGTTCGATCAGGACGGCCGCTGCGTGCGCACCCTCCATGGCGAGGCCGGCTCGGCCGAGCATCTGGTGTCCCTGCCGCTGCGGGAGTGGGGGGGATCCCTCTGGCTGCCGGCGGGGCGCAGCCTGTTCGAAGCGGCCGATCCCGCCGCCTGGCAGACGCCCGAGGTGGAGGCCGCCCTGCAGGGGGCGCGGTTGCCGGGGGAATTTGAAGCTGAGCTGCTCCAGCCGTACCGATCCCCTGCCCCTGTTCCACTACCGCTACCCGGTGGGCCCCTGGGAGATCGCCCGGCTGCCGCCTGAGAGCCTGGCTGAGCGGTGCGGGTAGTGATCCGGCGCGGCGTGGGGCTCCCCATCGGCTCCGCGCCAGAGCACCAGCGCTTCTCCCAGCAGCTCCACCGCCACCGGCGCGTCGCCCAGCTGATCCAGCGGCAGCACCGGGTACCAGAACGGACGCAGCAGGGCGGGATCCAGCGGCATGGCGGAGTAGCTCACAGGCATGGGAGGGGCACGGCAGCACGCCTGGGCGCCATCCTTGCCGGCTCCCAGGGATCTGGCACGGCGGTTCTGGCGATTCCTCACGACACCTCCAGCCCGATCAGCTCCAGCTCCCGGCCTGCGGACAGTTCCAACACCAGGATGGCCCCCGCAGCGATGCCACCGGCCATCACCACCTCAAAGGCGAAACGCAGCGCGTCGGGATCCACCCCGGCCCGTTGCCCCACCCGCAGGCGCAGCCCATGAATCCGCGCGGCCCCTTCGGCCGCGGCGGCCGCCAGGGCGATCCGGTGCACCTCCTCCATCAGCGCCAGTTCATGCATCGCCGCACCAGCGCCGCACCGCCGCCAGGGCCTCGGGCAGCAGGGCGGCGGTGGCCTGCGTGAGGTGGCTGCCCAGCCCGCAGCGGTGCGCGCGCACCAGCAGTTGCCAGGCCGGGGGGGTGCGGCCATAGAGCTGGCCGGCCAGCTGCAGCAGCGCGCCGGGGCTGGCGTGATGGCTGAAGGGCGGGCCCCCGGCCGCCGTTGCTGCGGCATCAGCCGCCAACCGCTCCAGCCGCCAGCCCGGCGGCGGACAGGCCGGCGCCAGCGCGGCATCCACGAACAGCACCCGGCGGGCCTCCGCCAGCAGCGGTGCCAGTTCCGGGGTGAGCTGCCGGGTGGCCAGCACGGTGAGCTGCCGCTGGTGCCAGCCCTGCACCGCAGCGGCGATGGCCAGGCCCACGCCGTCGTCCTGCCGCAGATCATTGCCCCAGCCGATCAGCAGATCGCGCCGCTGTGGTGCCGGCCCGCCCGGGGCGGCGCTCACGGCCGCCACCGCTCCCGCAGCAGTTCCCCGCCGGGGCCGAGCAGCTGCACGTGCAGCGGCATTTCGCCGGCGGCATGGGTGGAGCACGACAGGCAGGGATCGAAGCAGCGGATGCCCGCCTCCACCCGGTTGAGCAGGGCCTCGGCGATCTCCGGCAGGGCGGTTTCAGCCCCGCCTTCCGCACCGGCGCTGGGGCCTGCCTGGATGTGGTGGCGCGCGATCTGGGTGATCGTGCGGTTCATCGCCCGGTTGTTCTGGCCGGTGGCGATGACCAGGTTCACTGCCTCGATCAGGCCGTCGCCATCCACCCGGTAGTGGTGGAACAAGGTGCCGCGCGGCGCCTCGCTCACCCCCACCGCCTCGAAGGCATTGAGGTGGGCGCGGGCGCGCACATGGGGGTCGCAGAGGGCGGGATCATCGAGCAGGGCTTCGATCGCCTCCAGCGCCGCGAGGATCTCGATCAAGCGGGCTAGGTGGTAGTGGAAGGAGCTGGTCACCACCCGCCCGCCGCGCTGGCGCAGCTCCAGCAGTTCGATGTCGGCGCCGGCGGTGCCGATGTGATCGCACACGTTCAGCCGCGCCAGCGGCCCCACCCTGTAGCTGCCCGCCTCCGGCCCCAGCGGCTTGTAGTAGGGGAATTTCAGGTAGGTCCACGGTTCCACCGCCTCGGCCAGCAGCGCGTCGAACGGCCCGGCACCCAGGCCATCGGCTGGCAGATCACCGCCCAGCGGCGTGCCGTCGCCATCGATCAGGCGCAGGCCGCCGCCGTAGTGCTCCCAAGCGCCGTTCGCCCCCACCAGCGCCATGAACAGGGAGGGAAAATCCCCGAACACAGCAGCTTCCGCCGCCAGCGGCCCATCCAGCAGGCGTTTGAACAGGGCTAGGGCCGCGCGGGTGGTGGCGAAGGCCTCGGGCAGTCCCGCACGGATCGCGTCGCGGTCGGTGGTGCTGAGGGGCGCGCGCACCCCACCGGCCACCGCCCAGGCCGGATGGATCTTGCGCCCGCCCAGCCGTTCGATCACCGTCTGGCCGAACTGACGCAGCCGGATGCCGCCGCGGGCCAGCTCAGGATCGGCGGCGATCAGGCCGAACACGTTGCGTCGCGCCGGATCGCAGTCCCAGCCGAGCAGGAAATCCGGGCTGCTCAGGTGAAAGAACGACAGCGCGTGCGACTGGATGATCTGGGCCAGGTTCATTAACCGCCGCAACCGCTCGGCCGCCGGCGGGATCGTCACCGCCAGCAGCTGGTCGCCCGCCTTCGCAGAAGCCAGCAGGTGGCTCACCGGACAAATGCCGCAGATGCGTGCCGTGAGCGCCGGCATTTCCGTGAACGGCCGCCCGGCGCAGAAGGCCTCGAAGCCGCGGAATTCGGCCACATGAAAACGGGCGGCCGCCACGCTGCCGCTGGCATCGAGGTGGATCGTGATCTTGGCGTGGCCTTCGATGCGGGTGACCGGATCGATCAGGATCGTGCGTGGTGTCCCTGCCGGTGGGGTGGGGCTCAGGTCCATGGGTCAGCCGAAGCGGATCAGCTCCGCCCCCTCCATCACTGGCGTCTCGCCGCGCAGTAGCGCCTCCAGCACGGCGCGGATGCGCGCGGCTGGTGGCGGGCAGCCGGGCAGATACACGTCCACCGGCACCACCGCCTGCACCGGCAGCACCTGCTCCAGCAGCTCCGGCACGATCCCCGGGGCGTGGGGCAGGCAGCCGCTGCCGTCCGACAGCTGCAGATAGGCCCGCTCCAGCACGGTGTCAGCGCCGGGATGGGAATTGCGCAGGCCAGGCACGTTGCTGGTGATGGCGCAGTCGCCGAACGCCACCAGCACACGCGTGCGCTGCCGCACCTGCCGGATCAGCGCCAGGTTGTCGCTGGTGCCCACACCCCCCTCCACCAGGGCCACATCCACGTGCTCCGGGTAGATCTTCACGTCGGAGGCGATCGGCGAGAACACCACCTCCACCATGGTGGCCAGCTCGATCAGCCATTCGTCCAGATCGAGAAACGACATGTGGCAGCCCGAGCAGCCCGTCAACCACACGGTGGCGAGACGCAGTTTCATGGCGCCGTCCCCGCACGATGGGCTCGCAGGATCACGGCCAGCCGCCAGGCCTCCTCGTGTTTCTCCTCGGCGCCGTCGCCCTTGTGGAACAGGGCGCCGGTGGGGCAGGCCATCACGCATTTGCCGCAGTCGGTGCAGGCGTCCACCGCGCCCCAGGGCTGATTGAGCCCGGCGACGATCCGGCAGTGCTCACCCCGCCAGCCCACGTCCCACACATGGGCCCCCTCCACCTCATCGCACACACGCACGCAGCGGGTGCAGAGGATGCATCGGTTGTGGTCGAGCCCGAAGCGGTGGTGGGAGAGATCCACCGAGCGCTGGGGGTGGCGGTAAGGCAGGTGGGCGTGGTCCATGCCCACCTCCACCGCCAGGTCCTGCAGTTCGCAGTGGCCGTTGGCCACGCACACGGCACACACGTGGTTGCCCTCGGTGAACAGCAGCTCGATCACGGTGCGCCGGTGATCGCGCAGGCGTGGCGTGGCGCTGTGCACCACCTGCCCTTCCGCCACGGCGGTGACGCAGGCGGGCTGCAGCCTGTCGCTGCCGGCGATCTCCACCAGGCAGAGGCGGCAGGCCGCCACCGGGCTCAGGCCCTCCAGGTGGCAGAGGGTGGGGATGGTGATCCCCGCCTGTTGCGCCGCCTGCAGCACGGTGGTGCCGGCGGCGGCGGCCACCGCCTGGCCGTCGATCGTGAGCGTGCAGACGCTCATGGGGCTCCTCCGGCGGTGGTGGGCACCGTGGCGGGGCTGGATCGCAGACGCGCCTCGTACTCGCCGCGAAAGAAGCGCAGCGTGCTGAGCACCGGCTTGGGGGCGCTCTGGCCCAGCCCGCACAGGCTGGTGTCCCTCACCATGTGGCACAGCGCCTCCAGCTGGCTCAGGTCGGCGGCTGTGGCCTCGCCGGCCAGGTGCTTCTGCAGCAGCCCGTGCAGCTGCACGGTGCCGGCGCGGCAGGGCACGCACTTGCCGCAGGATTCCTCGCGGCAGAAGGCCATGAAGAAGGCCGCCAGAGCCACCATGTCGGTGGCGTGGTCGAGCACCACCATGCCGCCGGAGCCCATGATCGTGCCCAGCGCCTGCAGGCTCTCGTAATCCACCGGGGTGTCGAGATGGGCGGCGGGCACACAGCCGCCAGAGGGGCCGCCGGTCTGCACCGCCTTGATGCCTGCCCCGTCCGGGGTGCCCTCGCCCATCTCCACCACGATCGTGGCCAGGCTGGTGCCCATCGGCACCTCCACCAGCCCGCCGCGGCGCACGTTGCCGGTGAGGCTGAACACTTTGGTGCCCGTGCTGCCGGCCGTGCCGATGGCGGTGAACCAGTCGGCGCCTTCCCGCAGGATCGGCACCACGTTGGCGAAGGTCTCCACGTTGTTGATCAGCGTCGGCAGGCTGCCCACCCCCCGTTCAGCGGGGTAGGGGGGGCGGGGGCGGGGCGTGCCGCGTCCACCTTCGATCGAGCGGATCAGTGCCGTTTCCTCGCCGCACACATAAGCCCCGGCGCCCACCCGCAGCTCCACCGTGAAGCTGAAGCAGGTGCCAAAGAGCTGCTGGCCGAGCCGTTGCCACTGGTGGGCCTGCTCGATCGCCCGGCGCAGACGGGCAATCGCCAGCTGGTATTCGGCGCGCACGTAGATGAACCCCTGATCTGCTCCCACCGCATGGGCCGCGATCGCCATTCCTTCCAGCACGCGGTGGGGGTCGCCTTCCAGCACACTGCGGTCCATGAAGGCGCCGGGGTCGCCTTCATCGGCATTGCACACCACCACCTTGTGCTCGCCCGGCATGGCGGCCACCGTGGCCCACTTCAGCCCGGTGGGGTAGCCGGCGCCGCCGCGCCCGCGCAGGCCGCTGCGGCGCAGCGTGTCCACCACCTTGGCCGGGCTGAGGGTCTGCACCACGCGGCAGAGCTGGGTGTAGGCACCGCAGGCGATCGCCGCCTCGATCCGCTCCGGGTCGATCCGGCCGCAGTGCTCCAGCACGATGCGCCGCTGCCGCGCAAAGAAGGGGGCGCCGGTGTCGAGCCGTTCGCCGTGGGCCGGCTGCCAGCGGAGCGGTCCGTCCTGTTCGGGTGCCGCCACCTGCGAGCGCCGGGCCAGGGCGACGATCAGCCCGTCGGCCTCAGCCGCCTCGACGCCGCTGAACAGGGCGCCCTCAGGGTCCACCGCCAGCAGCGGGCCCTGGCTGCACGGGCCCAGGCAGCCCACAGGGGTGATCGCAATCCGTTGCTCAAGGCCGCGGCGGACCACGGCCGCTTCCAGCGCCTCGCGCAATGGGCCCGCCCCGCTCACCAGACAGCCGGCAGCGCTGCAACAGCGCACTTGCTGCATCGCCTCACCGCCGGGGCTGATGGCGCTCATGGCGTCAGCGCTTGCAGGGCCGTAAGGGCACGGGCCGGGCTCTGCTGCGGCAATGCCACGCCATCGATCACCAGCACCGGAGCGGCGCCACAGGTGCCCAGGCAGCGCACGCCCTCCAGGCTCACCAGTCCGTCGCCGCTGCGTCCACCGAGGCGAAGCCCTAGGGCGCCCTCCAGGGCCGCCACCAGCGCAGACGCGCCGTTCACTTCACAAGCCGTACCGGTGCACACCACGCAGCTGTGCCGCGCCGGGGGCTGGAAGCGGAACAGGTGGTAGAAGCTGGCGGTGCCGAACACCTGGCTGTCCGGCAACGCCAGGCTGCGGGCCACATGGCGCAGCAGCGGCTCGCTGAGGTGGCCATAGATC
Source organism: Synechococcus sp. CS-1333 (assembly GCF_025128015.1). Taxonomy (NCBI): domain Bacteria; kingdom Bacillati; phylum Cyanobacteriota; class Cyanophyceae; order Synechococcales; family Synechococcaceae; genus Synechococcus; species Synechococcus sp. CS-1333. Next base: position 65,347 of record NZ_JAHLYO010000018.1, read on the forward strand.
TCCTGCGCCCCGTTCAGCACCTCGATCAGGCCACCGGCGCTGTGGTGATGGCGACGCAGCAGCGGCTCCAGCGCGGCGAACGGCACCGGGGGCTGGTCGACTTGCCCTGAACCGGGTTCGAGCCGGTTGCCCTCAGGCCCGGGTGCTGGGCGCATGGAACCACCGCTCCGCCGGCTTCAACGTAGGCAGCCCCGGCCCGGTGGCCCGCGGCTGGGGGATTTCTTCGCGAACAGCGCGCAAGGGCGCCCACTAGCTTGAAGCCAGCGCTCACCTCTCCTTCTGAATTCCGGCCTGCACCGTTCCCTGTACCTGCTGGGACCGATCTTCATTGTTTCCTTTCACATCGGTTGCCTGCTGCTGCTGGTCACGGGCCTGAGCCTCGGAGCCCTGCTCTGGGCGGTGGGGCTGTATCTGGTGCGCATGCTGGCGATCACGTCGGTGTATCACCGCCTGCTGGTGCACCGCAGCTACCGCGCCCCGCGTGCCGTGCTCTGGATCGGCTGCGCCGTGGCGGCTTCCGCCGGACAGATGGGCCCGAGCTGGTGGAAGGCCCACCACCTGCAGCACCACCGCCACGTGGACACCGCCGCCGACCCCCACACCCCCCTGATGCCGCTCCATGGCTGGCGGGGGCTGTGGAATTCCCAGGCCGGCTGGCTGCTGCGCTCGAGCTTCTTCCCCGATGAGCTGCCGGCGGACGTGGAAGCGGATCCGGTGCTGCGCCGCCTCGATCGGCTCCATTCCTTGCCACTGCTGGCCCTCGCCGGGCTGTCTTATCTGGTGGGTGGCTGGATGTATCTGGGCGCCTTCTTCCTCAGCACCACCGTGCTGTTCCACGGCGTGGCCACGGTGAATTCGGTGGCGCATGTGTGGGGCGATCAGCCCTTCCGCACCGACGACCACAGCCGCAACAACGCCCTGGTGGCACTGATCACGCTCGGTGAGGGCTGGCACAACCTGCATCACGCCTTCCCCTTCGCGGTGCGTCAGGGCTACACCGTGCGCGACGGCCAGCTGCGGCTGCGGCCCGACCCCACCTTCCGCTTCATCCGGCTGCTGCAACGCTTCGGCCTCGCCGACCAGCTGCGCCAGCCCTCCGACGACACCCTGCTGCAGCGGGCCAGCGGTGGCACTCCGCTAGCCGTTGCGCCGTAAGCGCGACAAACCGCTCACCCTTGCCCCCTGAGCTCAGGAGTGGCCGAACGGCAGGAAAAACGGGCCGTGCTGGATTCGAACCAGCGACCGTGCGATTAGAAGTCGCATGCTCTATCCAACTGAGCTAACGGCCCACCGGCACAGCCTAAGGTGGTCTGCTGTGAAACCTTCCCAATGGCGTCCACCCGGCTCAGCGACGCTCATCGGCAGGAGCTCGTCGCCCGCTATCAGCAGGGGGACACTGCCCAGGCGCTGGCCGCTGCCTTTGGCTGCAGCGCCGCCACCGCCACCCGGGTGGTGAAGGCCGCCATCGGCGCCGAGCGCTACGAGCAGATCAAGCTGGAGCGCGGCAAGGGGCCGGCAATGCGCAGGGCCGCCATTGCTCACACGCTCGACGCCACCGCGATCCCCGCCGGGCCCCTGTTTGAGCAGGCCGAGGTCCAGGCTGAAGGGCCCGCCGCAGAGCCTGCCGCCAGCGGCGACGCCCCAGACCAGGCCGCCGCCACTGGCGGGGTTGCGGACGACGGGGATGTCCTTCCCCAAGCCTCAGACACTGCGGAGCCCGGCAGTGAGCCCCTTGCTCCCTTCGGCTCCGGATTTGCCCCTGCCACCCTTGGCGATCCCGCCGGGCAGGATCCGGCCGCCGACGGCGATGACGACGACGATGCCCAGGTGCTGGCGATCGACGATGCGGATGATTTCGGCGATGACGCCGACGACAACGATGCCGACAGCGACAGCGAAGACGCTGACGATGAGCCCGACCTGTTCACGCCCGTGCCGGTCGGCGAAACCATGCTCGACCGCCCTGCCGCCACCTGCCTGCCGTTCGAGGCGGCGCCCCTGCCTGACAGCCTCTACATGCTGGTCGACAAAACCGTGGAGCTGCAGGACCGGCCCCTCAGCGACTTCCCCGAACTCGGCCTGCTGCCGGAAGAGGAATCCCGGCGCCGCGCCCTGGTGGTGTTCAGCAACCCACGCCAGGCCAAACGCCACTGCGGCCGCACCCAGCGGGTGATCCAGGTGCCTGACAGCCAGGTGATCCGCCGCACCGCCCCCTACCTGCTGCGCAAGGGCATCACCCGTGTGGTGCTCGAAGGGGCGCTTTACTCCCTGCCCGGATCCTGATCATCGCCCGGCATCAGCAGTGCTGTGGCGGCCCCGCCGCTGATCACGCCCACCACCAGCGCCAGGCCCACCAGAAAGCCGCTGGGTAGCGGGGCGCTGCGGCCGAAGCCGAGCCGCAGCTGGGGCCGGTCGTTGAGGTTCTGCCCGCCTAGGCACAGCACCACAAGCAGCAGCAGGCCGCCGGCCACACTGCCGGCCAGGAGTCGAAGGCGCACCAGCATGGCGGCGGCGGTGGTTGAAGGGGTCGCCCCCTGAGTGTGACGCGCCGGCGGCCTGCGGGTCAGCAGCGCTCAGGCGTGCGAACTCCCTTCGTGGTCGCCACTGGCGCTGTCGTGGTGCAGCAGGGCGTAGAGGTCGCGGCGGCTGTGACCGGTGCGTTCCGCCAGGTTGCGGGCGGCTTCCCGCTTGCTGAGCCCACCCCCCAGCAGGGCCTCCAGCTCGGCCCGTAGCGCAGCCTCGTTCCAGGCGGGTTGCGCCGCTGGGGGCGCGCCGCCCAGCACCAAGGTGCACTCCCCAAGCGGCGGCACCCGGCGGAAGTGCTCCAGGGCGGCGGCCACCGTGGGCCCCACCTGCTGCTCATGCCGCTTGGTGAGCTCCCGTGCCACCCGCAGCGGGCGATCGCCCAGCAGCTCCAGCAGATCTTCCAGCAGGGCGATCAGCCGGTGGGGTGCCTCGAACAGCACCAAGGTGCGCGGCTCGGCCGCCAGTTCCTGAAGCTGACGCCGGCGTTGGCTGGGCTTGGCGGCCAGAAAACCCTCGAAGCAGAAGCGGCCGCTGGGCAGGCCGCTGCTCACCAGCGCGGTGGTGACGGCGCAGGGGCCAGGAATGCACACCACCTCCAGCCCCGCCTGCCGCGCGGCGGCCACCAGCGGTTCGCCGGGATCGGAAATGCCTGGCAGACCGGCGTCGCTGATCACTGCCAGCCGCTCACCGCGCTGCAGCGCCTCCAACAGTTCGGGCAGGCGGGTGGCCTGGTTGTGCTGGTGAAAGCTCAGCAGCGGCCGGCGAATGCCAAGCCGCGCCAGCAACTGACCGCTGTGGCGGGTGTCTTCACAGGCGATGCGATCGACCTGCTCCAGCACCAACCGGGCCCGGGGGGAGAGATCAGCGAGGTTGCCGATCGGAGTACCCACCAGATAGAGCACGCCGGCGGCCGGTTCGGCACCAAGCGCGCCCCTTGAGGATGCCGCCTTTGCCTCAGGTGCGCCGAGAGGAAGGGCTCCCAGGGGAGGCTCTCCTCGGTGAATGTCTCCTGGAGGAAGCGCTCCGGCCGGGAGCTCTTCATCACCCGATGGTGCGGCCATGGCTGGCGGTGGATTGGGGGCAGTGGGCTGCCAGGGGCAGCCCCGTTGACCTCAGACCGCCACCGGTTCCTGGGAAACGCCGCGCAGGGTGAGGTTGATGCGGCCGCGGTTGTCGATCTCACGCACGCGCACGGTGACGGGATCACCCACCTTCACCACGTCTTCGACCTTCTCCACCCGGGCTTCCGAGAGCTGGGAGATGTGGATCATGCCTTCCTTGCCGGGAAGGATCTCCACGAAGGCGCCGATCGGGATGATGCGGGTGACGGTGCCACTGAACTGCTCCCCTTCGCTGATGCGACGGGTGAGACCCTCCACGATGCGCTGGGCCTCCTCGGCGGCGGCACCGTCGTGGCTGGCGATCGTGACGATGCCGCCGTCCTCGATGTCGATCTTGGTGTTGGTGCGCTCGGTGATGCCCTTGATGGTGCGGCCGCCAGGACCGATCACGGTGCCGATCAGCTCGGGATCGATGCGGAAGCTGAGCAGGCGCGGCGCATGGGGCGACATGGTGTCGCGGGGCTTCTCGATCGCCTCCAGCATCTTCTCGAGGATGTGCAGACGGGCGGGACGGGCCTGGTTCACGGCGTCGGCCACGGTGGTCACCGCCAGACCGGTGATCTTCATGTCCATCTGCAGGGCGGTGATTCCCTTCTCGGTGCCGGCCACCTTGAAGTCCATGTCGCCGAGGAAATCCTCGATGCCCTGGATGTCGGTGAGGATCCGCACCTCATCGCCTTCCTTGATCAGGCCCATGGCGGCGCCGCTCACGGGAGCCTGCAGCGGCACGCCGGCATCCATCAGCGCCAGGGTGCTGCCGCACACCGAGCCCATCGAGGTGGAGCCGTTGGAGCTGAGGCACTCCGACACCACCCGCAGCACGTACGGGAATTTCTCTTTCGGGGGAAGCACGGGGGTGATGGCCCGCTCCGCCAGGGCGCCATGGCCGATCTCGCGGCGACCGGGGGAGCGCATCGGCCGGGTCTCGCCCACCGAATAGGGGGGGAAGTTGTAGTGGTGCAGGTAGGTCTTCTCGCTCGACGGGTTGAGGTCGTCGAGCTCCTGGGCATCGCTGGGGGTGCCGAGGGTGGCGCAGGAGAGCACCTGGGTGAGCCCACGCTGGAACAGGCCCGAGCCATGCACCCGCTTGGGCAGCACACCCACAGCGGCGGTGATGGGGCGCACCTCGTCGAGGTTGCGGCCATCCACCCGCTTGCCTTCGCTGAGAATCTGGGCGCGCATCAGCTTCTTGGTGATGCCCTTGTAGGTGTTGCCCAGGGCCTTGCCGGCGGCGGCCATGCGGATCGGGTCGTCCTCGCTGAGGGCGCCGATCTTGACGGCCACCTCGGCCTTGATGGCATCGAGCTGGGCATCGCGCTCCGCCTTGGTGAGCGTGAACTGCTTGAGCACCTCACCGATCCCCTTGCCGCATTCCTGCTCGAGGAAGGCCGGCAGGGCGGGATCTTCCACCTTCGGCTCGGGGATCACCTGCTCGATGCCGAGGTCGCTCAGCAGGGTGAGCTGGGCCTTGATCAGTTCACCCACCGCTTCGTAGCCGAAGTCGATGGCCTCGATCACATCCTGTTCGGGAAGCTGGTTGGCACCCGCTTCCACCATCACCACACCTGCCGGTGTGCCGGCCACCACTAGATCCAGGTCGCTGCGCTCGATCTCGCGGAAGCTGGGGTTGAGCACGAAATCGTCGCCCAGCAGGCCCACGCGCACGGCCGCCATCGGGCCATAGAAGGGCATGCGGGCCAGCAGGGTGGCGATCGAAGCGCCGGTGACCGCCAGCACATCGGGCGGTACCCGCTCATCCAGCGAGAGGGTGGTGGCCACCACCTGAATGTCGTCGCGCAGCCAGGAGGGGAACAGGGGCCGCAGCGGGCGGTCGATCAGGCGGGTGGTGAGGATGGCCCGCTCGGGGGGGCGTGCTTCCCGGCGAAAGAAGCTGCCGGGGATGCGCCCGGCGGCATACAGCCGTTCTTCGTAATCGCAGGTGAGGGGCAGGAAATCGATGCCTTCGCGGCCTTTGGCGCGGGTGGCCGTGACCAGCACGGACGTATCACCGCATTCAATCAACACCGATCCCCCAGCTTGGGGGGCATACAGCCCTGTGGTCAGCCGGATCTCCCGACCATCGAAGGAGACCGACTGAATTTTTCCTGGCACGTCGTCTTATGTCCGTTTTGTTGTCGAAAGGCAGTCTCGCATCCGGCCCTCCCTTAACCCCGTGGAGCGGTGGTGCAGGAGAGCCGGCGCAGGTTCAGCGGCTCACCAGCTGGACTTGGTGACACCCGGCAGCAGGCCCTTGTGGGCGCGCTCGCGCAGCTGGTTGCGGCACAGGCCGAAATCGCGGTAATAGCCGCGGGGCTTGCCGGTGGCCCAGCAGCGGTTACGCACCCGGTTGGGGGCGCTGTTGCGGGGCAGGCCCTGGATCTGGCGGTGAATCTCCAGCCGTTCCATGGGATCGGCGGCGGCTTCAAACGCGGCCTTCAGAGCGGCGCGCTTGACAGCGAAACGAGCCACGATTTTTTTGCGCTTCACGTCGCGCGCGATCATCGACTTCTTCGCCATGCGGCTGCTTTGCTGTTGCGGATGAGGATCAACCCTACCCTGCGGCAGGAACGGTGCGTCTGCCGCCCGGTCCGTGGTCGGGATGGCTGGGGCAGAGATCAGCCATCGGGCAGCTGCCGCAGCCGGGGTTGCGGGCGCGGCACACGGCGCGGCCATGGAAGATCAGCCGGATCGAGAGGTTTTCCCACTCCGGTTGCGGAAACAGCTTCATCAAGTCGGGCTCGATCTTCACCGGTTCGCTCTGGCGGGTGAGGCCGAGCCGGTTGCTGAGGCGCCGCACATGGGTGTCCACCGTGACGCCGGCATGAATGCCGAAGGCATGGGCCAGCACCACGTTGGCCGTCTTGCGGGCCACGCCCGGCAGCTCCAGCAGCTCCGGCATCGAGGCCGGCACCTGGCCGCCGTGGCGTTCCAGCAGCAATCGGGAGGCGGCCACGATGTTTTTGGCCTTGTTGCGGAAGAAGCCGGTGGATTTCACATAGGGCTCCACCGCGTCGCTGTCCACGGCTGCAGCGGCGGCCGCGTCGGGGAAGCGCTCGAACAAGGCCGGCGTCACCTTGTTGACCCGCTCGTCGGTGCACTGGGCCGAGAGCATGGTGGCCACCAGCAGCTCCCAGGGGGTGCGCCAGTCGAGCGAGCAGGTGGCCTCCGGGTAAAGCGTGGCCAGGCGCTCCAGGATCAGTGGCGCCCGCTGGCGGGCGGTGGGGAAGCGGGGCACGTCAGCGGCCCAGCAGCTGCTGCACCGCGGAGAGCTGGCTGGTGTCCTTGACGATCAGCACCAGGCTGAGGCCTACCAGCAGCAGGAAGCCCGACTGCATGAAGGCCAGCTGCAGGCGCTGCGGCAGCGGCCGGCCGCGCAGGCCCTCCAGCAGCAGCAGCACGAACTGGCCGCCATCGAGCAGGGGCAGCGGCAGGGCGTTGAGCACGGCCAGGTTGATCGAGATCAGCGCCGTGAACAGAAAGAGGCTGCCGCCACCGTCGCGGGCGAGGGAGGCGCCCATCTCCACGATCTTCACCGGCCCCGATACCTGGGGTGCCGTCTCGCCGAAGTGGGTGACGAGGGAAACGAAGCCATCCACGGTGCGGCGGATCAGCTTGAGGCAGGTGCGGTTGGCATGGCCGATCACCTCCAGCGGACTGCGGGCAGGCCGGAAGGCCTCGCTGCCGCTGGGTTGCAGTTGGGCGCCGATGCGGCCGATGCCGTTCTGGGCATCGGGCGTGAGCGTGAGCTTCACGGTGCTGCCGGCGCGTTCAGCCACCAGCTGCAGCGAGCGCTGTGGAGCGGCCTTGATGTCGGCCACCAGGCCCTCCACGGCGCTCTGGCCGCCGCCCAGGGAGGTGCCCGCCAGGCTGAGAATGCGGTCGCCGGGGCGCAGGCCGGAGGCTGCCGCCGGCAGGCCGGGTTGCACCGCCGCCACCACCACACCGGGGGTGGCGCTGAAGCCGGCGGGGATGCCCACCACGGCCCCCTGGGCCACCAGCACGGCCCAGGCCAGCAGCAGGTTGGCCAGCACGCCGGCGGCGATCACCAGGGCCCGCTGCGGCAGCGGGCGGTTGCGCAGCAGATCCGGATCGTCGGCCGGGATGTCGCTGTCCTCGTCGTCGTCGGGAAAGGCCACGTAGCCGCCGAGGGGGATGGCCCGCAGGGCGAACTGCACGCCACGGCGCCGCCGCTCCAGCAGCACCGGGCCGAAGCCGATCGAGAAGCCGCTGACCCTGATCCCCTGCCAGGTGGCTGCGAAGAAGTGCCCCGCTTCGTGGACGACGATCAGGCCGGCAAGGATGGCCAGGGCCGCGAGCACACCCATTCCGTTGGCTTCAGGCAATTTGTCCATTGTGCGGGGTGCGCCGGGCTGCGTGCGTGCCGGAAACCCCTCCCCCAGCTCCTCCCACACCCTGATGGCTTGCTGCGCCAGCCCACCCACAACAGGGTGGCTTCGGGCTCGCGGACCCAGGAACACACTGCGTTGCAGGAGATCTTATGAAATGGTGAGAGATCCCCCAGAGCTTTGCTAGAGTTTTTCGACTGAGTGGGTCGTCCCGGGATGCCTGGTAGGAATTCGCGCCGCGGCGTGCGTACTGTCACCCCCCCCCCATGCTCGGGTTCTCAAGGCCCGATTGCTGTTTCATCTCCTCAGTGGCTCCGCCCGGGCGGACAGGCAAACGGGCTCCGTCATGGTGGCGGGGATGCTTGTCGTCCTGGCGCTGCTGGTGGGTTCGCTGGGTCTGGTGGCGGTGGTCACCGGCTCCAACCTGGCGTCATTGGGCAGTGGTGAAAGCCGTGATGCCCAGCAGGTGGCGGAGGCAGGCGCCGATCAGATCATTGCCACCTTCAACCAACCGGAAAACCGCCAACTGCTGGTGGCGGGGAGCACGCCTCCCAACCAATGGACCACAACCAACGCGGCCCTGCAGAGCCCCTGCATCTCCACCAGCAATGAGCGCCCTGGCGTCAACGGCTTTCCTTCTGCCAGAGCCGTTGGCCTGGCCAATGGCCAGTTCCGCAACCTTGAAGACCTTGCCCAGGTGAACCAGGGCAATCGTCGCTTTGCCCTTCAGTCGATCCGTTATTCCGCGGGCAATCAGGGCGCTCTGGATCGTCGATCGGTGTTTCGAACGTTCGCAGCCAATGGCACAGCCTTAAGCCAGGACGGAATCATCCCCGCAGGAACCAGCTTCAACGCTTTGCTGAACCTGGATGATCCCGACGGCAGTGGTGCACTCCGGCCGGGCACGAACACAGGATTCATTGCGGTCACTGTGGAGGGGCGGGTGTACCGGCCGGATGGCACTTTCTCTTCTTCAACCATCACCAAGGAATTTGAGGTGGTGCCGAAGTGCTGTGGCGGTTCGTTCGGAACCAATGCCTCCGGTGGATCCACCTCCGGTGCTTCTGCGGCTGGTGATCTGGGGGCCGATAGCCGGTTCTGCGGCATTGAATTCGGCATCATCACCGGCATCAACGGTGGCAGGTTTTTCTCCCAGCTGGCCAACGACCGCTATACCCGTAGAAACACGAACAATCAGGTGGTCAACATTGGATCGATCCTGGGCATCATTGCCGCTCCCACCCACACCTGGGACCGAACCACGGATCAGGTGGTCGGCGGCCGGCAGGTTGGCTTTCGCATGGTTCCCAACACCAGAGACACAGTGAATGATTTGATGCCAGGCGTGCCGGCTGGCAATCTTGCTGCTTTTGGTGTGCCAAGCGGTGCGCCCAACCCCTGCCCGATCAGCTGGGGCGATGCGGCATCGATCGCTGGTCGCGCGGCCTCCTGCATCCCGGTGGTGCCGCTTTTCCTCTCGGCGGGTCTCCCCAGCATCACGAGTAAATACACCTACAACTGGACGGCCGGTGACTACCCCGACACGGTCAGCAAGCAGACGGTGAACTCTGCCAGCCTTGGCGGTTATCCCCAGATCCGGGCGGACTCGGTTGCTGATAACACTGTCAATGTGTGGATTCGTGGCAACGGTGCCACTGGCCTTGGCCAGGTAACGCCGGGCCCCTTCCTGGAGTACTGCAACACGAAGTATCTGGCTGGTAACGCTTGTGCCTCTGTGTTTAGTGGCTCAACCGTTCACACCTGGGCTGTGATTTCAAGGCCAGGTCCCGTGAATGGCGGAATCGGCGATGATTTTGCTTCCAACAGCTTTTCTGGCCGCACATTAGGCAGCACGCCACGCTGGCCCACCGAATGGGTGGAGCGTGACACATCAAACGGTGCGCTCCCCCTCACCTCAGGGGATCTGACCATTTCCGGCGGCCAGGTTACCTTCCAGGATGTTGGTGGTGATTTCGGCACCACCTTCACCAATGCACCGGCCTTGGCCCGTGCCGTGAATCTTTTCGGCTTGGCAACTCCCTGGCTGGAGTTCACCTTTGCCCGCACAGGATCAGGCAGTTTTTCGACCATCTCGGCGCTGCGTTTGGATTATAGTTTTGCGTCAGGCATTACCACTGACGAGCTCATCAACACGGATGCCGGTTGGGTGCAGCTAGCTACAGTGAGGGCGGACGGCAATGTTGCTCACTCAGGCGGTGCCACAGGCAGCAACTGTGTGCTTTCGGGATCCACATACACCTGCCGGATCGCTTTCCCGCCGGCGGCACTGACGCCTGCAGCAGATAACACCTCAACCAATCGCTTCAGCCATTTTGTGAAGTTCAGGCTGCGGGCCAACAGCGACTTCAATACAGGCACGAACCGAATCAACACGGTAACCCTGGATACCGTTGCCATCAAGAGCTCCTCTGCTGGGCTCGATCCGCAGTACCGCAACACGTGTGAATACAGCTCAAGTTTTCCGGCAACCTCGAATTTCACAGGCGGATTCCATTGCCTCGGCCCAAGTGTGGACATGATCAATCTTGGTAATGTGCTCTGGATTGACACAACTGATCACTCCACTACCTTCTATTACAACAGAACGGAAGATACGCGCGGCATCAACGGCAACGATCCATTGATCAATCTGATCGGTGGTGCAACGATGGCCAACGTGATCTGCTCAAGGGCCAATCCCCTTACAACAGCTCCCGTTGAAAACTGCAAAACCCTGGTGCCTGAAAATGCGTTCAATCCAGTGGGCGAGTATGATCGCTTCAATATGTTTGGGCGGGATACTGCCCCTGCGAACAACTGCACAGATCTGAATCTCAGCAACCAGCCCTGCAATCAAATCATCGCCATCGGTGCCGATTCCAGCGCCAGCGCTGCAAATCGTTCGCGCATTGCAGGAGCATGGTTCTATTTCCCCTGGGGCCTGTTCTCCTTTGCTGTGAATGGGTGCGACACCATTCCTGCCATTCCCGCTGCAGAGTTTGCCGGCGATGACAGCTGGAACTTTGGCGGAAGGCTCTGGGCCCGCACGATCTACGCCTGCGGACAAAACCACTTCAGGGTTCCGCCTTCGGCATCCACCGACCTCACGCAATTGGTGGGCGCTTCCAACTCCGCGGATCTCACGTTCATTCGCTGGGATGGAATCGACTGGGTGGCGCGTTCCTCAACGGCTGCACGCAAAGGATCCCTGGATTGAGCTGATGCGCAACCCACTCAATCACAGAGGCCATCACAACAGCCATGGCCCTTCCTCTGCAGCACAGGGATCCGCCATCGTGGAGGTGTTGGTTTTCACCGTGATGATCACGATTGTGTTGGTCTCCACGGGTGCCATCTTCAATGGCATCAGCCGCAGAACCGTTTCCACGCGGCAGCAGGTGGTGATGCAATCGAGCATCGACGACAATCTGCGCGAAATCAAGACATTGGCCCGCCGATTCACCTGCTGTTCTGCCGTTTGCTCAACGACCCCCCCCACCACCTTCGGGGTGGTGTCAGGGGTGACCCAGCCCTGTGCCACCAACAATCCGTTGGACGATCGCTACTACTTCCCTCAGGTTGATCTCGCCTCCACCACCGCAAACTTTCCGAGTACCACCACCCCTTCTGAGCCCCTCGCTGTGGAGCAACTCTGTGCGGCGAACAACAACACAGCCTTCCTCACACCCTTTCAAACGGCTGTGAATGCCATTCCGCAGCCTGCTAACGCCACCCGCACCACATCCATCCAACCCGAGCGCATCTTGAGGGTCACCTTCACGGATAACAACCTCAGCAACCGCGTTGTTCGTGTTGAAAATATCATCCCCCAGATGGCGTATTTCTGCCCATGAAGTTCAACGTTGCTCGCTCCCACCGGAAATCCCGTAGGCAGGCTTTCACGCTCACCGAGCTGATGATCACCGTGGCAGTGATCGGCGTCATCGCCTTGGGGGGTGTGTATGCCTCCTCCCAGGTGATCGCCCGCCGGGATTTTGCCAACACAGCCGCCGTCGAGTTGGTTGGCTGGTTGGAGGCCATTTCGGCACGCTCAGGTTCCGTTGGGCCATGCCGCGTGCAATTCACAACGGGCAATGCGCTGGCACCAGGAGACACGTTTGCTTCCCTCCAGACAGGCGATGCCAGATGCACCCCAGAGGCCAATCTGAGGCTCCCCTCCGTCTACGGTGATCGCACCTACGACGTTGCCGTGACCTACACCCCCGTGGGCACAACATCGTTGGCATTCACTCCTCGGGGTGGAGTTGTGGCCGGCAATGTGGAAGCCACCGTGAAGATTGCTGTAAGCAATCAATTGCCCTTGCGTTGTGTAAGGATTTCATTCGGCTCGATCAGCACCGGCATCAACAACACCACAGGGAATGTGGCTCAAACCTGCACCGTTTGGGAGCGCACATGATCAGATCTGCCGCCGCCAAACCCAGGCAAGCCAGTGGCTTCACCCTGGTTGAACTGCTTGTCGGAGCGGTGCTTTCCATTCTCGCGATGGGATCTGTGGCCATCCTCGCTGTCCAGCAGATCCGCATCGCTGACAATGTCTATGCGACCAGCACCATCGATCGAAGCTTCAGGCGCGTATCCGATCTGTTGAAAGTGGAGGTGGGTGAAGCCTGCCTGCTGCGCGGTGGGGCCAATCCACGCACAACAGCCACCCTGCCCGATACCCCCTGCAAACCTCAGAATCCTTCTGTGTGCGCGCCAGCTGCCGCCGCTGCGGATCTCCGTCTGCTGGTTCCGGTTCAGGCCCCAGGTTCTAACGCCATCACGTATACCGTGCTCAGGTATTACCTCAACGGATCCGATTTGCTACGCGATGGCCCCCAGGTGGGAGCCAATGGCCTGCTAACGGCAACAGCAGCCACCGGCAGCCTGGTTCTTACCAACGTTTCCGCTTTCTCAGCCACCGTTTCAGCCGATTGCACCTGGGTGAGGTTGAACGTAGGGCTCACCGTGCCGGGTTCTGCAAACGTGGTCACACGCACGCTGGATCTCTATTCTGGAGCCTCCCTGAGCATTCACTGAATTGGCTCAAGCTGGCTGGGATCACGGCTATCACTCTTCAAGTTCTTATACGAGTGTTTTTTACCGGGAGCTTACGCCAAGTTGGCTTGATTTTGCAGCCTTGCTCAAGGGCCACTTGCCGCCCAGAGAATCTGAAGGTGAGCCCTTTATCTTTCTCGATCTTGGTTGCGGCACAGGATTCTCTCTGGTGTTGCTGGCCGCGCTCTATCCAGAAGGCCGCTTTTTTGGGGTGGATTTCCATCCTGATCATGTGGCCCACGGCCTGGATCTGGCCCGCCGCGCCGGGCTGAAGAACTTGGAGATCATCGAAGCAGATTTTCTGGACCTGGCGGCTCCAGGTGCGCTCTTTCCTTGGTCTGTTGGAGGCTGCCATTACGTGCTAGCCCATGGCATCGCCACCTGGGTCACCGAGCCCGTTCAGCAGGCCCTGCTGGCTGTGGCGGCCGCTTCCTTGCGTTCTGGCGGGTTGTTTTACTGCTCTTACAACACCTACCCCGGCTGGCTGGCAAGGAGCAGTTTTCAACAGCTTCTTACGCTCGAGGTTTCTGCAGCGCACCAGGGGGGCAAAGGGCTCCACTTCCATGAGGCAGCGCGCATGCTCACCCAACTGCTTGGCGATGAATCGCAACCCTCCCAGCTGGGCGCCTCGTATCCAAACCTGAGAAGAGAGCTGCAATCCGTTGAGTTTGCACCTGTCGACTATCTCTTTGGTGAGTATGCCAATGCGGGTTGGTCCCCGCTGTATTTCACCCAGATGAGTGCGCGCTGCAAGCAGCACAAGTTGTCTTTCCTGGGTTCGGCCACCTATTCCGAATCCTTCATCGAGCTCCTGCCAGCTCCAATGCGCGACGTGGTGATGAAGGAGCCAAGACCAGAGGCCCGTGAATTGCTGGCTGATCTTGCCACCAACAAGGCGTTCCGCAGGGATCTCTTCACCAAGGGCCATGTGCGGCTCACGCCACAGGAATGGAGCCAGCGCCTCGGCACGATGTCGTTTCATCTGCTGCAGCCGCCGGAGGGCTGGTTGTCGCAGCCGCCCGAGGCCCTGCGCTTCAGAGCCTGCTTTGGTGAGATCCAGGGAGATCCGCAGGCTTATGGACCCGTTCTCTCCGCCCTCTCGGCCTCACCAGCATCGGTTGACTCCCTCTTGCCCATCTGCCAGCAACCGCACGGTGAGCTCGTCGTGATGCTTGCGCTCTTGCTTGAAGCTGGAGCGATCGGCTTGGATCGTGGGCCCGCCGGTGCCAAGGCTGCTGCGCAGGTTCAGCGCCTCAATCTGCTGCTGCTGGGTCGCATGCAGGAGGGTCGTTCCTACACGCAGCTGGCCTTGCCTGCAGTGGGTTCCGCCGTTCCCTTTTCCGTGCTTGAGGCCTTGATCTACCGGGCCCAGCGCGAACAGCTTCAGGAGCCCATGCTCAGCAGCTGTGTGCTGCTGGGGCTCAAGGATCTCGATGTGCAGTTGCTTGGCCGTGATCATCAGGTGGTTGTGGAAGCACCCGCTCAGATCGCGAGGATCCAGGAGATCGCTGCCGTGGTGATGGGCAGCAAAGTGCCCCTGCTCCACCGTTTGGGTGGCGTGCCAACCGCGCCGCTCACGGCTTCCCGATCCACTCGGAGCCGAAGTAAGGCACCAACGCGTAAGGAATCCTGACGCTGCCGTCACTCTGCTGGCCCGCCTCCAGGAGCGCGGCCATGGTGCGGCCCACGGCCAGGCCGCTGCCATTGAGGGTGTGCAGCAGGCGTGTGTGCTTGCCCTCCCGGTAGCGGATCGAGGCGCGGCGCGCCTGGAAATCACCGCAGGTGCTGCAGCTGGAGATCTCCCGGTAGGTGCCTGCACCCGCCAGCCATACTTCCAGGTCGTAGGTGCGGGCGGCCGAAAAGCCCAGATCGCCACTGCACAGTTCCAGGCGCCGGTAAGGCAGTTCCAGGGCTTCCAGGATCGCCTCGGCATCCCGGGTGAGCTGCTCGTGGGCCTGTTCGGATTGCTCGGGCAGGCAAAACCAGTAGAGCTCCACCTTGTTGAACTGGTGCAGGCGGATCAGTCCACGCGTGTCACGGCCGTAGGAGCCGGCCTCCCGGCGGAAGCAGGGCGTGTAAGCCGCATACTTGAGCGGTAATTGCTCGGCGTTGATCACCTCGCTGCGATGCAGGGAGGTGATGGGCACTTCAGCCGTGGGAGTGAGCCAGAGGTCGTCCTCTGCGCAGCGGAAGCTTTCCTCGGCGAACTTCGGCAGCTGGCCGGAGCCGGTGAGGCTGGCCGTGTTCACCAGGATCGGCGGCAACACTTCGGTGTAACCCCTGGAGGAGTGGCGATCCAGCATGAAGCTGATCAGCGCCCGCTCCAGCCGCGCACCCTGGCCCATCAGCGTCACAAAGCGGCTCTGGGCAATCCGCACCGAGCGTTCGGTGTCAACGATGCCGAGCCGTTCGGCAATCTGCCAGTGCTCTTCGAGCTGCTCTCCCACGGCGGGTAGCCGCGGGGTGCCCCAGCGCTTCAGCTCCACGTTGTCGGCCTCGCTGCGGCCCGTGGGGCAGAGGGGCGAGGGCAGGTTGGGCAGCACCATCAGCTGCTGCATCAATTGCGCTTCGAGGCCTTTCTCCTGCTCCTCGATGTCCCCCACCCGCTGCTTGATCTGCGCTCCCTGCCGGCGCAGCTCCTTCACCTCTTCGCCGCCGGGGGCGGCGCCGGCCTTGATCAGCTCTCCCACCTCACGGCCGATGCGGTTGCCTTCCGCTTGCAACTCACTGCGCTGCTGTTCCAGATCACGCGTCTCAAGGGCGAGCTGGTGGCAGCCGTCAAGATCAGCCACCGCGCCCCGGCGGTTCAGGCCTTCGGCGATCTGCGCAGGGTTGTCGCGCAGGAGGCGCTGATCCAGCACGGAGGGGATTGCAGATGGGGCGCAGGTTAGTTCTGCGCGGTCCCCCGCTCAGAGCACCTGCACCACTTCGCTCACCTCGGGAATCGATTCGCGCAGCTTGCGCTCGATGCCCATCTTGAGCGTCATGGTGCTGCTGGGGCAGGAGCCGCAGGCGCCCTGCAGGCGCACCTTCACGATCGGCCCGTCGATTTCCACGATTTCCACGTTGCCGCCATCGGCCATCAGATAAGGGCGCAGCTCATCGAGCACACGCTCCACGTTCTCGACCGTGAGGGCACGGGGATCGGCAGCCGGTGCGTCAGCTGTGGGGGCGGTGGTTTCGCTGGACATGGATCGGGTTCAAGGATGGGTCCAGCTTAGGCAGGGCAGCCGAAGGCAGGGCTGTTCGGCACGGCCGGCTTGCTGCTCCGGCGACGCAGGGGCCGCTTTCTAAGATTCGGACACTTCCTCTGAACGGGCTGACCCGCTGCGATGACCGACGTTCCCGTTCAGCGGATCCGCAACTTCTGCATCATTGCCCACATCGACCACGGCAAATCCACCCTGGCCGACCGCCTGCTGCAGGAAACCGGAACGGTGGCGGAGCGCGACATGCAGGCCCAGTTCCTCGACAACATGGAGCTGGAGCGGGAACGGGGCATCACGATCAAGCTGCAGGCGGCGCGGATGGAGTTCCGGGCGGCCGATGGCGAGCTCTACATCCTCAACCTGATCGACACCCCAGGGCACGTCGACTTCTCCTACGAGGTGAGCCGCAGCCTGCAGGCCTGCGAAGGGGCCCTGCTGGTGGTGGATGCCAGCCAGGGGGTGGAGGCCCAGACCCTGGCCAACGTGTACCTGGCCCTGGAGAACGATCTCGAGATCATCCCGGTGCTCAACAAGATCGACCTGCCCGGCGCCGATCCCGCGCGGATCAAGGAGGAGATCGAGGCGATCATCGGCCTCGACACCTCCAAGGCGATCGACTGCTCCGCCAAGACCGGCCTGGGCGTGCCCGACATCCTGCAGGCCGTGGTGGACCGGGTGCCGGCGCCGGCCGACCGGGTGAGCGAGCCGCTGCGGGCGTTGATCTTCGACTCCTACTACGACCCCTACCGGGGCGTGATCGTGTACTTCCGGGTGATCAGCGGCGTGATCGCCCGCAAGGACAAGGTGCTGCTGATGGCCAGCGGCAAGACGGTGGAGCTCGATGAAGTGGGCGTGATGGCGCCCGACCAGCGGCAGGTGGACAGCCTGCACGCGGGCGAGGTGGGCTACATGGCGGCCTCGATCAAGGCGGTGGCGGATGCCCGCGTGGGAGACACGATCACCCTGGCGGCCAATCCAGCCGCCGAGCCGCTGCCGGGTTACGCCGAAGCCAAGCCGATGGTGTTCTGCGGCCTCTTCCCCACCGATGCCGATCAATACCCAGATCTGCGCGAAGCGCTCGACAAGCTGCAGCTCTCCGATGCGGCTTTGAAATACGAGCCGGAAACCAGCAGCGCCATGGGCTTCGGCTTCCGCTGCGGCTTCCTGGGGCTGCTGCACATGGAGATCGTGCAGGAGCGCCTCGAGCGCGAATACGACCTCGACCTGATCGTGACGGCGCCATCGGTGATCTATCAGGTGAACATGATCGACGGCAGTGTCCAGATGGTGGACAATCCCGCCACCCTGCCCGACCCGCAGAAACGGGAATCGATCGAGGAGCCCTATGTGAAGCTGGAGATCTACACCCCCAACAGCTTCAATGGCGCCCTGATGGAGCTGTGCCAGGAGCGCCGCGGTGAGTTCATCGACATGAAATACATCACCACCGATCGGGTCACCTTGCACTACGAGATGCCCCTGGCTGAGGTGGTGACGGATTTCTTCGATGTGATGAAGAGCCGCACCAAGGGCTACGCCTCGATGGAATACAGCCTGATCGGCTACCGCAAGAACGAGCTGGTGCGCCTTGACGTGTTGATCAACAGTGAGAAGGCCGATCCGCTCACCACGATCGTGCATCGCGACAAGGCCTACAACGTAGGCAAGGGGCTGGTGGAGAAGCTCAAGGAGCTGATCCCACGCCAGCAGTTCAAGATTCCGATCCAGGCCTCGATCGGCAGCCGCATCATCGCCAGCGAAAGCATCAGCGCCATCCGCAAGGATGTGCTCGCCAAGTGCTACGGCGGTGACATCTCCCGCAAGAAGAAGCTGCTCAAGAAGCAGGCCAAGGGCAAGAAACGCATGAAGGCCATGGGCCGCGTCGACGTGCCCCAGGAGGCCTTCATGGCGGTGCTCAAGCTCAATCAGTAGCTCAGGCCAGCACCCCAAGGCGGCGCAGGGCTGGCAGCCCGGTGGTCTGCAGATCAACAGCCACCGTTTGCAAGGCCTCCAGCTGGGCGGCTGGATCCTCGAGCGGCTGGCCTTCGGCATCTCTGATGGTGCCCCCCAGCGCGGCCAAGCCGGCCTGCACGCACACCGCCAGCAGTTCCCCCTCCATGCCCTGCTCCAGGCCCTGAACCACCATGGCCTGGATCGAGCTGAAGCCCACGCCGTTGCCAATCAGTGGGCTGGCCAGGTAAGCGAGCGGGGCGCCTTCCAGCAGCAGCTCGATCACCGCCGCATTGAATGGTTGGCAGCTGGCAAGGGCCGCTTCGCAGGCGGGCCCTCGGTGCAGACCGAGGCGGTTGGCATGGAGGAGCAGGGCCGTCAGCCGGATGGCTTCCTCCGGTGGCAGGTTGGCGCTGGCTGCGAGGTCTTCCAGGCTGCAGGGGCCGGCCTCGGCCAGCCAGGCCTCCATGCCGGCGCAGGAGGCCTGGCTGGCAGTGAGGGTGCCGAAGCTGGTGGGGAACAGATAGTCGTTGATGGGAGGCGCCGCCTGGAGCGCCACGCTCACCCTGCCGAGGGCCTGCTGGCGCTGGGCTTCATTGAGGTGAAGCTGGCCGTTCACGAAGATGTCGCGGCGGAAGGATTTGTTGCTGCCCAGATCCAACAGCGTTTCACGCACCAGCGGATCCTGCTCAGCCATCACCACGGCCTGCAGCTGCGTAGGCACAAGATCAGCGAAGAGTTCCGGCAGGGTGGCGCTGGCCAGGGGGCGGAGCTTATGGGCCATCAGGCGCTGGTGCATGTCGGCCACATACACCGGCTGCCAGCCGTCGTTGGCGTACTCCTGCGAGAGATAGCGCTGATCCTTGCTTGGCGCTTTTTCCATTTCCGCCCGCAGCGTGGGCAGTGCCAGCCCCAGAACGGCAGGCTCGTTTGCAGGGCCCACCAGGGTGAGCATGCGCTGGCTGGCGCGTTGCAGGGCGCCCTTTACATCGCCGCCCGCCCCTTGCTGGCGCTCCACCTTCACCAGCTGATGAAAGGCCTGGAGCGGCAGCCAGCCTGGATAGGTGTTGTAAGAGCAGTAAAAAAGGCCGCCGGGCCTCAGTGCCGCCGCGGCCACTGCAAACAGTGCCTGCTGTACCGGTTCGATCACCCAGGTGGCGATGCCATGGGCGGCCACATAGTGGAACTGGGCTGCTCCTCCTGGTGTGGTGGCCCCCGCTGCGGCGGGGCGCAGCGGGGAGGGATCGTGCTGGAGATCAAGAAAATCGGCCTCCAGGAAGGTGATGTTGGCGAGCCCCAGGCGGCGGGCCAGCCACTGGCCGTGGGCAATGTGATCGGGCAGGAAATCCACGCCGGTGAACTCCCCTTCGGGGTAGAGGGCCGCCAGGATGCAGAGCCCAAAGCCCATGCCGCAGCCGAGATCCAGATAGCTGAAGGGCTCGCCCTCCACCGAGCGGGGCGGGCGGTGCCCTTTCACCAGCGCAGCGAAATCGAGCCAGTTCGGCGCCATCTCCCGGTAGTACCCGATGGTGTAGTAATCGCTGGAGTAGTAGCCGTGATCCCAGCCCATTCGGTGGCGCCCGGTTGCGTGATTGTTGGGTAGCGGGCGAAGCCTACCGGGTGTTTTCTGCGCTGCCGGGGAGCAAATGAGCCACGGCCGGGAACACTCCCAGGGTCGTGATCATCCATGCCCATGGAGCCGAGGAGAACACGCTGCGGCAGACGGCAACTGACGCTGCAACGGGCCCAGCGGCCCGCGCCCTCGCAGGGCTTTCTGATGCCGTTCAGCTTTGCCGCCTCGCTGGTGCTGCTGCTCAGCGGTCTGTCGGTGCAGACGGCCGCGCTGCAGGCGCGGGCAAGGCTGGAGGCCGACCTCAAGCGCGATCGGGCCGAAGATGCCCTGGCGTCCGCCGCCCAGCAGGTGGTGGCCCAGCTCAGCGGGCCGTTCGCCTGCCTGCTCCACCTGCCCTCGGAGAGCTGGTCGGGGCAGGTGTGCGCTGAAGGTGTCACAACCTCTGCGCTCGTGACCGGCTCGGTGGCGGGGCTCCGCTATCGGGTGGTGGCCTGGCGACCCGCCGCTGCTGCGGAGCCGGCCCAGCTGCTGCTGCAGCTCGTCGGCGAGCAGGGTGCCCATGGAATGCAACGTCGTTTTGCCGTGAGCCTGGCCGAGGAGGCCGGCGCGGCTCCGATCAGCACCGTGCGGGGCATGGGGCTGTGACGCTCACTGAAGGGATCATGGCTGTGGCGGTGTTCAGCCTTTCCGCCACCAGCTCGGTGCGGCTATGGGGCTCCAGTGCCGTCTGGAGCCAGGCCGCCGCCGCACGCGAGGCCTTGGTCAGCGGCATCGAGGCGGATCTGCTGCGACGCACCCACCACCTGCGGGCAAGCGTGGCGCGCGACCAGCCCGCTCCCGCCTCTTGCGAAGTGGCGGCGGCATGGATGGTCTCCCGCCTGGCGAGCGGCGCCTCATCCCTGCCGCAGGGCGTGCACAAGCAGCTGGAGCTGGTTCCGGATGGCGGTGCCGTGTGGCTCATCTACACCGCTGCCGCAGGGCAGCTGGAGCGGCGGCGGTTGTTCACTGCCGCAGCCCATGGCCTTTGCCCGGTGGTTCCCGAGCTGCCAGCGATGACGGATCTGGAGGTGGGGGCATGACCCCGCGACGGCCGCAGGCCGGGTACACGGTGCTGGAGGGGGTGATCACGGCGCTCATCCTCGCTGTGCTGGCGGCGCTGGCCCTGCGCGACAGCGGCGAAACGCTGGCCCGCCAGCGGCTGGAGGCGGCGACCCGGCGGATCGCCCTGGCGATCGAGCACGGCCGTGCGGCTGCTGAGGCCAGCGGCCAACCCTGTGCTCTGGAGCTGGGCGAGCAGGGCTGGCAGGCGCCCATGGGCGGCGAGCTGCCCGGTTGCGCGCAGCCCATCACGGGCCTCGATGACGGTGGGCAAGAGGCCGGTGTGGAGCTGAGCCACAACCTGCCCGACGCCCTGCGCTTCAGCAGCACCGGGCTGGTGCTCGATGGGGGAACGGTGGTGCTGAGCAGCGAGGGCACGGAGTTGCGTCGCTGCCTGGTGATTGCCCTTCCCCTGGGGTTCGTGCGCCTTGGCCGTTATGTGGGCCCGGGTCAGGCCCCTCCTGACAGTGCCTCCTGCGGCCCCGACCCCACGCTTTGAGCCCAATGACGCTGCGTTTGACTGTCGCCTGCACCCGCCGCCCTGCCGCGACCCGCTGGGGGTTCGGGCTGGTGGAGATGCTGCTGGCGATGACCCTGGGCCTGGGCTTCTGCGGGGTGGTGATCCAGGCCCTGGTGGGAGAAGGTCGCCATGCCCAGCAGTTCACCCGTGCGCTGCGCGAACGCGGCAACCAACAGCGGGCGCTGGCGTTGATCCGCAGCGATCTTGTGCGGGCCCTCTCAATTGCCGACGACCCTGCCAAGGGCACCAGCCGTTGTGGCCTGGCTGGACGTACCGCAGTGTTGCGCCTGCACACGCCCGAGGGCACGATTGATTACAGCGTGGGAGCCGCGCCGAGCGGCATCTGGCAGGGGAGGGTGCTGGTGCGCTGCGGACCCGCCTACGGCCTCCATGGCCAGGTGAACCCCGGCAGTGTGTTCCAGAGCCGAGTGGTGCTCGACCGCCTTGCTGCTGAGGCCACGCCATGGAAGGGATGCGCCGCCCTGCTGGGAAGACCGGCGGCGCCAGCCGGGGGCCTCCATCCCCACGACCTTGCCGGTTCTTCGCGGTTGCCGTTCTCTGCCTGCCTGGATCGCGAGAGCGAGGTGGTTGGCCTGCGGCTGGAGCAGAGCTTTCCGGGCGGAGCGGGGCGCAGCGAGCAGCGCCTGATCACGCAGGCGGCTGCCGGAGCGGGGTAATTGTTCTAATGTTGCTGCATGATGGGCCACAGCGAGCGGCGCCTGAGCAGGGAGGCGGCGGCGCAAGCGTCGTGATTGATCTAATGTTGGGCCATTAATAACCGGCAAAGCTGTGGAAGGAGTCACCAACAATCCTCTCCACGGTGAGCCTGCTGGCGAGGAGCTTTCCGGCCAGGCGGCACTTCCCCAGCAAGAGCGGTATCTCCCGTTAGACCGCGCCAGTGAGCGCCGCGTCTTGCCGGAGCCATTGAGCGCCATCATCAGCTTCCCGTCCCTGGAGGGCAAGCCCTTTTTCAACGTGGATGTGCTGGATTTGAGCGAAGGTGGCCTGCGCCTTCAGATCGCCCTGCCTCCTGGCCTCAGCCTCGAGAAAGGGCAAGAGGGGGTTATCAGCCTGATTCTTCGGCGTTCAGACCCACCGTGCATTTTCAATTTCACAGTGCGCTGGGTCGAGATCAATTCGCTGATCTCGGTGGCAGGTGTGGCCTTTGAGCAGCCGTTGACCCTGCCGGTCTTGCCCTCAGGGGGCAGCGGCGAAGCGAACCCTGTGGCGAAGCTCACTGAGTAAACACCCTGAGCCCCGGCCCGGTGCACATGCCACTGGGTTCATGGGCCACTCGCTTCAGCGGCAGCCAGTAGCTGCATCGGGAATCAGGTTCACCACCCTTGACATCATCGTGACGCCGTCCACCGAGACCGTATAGGTCCACTGCAACCGGTTGAGGTCGGTGTCGGAGACGGTGGGGCCCGTGCGGGTGAGGGAAACACCCGGCGGTGCGGTGGGCGGCTCCGGGAAGGCAGCAATCATGCGTTCCGCCATGCCCCCCGTCCGGGCAGGCGTCGTGCTGGTTTTCGGCCGCTGCAAGGGCGGCGCTGCCGCAGGCGCCAGAGGTACCGCCGGGAAGGGCCGCCTCGGCACACTCCTCGCCACAGCAGCTGAAGCGACTGTTGAGCTCGCGGATCAAGGCCAGATCCTGAGCGATGAGGCGCTCCAGCTCATCTGCGTTGTCCATGGTGCGACCAGAGCGGTTGTTCGCCATCAACGTGACGGTGGTGCCGCTGACCACGATGGTGATCAGAATGGCTGCCAGCAGAAACTCCATCAGGCTGAAGCCTTCGTTGGCGCTGGCCGCTCCATGGCCTGCCGCGTCAATGAGCCGCTGGCGCCGCATCCGCAGGAGCCGCATCCACAGGAGGGCTGTGGTCATACCGGGCCGAAACGTATGAACCTGAAAGATCGGGAAGAAAAGCGGCAGAAGATGGGCGAAGTTTGGAAATAGATGAGAGTTGGGCGTCGAATGGCTAAAACCTTTCTCAACATAAGCGCGAAAACTTGGTGATGTGTTCAGCTTGATGTGTTCCGGACACGCAAGCCATCGTGTGCTGATGACGTTGCCGGGCCGGCTTGGATACCACCAGAATCCTGGAGTCTTCCTTGCTGAGCGCCATAGCGGGCCCGTAGAGGGACACTTACACTCTCTTCATACTTGGCAGTCAGGCCCGCTCCGGCATGAGACGCCCCTCGCCCGGTCTGCGCGTTGGCTAAGAATCCAGCACCAAGGCGGCGGCGCTCGCGGACCTCGATCCGCCGCCAGCTGCAGATCACAAGCCTGCTCGCCATCCTCGTGGGCTACGCGGTGTTGGTCTTCTCCAACGGGCTGATCGCCAGCAAGGTGCGGCGTGACCGCCACCGCCAGACGGTGTTTGAAGTGCATCAGGCGCTGCTGCGCGCCCCGGTGCCCCGCAATGCGGCCGAGATCCAGGCGCGGCTGGATCAGTTGCTCACTCCAGGACTGCTGATCTGGGTGGAGACGGCCGCCGGAAAGCCCTACAAAGTGACGCAGCGGGAGAACACCTTCGGACTCGGCCCGCTGGGGCCCCTGGCGGCCCAGCTGGCGCTCATCGCGCAGGGGAAGCCCAATGCGATGTCGTTGCGGCTGAGCGGCAACACCTTTCTGCTCTCCACCCAGCCGGTGCGCCTGTCTGGCGGTGGCGCGCTGGTGCGTTACATGGAGGATTTCACCGCCGATGTGAGGCGCCAGATCAGTGCCCAGGACCTGCTGATCGCGGTGGCGGTGTTCACGGCTCTGCTCACCAGTGCGTTGATGCGGCTGGCGTTGGATCGGGGCCTCAGCCCGCTGGGCCGGCTCAGCGCCCGGCTGGAAGACGTGACGTTGCCGAACCAGAGCCTCTCGGCGGAGGGCCTGAAGGTGGACGAGCAACCGCGGGAACTGCAGCAGATCGCCGCCGCCTTCAACGACCTGCTCGACCGGCTGGCCACCTCCTGGGAGCGGCAGACCTCGTTTGCAGATGGCGTGGCTCACGAATTGCGCACGCCGATCACGCTGATCAGTGGGTATGCGCAGCGTCTGCGGCGCCAGATCCCCACCAGCGCCCCGGAGAGCCGGCCTCTGGCTTTGATCGAGAGCGAATCCGCCCGCATGGGACGCCTGGTGACCGACCTGCTCGACATCGCCAGAGACGATGCCGGCCGTCTGGATCTGGCCTTGCGGGAACTGGATCTCGACCAGGAGCTGTTGGAAGCCTATGAACGTCTCACCGTCTACACCACCGGTCGCCTGCGGCTGATCCCCTCAGAGGAGCGGGAGCCGCTGCGGGCCTGGGGTGACGCCGATCGGCTGCAGCAGTGCCTCACCAACCTTGTGGAGAACGCGCTCAAGCACACGCCGGTGGGCTGCCCGATCGAGCTGTTCGCTGCCGGCAGCCAGCGCGAGGTGGTGGTACATGTGCGCGACCACGGCCCGGGGGTGCATCCGGGCGACCGACGCCGCATTTTTGAGCGGTTCGTGCGGGGGGCACCGGCGAGCGGAGTGCCGGCCAACCTGGTGGGCAGCGGCAGTGGCCTGGGGCTCTCGGTGGTGAAGCTGCTGATGGAACGCATGGACGGCAGGGCGCGGGTGGCGGAAACCCCGGGTGGCGGCGCCGATTTTCAGCTGAAGTTGCGGCGCATCAGCCCGCACCTGCCGGAGGACCCTCCTTCAGCATGAAGCCCACACCTCGCACCGTCTGAATCAAGGTGGGCTGGCCCTCCTGCTCAAGCTTGCGACGCAGGTAACGGATGTAGACGTCGAGCAGGTTGTCGTCGCCGAAGTGGTTGTCGCCCCACACGGCCTGCAGGATCGTTTCGCGCTTGAGCACGCGGTTGGGCTCCGAGAGCAGGCAGAGCAGCAGGTCGTACTCACGAACGGTGAGGTTGATCGGGATGCCGTTGCGGGAAACCTCGCGGCTGCCGGTGTCGACGCTGAGGTTGCCGAGGCTCACCACCACGTCGTCGCTGGTGGCTTCCTCGGCGGGGATGGAGCGGCGAAGCAGGGCCCGCACCCGGGCGAGCAGCTCCTCGATCGAAAACGGCTTGGTGACGTAGTCGTCGGCGCCGGAATCGAGCGCCTCCACCCGCTCGCGCACGTCATCGCGGGCGGTGAGCATCAGCACGGGGGTTTTGATGCCGCTGCGGCGGATGCGACGGCACACCTCCACGCCTGAAAAATCAGGCAGGGTCCAGTCGAGCATCACCAGATCGAAGGCCTGGTCGCGAATCAGCGAGAGGGCGTTCTGGCCGCTGTCGGCCTGCTCGAGGCTATAGCCCTCCACCTTCAGCTCCTGGCTGAGAAAGCGGCGCAGTTCGGGATCGTCATCGACGATCAGGACACGATGGTTTTGGGGGTCCACCAGGTCGGTCATCGCAAACAATCCCGTGTTGGTCAGTGTGCCCTGCAAAGGCCTGGCCGGGAGCTCGGCGCTCCACCACGGAAACGTAATGGGTAGCGGCCGCTGCACTTTGCCGCTGACCGGTGGCTCTCACCCCTTCCTCACCCTATACTCAGTGCATCTTCTCAGCCAGAAGCCCTGGAGCTTTGCTGCTGATGCCGATGAGCCGGTAGTGACCCCCCTCTCCTCCCTATCCCTGGGCCTGCGGCTGTTCAACGGGCGGCCAAGTGGGCTGTCGGGGCGCATTGCCCGCTGGGGCCTGGTGGTTGTGCTGGCGTACGCGCTCGTGGCCTTGCTCACGCCGCTGCTGGTTCAGGCGGGGATACTGCCGGATCCAAACGCCGGCCTGGAGAACCCGATCTATGCGGGCCCTTCTCTGGCCCATTGGTGCGGCACCGACCGCCTTGGCCGCGATGTGTGCAGCCGCACCCTGGCAGGCAGCGGCGTGGCCCTGCAGGTGGTGCTGCTGGCGCTGGTGGTGGCGCTCACGATCGGTGTGCCCCTGGGCATGGTGAGCGGCTATCTGGGTGGCCCGATCGATCGGCTGCTGGTGCTGCTGATGGACACGCTCTACACCCTGCCGGTGCTGTTGCTCTCAGTGGTGCTGGCCTTTCTCTTGGGCCGCGGCCTGCCGAATGCGGCAGCGGCGTTGTGTGTGGTGTATGTGCCGCAGTATTTCCGTGTGGTGCGCAACCAAACGGCCCAGGTGAAAGCCGAGCTGTATGTGGAGGCGGCGTGTTCGCTCGGGGCTGGCCCGTTATGGATCCTGCGCCACTATCTGCTGCGCAATGTGATCACCTCGGTGCCGGTGTTGCTCACCCTCAATGCGGCTGATGCGGTGCTGGTGTTGGGCGGGCTTGGATTTCTTGGCCTGGGGTTGCCCGAATCCATTCCCGAGTGGGGCGGTGATCTGCAGCAGGCACTCACTGCCGTGCCCACCGGCATCTGGTGGACGGCGCTTTACCCCGGCCTGGCAATGTTTTTGCTGGTGCTGGGCTTGTCGTTTCTGGGTGAAGGGCTGGAGAGCTGGTTGAGCGGAGAAGCCACCTGATTTCTTCAGTTGCCAACTCCTTTTGGGGGCGCTGAAGGTGTCAGCTGATCCCGGCATATTTGAGGGGCAGGGCACAGCTGAAACTGGGCAGATCGTGGGCCTGCCGGCTGCGTGGCGTGCTGGCAATTTCCGGTGTGTTCCTGTGTGTGAAGATCTCCTCATCAAGCCACCATCCCTCTGAAAAACTCCCCTTTTGGCCAATCCTTTGCTAGGATAAGCGTGGTTATTCACCAGCTCAACGCCCCATCCAGGCCAATGAAACTCTCTTCCAGAACACAGCTTCAGCTGATCCGCTCTCTCAACACCCGCCGCGGTATCGCCAAGGCGTTCACGCTCGTTGAGCTGATGATCGTTGTGGCGATCGTAGGCGTACTGTCCGCCGTGGCCCTGCCCACCTATCTGAACGCCCGTAACGCCGCCGCCGCCGGTGCAGCGGTAGGTGAGGCGATCGGTATTGCCAAAGAGTGCGCTACTGCTGCTGCCTCCGATATTGATACCGGTGTCACCTCAACTTCTGGTAATGTCACAGTGGCATGTGGCATTACTGGAGGCACTGTCATCGGATCTTTTGCTTCCGGTTCTTCCGGTGTCCGCTGCCTCACCGCCACGAGTGCTGCCGCTAACACCAAGGCCACCCTCACCGTAACCAACGCAGGTGGGATCTCCTGCGCCTTTGGTGCTTGATTGCTGCATCACGCAGCTTGTTTACCGAGCCCCTAACGGGGCTTTTTTGTTTCCAAAGTACTGGCGATTCGTTTTGCGATCATGACAGGTTAATGAAGAATTGTCAGTCAAGGCATAAGGTCATTGCGATGACTCTTTCATAGGCCAAATCCTTGTTATTGGCTTTGCCTGCCTTGGTAGTCATTTTCGCATAGAGCCCAATGAGTCTTGCCTCCGGGCCCCATGTTTCTCTGATTCGCTCTCTAGGTACCCACGGTGGCATCGCTAGAGCCTTCACGCTCGTTGAGCTGATGATCGTTGTGGGCGTCATCGGTGTCCTGTCTGCCGCGGTCTTGCCCACTTATCTCAATGCTCGAAGCGCCGCTGCTGCTGGTGCCGCTGTGGGTGAAGCCATCGGCTTTGCCAAAGAGTGCGCCACTGCTGCAGCTTCTGATATAGATACCGGTATCACTACCGGTTCTACGAATATCACCGTAGCTTGCACCACCGTTGGAGGAACCGTCAGTGTTACATTCACCGCTGGGGCATCCGGAATCCAGTGTCTTGCCGATAGCTCTGCTGCAACAGATAACACAGCAACGATCACTATTTCTGATGCGGGTTTGACCACTTGCATCTTTTCTTGACCTTTCTACAGCTCAATTAACAGCGGATTGGCCTGGGCGTGGCTAGTGATCATTTGGCTGAAGGCCGACTCCAGATGTTGGGTAAGATCTTTGCCATCAAAGAGTTGGCTCCCTAATACATCTGCCTGGAGAAGTTGTTTGCTGGCGCGCAGGGCGGGCACTGTGTTGGAGAGCTTGACCAGGGTTGCTGCAAATTCCTCTTCGGTCTCACAGATCCACTCCGGTTTCCCCAATCCGCTCACGATTGAGGCACTCATGCGGGCCGCCATTGTTTGGCCGCGAATGGCCACCAAAGGCACCCCCATGGCGAGTGCGTTGAACGCAGTAGTGGAACTACTCCACGGCGTGGTGTCCAGCGCGATATCAATCTGGTTGTGGCAAAGCATGTGCTCCAGCCAGGTTTTGGTCCATGGCAGGAAGCACACGCGGTTTCTCGCCACGCCCTGCCGCTCAAGTGATTCCAGTATCCGCTCGCGGGCCACCTCAAACACGGTGTTTCTGTCTTTGATCACCAGCGTGGCGGTAGGCACCGCTCGAAGGGCGCAGGCCCAGTGAGCCAGGGTTTCCTCTCTGATCTTTGCTACCTGACCAAACGAGCCCCATACAGGCGCTGCTGATTGTGCTGTTGAGATGGCTAGAGGCGGCTCTGCGTAGGGCATGCAGGCCAGCCAGGGGCGGGTGAGTCGCCAGGGGGTTTCAATGAAAAACGGATCCAATTCATGAGGTAGTAACTCATAATCGGCAAGAATGTAATCGATTGTGGCAAGGCCGGTAGTAGCGTGATATCCGATGTAATGGCACTGAATGGGGGCGCAACGTTGTGACAACAGCTTGAGACTGTTATGTTCGGTGTGGCCAGAGGTTTCGATCAGAATGTCATAGCTTCTTGAGCGAAGGAGCTCTCGTGCGGCTTCCTCGTCCTTCCCCTGCAAGTTGATGAAAGCACTAGCTTTGCTGGCCAGTTCAATCGTGCCAGATTCCTTCCTTTGGCTTGGAACAATGAGCTCCACTTCCAGGGTTTCTCGGTTGTAATAGGAGAGGAACGAATCCAGAAAGGTGCTCACCACATGGTGCCCAATCTCGGCAGAAAGAATGCCGATCCTTGGTTTGCTGCATTGTTGTGTGGCCTTGGAACTCGAGACGGCTTGATTGCTTACCTTGGATGTTCTTCTCTTTAATCGTGCTGCTTTCGATGCGTCTTTGGGGGTTGCAGCAGCCTCCTGGGCAAGTATGCCCCAGTATGCTTCCGAGGCACTCAATACTTCATTTCGATACCTTGTGCCGCCAATGGAGTAGGAGAAGAGCAGGCCTTCCCATCCTTCTGGATGGGTTGTGTTCAGGGAAATGGCTTGCTTGAACATCCCAATGGCTTCGTCCAGAAGGCCCTGATCTCGCTTGTAGATGGCGAGATTCACGAGTGCATCGGCAAACTCCGGGTTCAAAGTTACGGCGCTCTGCATGCTCCGCTCTGCCTCCACAAGGTTGCCAGTATTTCTAAATGCATTGCCTCTGGTAAAGTAGGCGTTGAAGTTTTCAGGCTCCAGCTTCAACACTTCGTCGCAGGCCGCAATTGTCTGAGTCATGTCACCAAGTTCCATCAGGCAACAGGCCTGCTCTAGCCATAGCTGAGCACAATTCGGCGAAGCAGATAGACAAACAGCGTTGGCAAGTGCCGCCTGCTCAAACAACCTGACTTCCCGCAGTGCGATGCTAAGACAGATGGCGGTGCTGGAATCACTGGGTTCTACCTCCAGCCTGCCTTGATAGGCCGCAATTACATTTGGGTAGAGCTTATTGTTGAGGCGTGCTGTATCAAGGAGTAGTGCAGGCTCGCTGGAGGTCAAGCTGAAATATCGCTTAAAGCAGATGAAGGCTCCCCACGCTCTTCCCAGTGAATAGAAAGAAACACCCTGATTGCGCAAGGCTAACTTGAGCTGCGGGTTGCAAGCGAGCGCTTTTCGGTACGATCTGATTGCTTCTATGGGATTGTTGGCATCTTGCTGGTAGACGATGCCGATGTTAAAGAAACCATTGGCGTGGTGGGGATCTACTCTGATGCTCTTGTGCAGGAGCTCCAACCCTTCTTGCTTTCTGCCGTTTAACCGGCAGAGATTGCCGAGGTTGCAATACACGCTGGCATCGCTGAAGCCTTCTGCAATCAGCTGGCGGTAGATCTGCTCGGCTTCCTCGTAATGCCCGCCCTGGCACAGCTCCAGGGCAGTGGCTTTGGAGGCCAACCAGCTCTCTTGACAACTGCCTTCCTCCGGCTGGATCTCTGGGCTGGCATCGCCTGAGCCTGATGGGTGGCTGTTGCCAGAGACATGATCGTGATGTTGATCCACCGCCATTGAAAGGGTGTCTGCCTGACTGGAACTGGGCCTAGTTTTGCACGGCAAAGTGAGGTGTCCATTGCTCAATGTCATTTCCTGTCAGGGTTTTGCGCCACCAGCCGCCGTTGGAGGAACAGTTGAGGTGTGAAACTGCCACATGTTTCATCGGCCCTGAGTCTGCACATCCCAAGACTGCTGAACAGCCACTGGTTCTCTCCACACTATGTCTGGATGGCAGTCATGGACACCCATGCCGCAAGATCTTGTAGATGGGATGTTCTGCCCTCCGTTGATCTGAGCTGAATTGATCTTGCCTCAAACTGTTGTCAGAGCCTTTGCCTGGCCTACTTTTCCTGAGTCTTTTGCCTGCCACGAGGGTTGATATCTAAGTGGATTCACCGACCACTGAATTCCCTGCTGAGCGAACCAGCCCATTGCCCGGGCCGGGCATTCAAGGGGCCACGCTTTCTGGCCGTTGGAAAGGACCTCTGCATAAGCCAGGCGCGTGGC
This sequence comes from Synechococcus sp. CS-1333, assembly GCF_025128015.1. Taxonomy (NCBI): domain Bacteria; kingdom Bacillati; phylum Cyanobacteriota; class Cyanophyceae; order Synechococcales; family Synechococcaceae; genus Synechococcus; species Synechococcus sp. CS-1333. The sequence continues at coordinate 96,358 of NZ_JAHLYO010000018.1, forward strand.
GTCGTGGGCCGTGGTCTCCAGTCTGCCCTGACTGGAGACCAGCGAGAGCCGCCTTGACGCCGGTCAGCAGTGCCCCTGTCGCCGTCAGGTTTGAGGCGATCTGGTTGTTCTGGATCGAGCGGGGAGGTTCGGGTCCTCACGTTTGCAGCGGCCAGCTTCTTCTGCCAAGCAGGCGCCATTGACGAATACACAACCTCTGAATCCAGCGCGCACATCTATCTGGTCCAGCTCTTGGCAGAACCGTGCGGTTCGAAGTGGGAGTTCACCGGCCCCAGCTCTTTGATGAAACTGGCCGTCATGGCCTGCATCTCGCCAATAACCTACTCAATGCTGTTCGGTTGGTGCCGTATTGCCAAAGACTTGCCGCCATTGGCGGTGGGGCCTGGGACGCTTGGCTCGCAGCTGCGCGTCGTGCCGCAGCTGCGAATAAACTTTTGGGTTGTGATTCTCTCCTCTCATCACTGCTCTTCTGGCCGCAGCAGATGGTGAGAAGAGTTGTTAATTCCCTGGTGAGTGTTTTGTGACCAACGCAGCCGCCGTTGTCTCAGGGAGAACTGGCATAGATCCTGCCAAGACATGCTGATTCCAGAAAGTCAAAATCAATCAATACTGATCTCCATCCTTATAGTGGCCTTGCGCTGCATGTCGAACCCATGACTTCAATCCCTCTGTGATCCCTGGCCGATCGTAATGGGGTCCAACTATTTTCCCTCTCAAAAGGTTGAATGGACAGGGCTCATCTTTGGGCGAATTGAATAGTTGGTGCCTTGCTATTGCGGACTGCTGAGACTTAACTGTTGATTTCCAAAGAGTAGCGAGCCCAAGTATGGCTCGCAAAAGCCTGCGTCAAAGCGCTGATCTAGCTCGGCAAGCAACAGAGCAACCAAGTCCACAGAGTTGTAGAGCTCGTGCAAGAGGAAGCTCGCGGCTTTGAGTTGCCGCGTGTTCCAGTCGCTGAGGTGTCTAAAGTCTCGAACATAGATGGCGTCTCCCCACAGGTTTTGGCTGATCGCTTGAAGCGGTGCGTCTGTAATTCTCAATGGCATAAATGGCCTTCCTATCATGTAGGAGAAGCGATGAAAGACGAATCCTTGTGAGCGCAGAAAGGTGTCCACTTCGGCCATGAGAGGCTGGCCCTCGTAGAGTTCCACGAACTCAACCTCACATTGAACCACTGAGACACTGCGCAAGACATCTTGTGCATTCTGGAGAATCATCAGCTCGGCTCCCTGGGTATCTATCTTGATGAAATCTGCACCATGTGCTTCGCTGATGGCATCGAGGCGATGTGTTTGTACGGCTTCTTCTCTGACAACCTGCATCAATGAGCCAAGGGCTGGAAACAGATCAACTGTTGATCTGGCTGGTTTGAACAGAGAGGTTGTCATCGGTTCATTGGTGATGTACAACGTATGCTCATTTCCATCACCCAATGCCCATGGAAAATACAGCATGGCCGCTCCATTCGCTTTCGCTCCTGCATTCAGCTGATCACATGAGTCTTGTAAAGGCTCAAACCCGAGTACTTCTGCGCATCCAATGTGTGCCCATTTCTCCCAGCAAGGGAAACCACCACCCTTTATTGTCAAAGCGCCTACATCAATACAGCGCAGCCGTTGCTCCAGGCCTAGAAACTGAAACCAGGCAAGAGTGGATGCACTGGATTCATCAGGTTGTTCCGAAGCGCTGCTTGACGGCGTGGTTGTTTGCTCAAGTAGAGAATCGGTGGTATATGAGTCTGATGGGCCAAAGCGCTTTTGTACTAATTCAATTCGCTTCTGGATAGCCTGGTGGTCAAATCCGAGGCGCGATAACCGTTCCAGGTTTGGGGCTGCCGATGCACCTGTGAAAAAGCCAGAATAGCTTCCGAATTGTTCTACTGCTGACAAGCCAGCAGCTTCAAGCCAGGCATTGAGCTCGTTGGCGGGATCCACCGTGTCAAAATGTGGGTCGGGACAGAGAAAAGGTTCATCCCGCAAAGCATCTTTTCCCCTTTTGATCTCTGTAAGCATCTTGCTCAAAGATTGCATTGCTTGTTGGCGTTGTCCAAGTGCCAACGCCACTCTTGCAAGGCTTGCCCAGCGCGTGACAGTGCCCCTGATTTGGCATTCTTCATGAAGCAAGGCAAAGCTTCGAGTGAGCGCGCCATAGCGCCTGGCAATCGGTTCGCTGCCATCCTGCGAGATTCTCCATGCCGCCAGTGCTTGGCGAATCGTTGCCTGTTCAGGCTGATCAACCGTTGCAAGCCACTGCTGCCAAAGCCTCTGAACGTAAGGTTGCTCTTTTCCGCCACGGCTCCATGACTCATGCTCATCCACCTGATAAGCCTCGCAGATTTCCCTGTCCTCAACAAGCTTCCCGGCGGCAGCTAACAGCTTGATCCGGTCGGGTTTTGCTGCGAATAGATTGAGTAGGTATCCATCAACGCCATTGGTGGGATCAAAGGGAGCCAAAGCATCCAGCCCTGGAATGAGATAGAAGCACTGGTAGCCAATCTCCTGGAATCGGTCAACAAGATCAAGATGCAGTTCGATTCCAGCCTTCACTTCAAACATCACCAACGGTGAGAGATCCTCAAAGAAGCGCATTCCGCCAAGAATGATGCGCTCCTCCTCTCCTTCAGCATCAATCTTCAGTACATCCACCTCGGACCAGCCGAATTGTTCCAGGCAGGCATCCAGTGTGGTCACTGGCACCTCCTCTCCGGGCCCTGCTTCCGAAGCAGCGCCGCTTGAATCCAAGCTGGCCAGGCTGTTGAGCTCAGACTGCCCTGGCATCTGCAACCAGGCGGTGCCTTGCCGATTGGAAAGGGCCTGTTGCCTTACCTTCAGCCAGTTGATGCGATTGGCTGATGCACTTTCAGCAAGCAACTCTGCTGTGCTTGTGGCTGGCTCAAAGGCCCACACCTGCCCGGATGAACCCACTTTCTTTGCTAAAGACAGGGCGTAGACCCCGTAATTTGCCCCGATATCCACCACTGTATCGCCAGGCTTAACCAGCGCACGTAAAAACTTGATTTCATCTTCAAACCAGTCGCCCTGTTCCTGAAGCACATAAGACGTGATGTTGTCCAAAGAGTCAGGTACTACAACCTTGGTGCCATCCACCAGTTCAAGCATGATGGTGGGCGCCTGGTTTGCCATGAGTGGTGTTGTTCGCTAGTTGACCAAGCTACAGAATGATTTGGTCAAAAACCAAGTTTTATCGGGTTTCCATTGCTACCGAGGCTGAATGAACCCCGCTGATCTGCCTTCCCGGTTTTGACGGCACGCCAACGTGCTTCTCGGAAGCAGCCACACACTAAAGGTATGTGCCTGCAAGCTGGACTTTGTTGCTGTCCCTGATACTTCAAGCCCAATTGCGGGCTAATAACTCGCGGTATGCAGATCGGAACCCACGATGCAGCTCGTTGCCAGGAGGCGTTCCACATGTTGAGTATTCCTCCTGGTGTTTCAATGGCAGGTCACCACATGAACCTCCGGTGCGGCTGTCGAATCGACTCCTAACTGTGTTGCCTCTTTGGTTCTGCGTGGCGAGCTTTCCCGCCTGGCTGTTGACTGGCTCGGCCTGACTGTTCATGCCCCACTCGGTACGACGCCACTGGCTTGCGGTAAGCGAGCGAAGAAAGACACTGGACTCTGACTCGACCGAAATCCTACATTCGTGCTATCTGCCATGACAACGCTCACCTGTGCGACCGTGGCACCCGCTTATCTCCAGTCAACGACAAGTGAGTGGCTGTCGATTGATTGCCTCAAAGCGGTTCTTCCAGGTTTCCCACATTTCTGCTGAAGCTCCGAGCGCTTGAACTCTGTATTAATGGCTTCATCAATTGCAGCATGGAGGATGGTTGGTTTTCTTCTGGCACAACCTATGGGTTGATGATGACCAACCCAGCCCTCTATGAACAGTTCACGGCCTTTGACTGCATCCTCATCTATCAGCTGGATTCCCTTGTGGTTCGTCATGATCTGCAGGCGTGGTCTGCCTAGGCTTATGACCTCTGCAGTTCTTCCTGTCTGATGTGGATGGCTTTTACTGGACAGATTCGGCCCCTGACATCGTTAACCCCGGGCGGGAAGAACAGGGTTTGGTCTCAGTGTAGACCTCATGGGGAGTTTTGCTTCCCAATGCGCTGTGTGGTCTTACATGACCATACC
>NZ_JAHLYO010000019.1:0-55093 GCF_025128015.1 Synechococcus sp. CS-1333
CTCCAAGGCCCTGAGACGATCGTCTCAGGGCCTTGGAGCAGGGGGGTGTTCCGCAGGATCAAGAGAGAGGAACCTACGAAGCAGGTCCAATCGTCTCGGGAGCTGTAGAGACAGGTGCGGTTGAATCGAGGCTGGCTGGAGCAGGGTCAGCGCCCCGGTGTGCGTGATGAAGGGTGAGGCGATCTGCTGGAGACCGGGAAAGACTAGGGATCGTGTTCAGGTTTGGGCGGTGCCGAGCCACAGAATTCAAAATGCCGGCGATCAGAGCCGTTGATGAAAGCCGCACGGGCCATCCCTTCTCCTTCGTTCGTCGTGCCTCTGGCCGCGCTTGCTGCGGCGGCGTAGTTTGCCTGTGCCGTTGGTTGCAGGAGCGTGAGTGCGGCCCCGGGCGCCACTTCAGCCATTGCCGCCTGGCATGTGTGCGGGCGGCGAGTCAGCCTGGCCACCTGCCATGGCAAGGAACGGGTGATCGCCCGGCCGCTGCGCCGGGCCCTCGGCGTGGAGCTGGTGCTCGCCGTCGGCTTCGACACCGACAGTCTCGGCACCTTCTGCGGCGAACGGCCCCGCCCGGCGGATGCCGCCACCACCTGTCGCCTCAAGGCGGAGGCGGGTATGGCGGCCACTGGCCTCGACCTCGGCCTGGCCAGCGAAGGCAGCTTCGGGCCCCATCCGGCGCTGCCTTTCCTGCCCCTGGCCACCGAGTGGATGACTTGGGTGGACCGTCGCCACGACCTGGTGATCACCGAGCGGCTGAGCGGCTGCCGCACGAACTTCGACCATTGCACCGCGGCTCCCGGCACGCCGCTCGAGCCCTGGCTGACCCGCATCGGCTTCCCGCGCCATGCCGTGATCGTGCGTCCCCATCAGCCCGGCGCTCAGCCGTTCCTGCGCAAGGGAGTGTGTGGTGCGGCGGAGCTGGCGCAGGCGATCGATGAGGCCAGCGCCGCGTCCGCCGATGGCCTGGCGCTGGTGGAAACGGACATGCGGGCCCACTGCAACCCCACCCGCATGGCCTCGATCCGCGCCCTCACCTTCCGGCTGGCGCGGCGCATCGCCACCCTCTGCCCCGCCTGTGGGGCACCCGGCTGGGGGCCGGTGGAGTCCCTGCCGGGACTGCCCTGCGGCTGGTGCGGCAGTCCCACCTCGCTGCTGCGGGCGGAGCGTTTCGGCTGTGTTCGCTGCGAGGCCAGCAAGGAGCATCCGCGTAGGGATGGGCTGTTGCAGGCCGACCCGCAGCACTGCCCTTACTGCAACCCCTGAAGGCGGGGCCCGCCTGGGGTTGATCGTCCTGGCCTGTGGCGGGCATTAGGAGCTCCAATCGAACACACGACCTGCTTCCCCGCTGCTGTTCTTAGGTTGAGCGCCACCGACCCGTTCTCTCCCGAGGCACCAGGCATGACACCCGTCGCCATGGCCGCTGCGCCCCCCGCCCCGCCCCGCCTTTCGTTGCAGTGCGAGCCGATCGGGCCCGACACCACCACGCTCCGCTCGCTCGACTGGGACCGCAGCCGCTTCGACATCGAGTTCGGCCTTCGCAACGGCACCACCTACAACGCCTTTCTGGTGCGGGGGGAACGCACCGCCCTGATCGACACCAGCCACGCCAAGTTCGAGGACACCTGGCTGCCGCTGCTGGAGGAGCAGATCGATCCAGCCGCGATCGATTTCCTGATCGTGTCCCACACCGAACCCGACCACTCCGGCCTGATCGGCGCCCTGCTCGACCGCAACCCGGAGATCGAGATCGTGGCCTCCAAGGTGGCGATCGCCTACCTGGCCGACCAGGTGCACCGCCCCTTCCGCAGCCGCGCGGTGAAAAGCGGGGAGGAGCTCGATCTGGGCACGAACCCCGAGAGCGGTGTGGCGCACCGCTTCGAATTCCTCAGTGCCCCCAACCTGCACTGGCCCGACACGATCTTTTCGTTCGATCACGGCACCCGCATCCTCTACACCTGTGATGCCTTCGGCCTCCATTACTGCGGCAACGACGTCTTCGATAGCGATCCCGGCGCCATCGCCCCCGACTTCCGCTTCTATTACGACTGCCTGATGGGCCCCAACGCCCGCAGCGTGCTGCAGGCGCTAAAGCGCATGGACGCTCTGCCCGAGATCGCCATGATTGCCACCGGCCACGGGCCGCTGCTGCGTGAGCACCTGCGCCTCTGGATCGGCGACTACCGCGACTGGAGCAGCCAGCGCAGCGCCGGCGAAACCTATGCGGCGGTCTGTTATGTGAGCCAGTACGGCTTCTGTGACCGGCTCAGCCAGGCGATCGCCCGCGGCATCGGCAAGGCGGAGGCCCAGGTGCAGCTGGTGGATCTGCGCGCCTCCGATCCTCAGGAATTGGCCGCCCTGGTGGGGGAGGCCAGTGCCGTGGTGGTGCCCACCTGGCCCGCCAACCCCGATGGCGACCTGCAGCAATCGATCGGCACGCTGCTGGCGGCGCTCAAGCCCAAGCAGTGGGTGGCCTGCTACGACGCCTTCGGCGGCAACGATCAACCGATCGACAGCGTGGCCAGCCAGCTGCGTGGCCTGGGCCAGAAGGAGGCCTTTGCGCCGCTGCGCATCCGCCAGGCCCCCGATGGCAACGATTACCAGCGGTGCGAAGAGGCCGGCACCGACCTGGGCCAGCTGCTCACCAAGGCGAAAACGATCGCTGCCATGAAGGCGATCGACGCCGATGTGGACAAGGCGCTGGGGCGGCTCAGCGGTGGGCTTTACATCGTGACCGCCCGCCAGGAGGAACGCAGCAGCGCCATGGTGGCCAGCTGGGTGAGCCAGGCCAGCTTCGATCCACCGGGCCTCTCGATCGCCGTGGCCAAAGACCGCGCCATCGAGGCGCTGATGCAGGTGGACGACCGCTTCGTGCTCAACATCCTGCGCGAAGACAACTACCAGTCCCTGCTGCGCCATTTCCTCAAGCGCTTCCCCCCCGGCGCCGACCGCTTCGCCGGGGTGCCCACCCTTGAGGGCGCTGCCGCCGGTGGTCCGGTGCTGAGCGATGCCCTCGCCTTCCTGGGCTGCCGGGTGGTGCAGCGCATGGAAACCCCCGACCACTGGATCATCTACGCCGCAGTGGAGGAGGGCACGGTGTCCGACACCGAAGCCGCCACGGCCGTGCATCACCGCAAGGTGGGGAACCATTACTGATGGCTGATCTCGTCCTAGATCCCACCATTGCGGCCGCGGAAGTGATCGACCGCAGCGTCATCGCCATTCCGCTGGAAGACGGCCTGACCTGCCTGCGCTGCCTCAGCCCCAAGCGGCTGCGTTTCGAGGTGGAGTACGGCCTGGAGCGCGGCACCAGCGCCAATGCCTTCCTGTTCGCCGGTGGTGTCAACAATGCCCAGCGGGAGATCCCGCCGGTGCTGGTGCATCCCCCGGGCGCTTCCTTCACGGCGCCGTTCCTGGCCCAGCTGGCCGCCATGGTGCCGGCGCAGGCGCCGCTCAAGGTGGTGGTCGGTCACGTCAACCCCAACCGGGTGGCGCTGCTGCGCGAGCTGGCGGCCGCCTGGCCCGCCCTGATGCTGGTGGCCTCCAACACCGGCGCCCGGCTGGTGGAGGAGCTGTGGCAGCAACGCCGGCCCCCGGCTCCGGGCAGCGAGGCGGAGGAGCCGCCGCTGCCTGCCCTGCCGCCGATCGATGTGGTGAAGCAGGAGGTCAGCCGCGAGCTGGCCAACAGCTTCCGCCTCACCCTGCTGCCGGCCCCCACGCCCCGCTGGCCCGGCGCCCTGATCGCCTTCGAGGAGCGCACCGGCTTGCTGATGAGCGGCAAGTTCTTCGCCGCCCACCTCTGCAGCGAGGCCTATGCCGAGGCCAACCGCGACAGCACCGAGGAAGACCGGCGTCACTTCTACGACTGCCTGATGGCGCCGATGGCCCGCCAGGTGGAAACGGTGGTCGACCGGCTCGATGAGCTGGAGATCCGCACCATCGCGCCGGGCCATGGCCCGGCGATCACCGAGAGCTGGCGCAGCCTGCTGGCCGATTACCGGCGCTGGGGCGAGAACCTCGAGAAAACCCGCCTGTCGGTGGCGCTGCTCTACGCCAGTGCCTACGGCAACACCGCCGCCCTCGCCGATGCCATCGCCCAGGGCGTGGCGCGCACGGGCGTGCGGGTGGAGAGCATCAACTGCGAGTTCGCTCCCCCCGACCAGTTGCTCGAAGCGATCCGCAGCTGCGATGCGGTGCTGATCGGCTCCCCCACCCTGGGCGGCCACGCCCCCACGCCGATCGTTTCGGCGCTCGGCACCCTGCTGGCCGAAGGCGACCGCGCCCGGCCTGTGGGGGTGTTCGGCAGCTTCGGCTGGAGCGGAGAAGCCATCGATCTTCTGGAAACCAAGCTGCGGGATGGCGGCTTCCGCTTCGCCTTCGAGCCGATCCGGGTGAAGTTCAGCCCCGATCCGCCCACGCTCAAGCGCATGGAGGAAACGGGCACGGCCCTGGGGCGGCAGCTGCTCAACCAGCAGAAGCGTCAACGGCGCGTGGTGGCCGGCGGCCTCAGCGAAAGCCGCAGCAACCCGGCGGTGCTGGCCCTCGGGCGCGTGGTGGGATCGCTCTGCGTGCTCACCTGCGTGAAGGGAGAAGGGGCGGCCGCCCTGAGCGGCGGCATGGTGGCCAGCTGGGTGAGCCAGGCCAGCTTCACCCCGCCCGGCTTCACGGTGGCGGTGGCCCGGGATCGCGCCGTGGAGAGCCTGCTGCACGTGGGCGACCGCTTCGTGCTCAACGTGCTGGCCGAGGGCCGCGAGAGCGGCCCGATGAAGCGCTTCCTGCAGCCCTACCCCCCCGGCGCCGACCGGCTGGCGGGCCTGGAACTGGAGCACAGTCCGGCGGGCCAGCCGGTGCTGCCCGAAGCGCTGGCCTGGCTGGAGGCCAGCGTGAGCCAGCGGATGGAATGCGGCGATCACTGGCTGGTGTATGCCCAGGTGAGCCATGGCGGCCTGCTTGACGGCACCGGCGTCACCGCTGTGCACCAGCGCCGCAGCGGTGCCAGCTACTGAGCCACTGACTGAGGCAGCGGCACGTTCGGGAGGGGCGAACGGGCCTCGCGGAAACAGGGCGCCTCGAACAGCCGGCGCTGGCTCAGGCTTTGCACCCGAGGGGGAACGCCCGGCTTGGAGTAGCTCAGCACGAAGATCTGGTCGAACTCCATCGCACCGATGGCGGGCATCGTCGCCCAGCCCAGCCCCCGGGCCAGTTCCGGCATGTGGCGGTGCTCCCAGAACAGCACCACGTTGCCGCCCTTGTAGGCCGGCTGGCTGAGGATCTCCTGCCCATCCATGAAGGAATCCTCCAGTGACGACTGGGCAATCGAAATGTTGATGCCGGTGGCCACCCCCAGCGGTACGGCGCTCTGGTAGCTGCGGGCGTTCTTGCTGGATTCGGGGTTGAGGAAGAAGGTGCGGATGTGGGTCGGAGCCCCGAAGCAGGCGGGGAGGAGCCGGCCCAGGTTGATCGAGCGCAGGAAGCCGCGGGCCGAGAGGTTGTAGTTGCCATCGCCGGAGGCCACCTTGTCGCCGTGGCGCAGCAGGATCACCTGCCGGGGCAGCGCCCCCACAGGCGCGGCACCAAGGACGAAGGCGGCCACAGCAACAGCGGCGGCCGCAGTGGCGCGGAGCCGCGGTCCGATGGTGGCCACAGCACGGCGGCGGTGTGAACCCGGGAAGGCCATGGGCGGTGAGCTGTGAGCTGTGGGTCCGGCCGGAACAGACGCCTGCGGGCGCAGGGTCCCATGGTGGCAGTGCAGCAGGCTCGACCCGCGAGGGTGGCCGTTCCACCACAGCCTCCGAAGCGGCCTCATCCCAGCCTCCCCACAGGCCCGGGGCACCGCGCTGCGCCACCGTCGCCTTGCAACGGCCCACCTCCCATCCCACCGCACGCCGTCTCCATGGACATCGCCAAACCCGGCACCCTCGCCAACCTCGAAGCGGCCTTCGGCGGCGAGAGCATGGCCAACCGCAAGTACCTCTTCTTCGCTGATGTGGCCAAGCAGCTCGGCAACAGCGAGCTGGCCCGCCTCTTCCGCGACACCGCCGCCCAGGAAACCGAGCACGCCTTCGCGCACTTCCGCCTGCTCCACCCCGAGCTGGTGGTGGCCGATCCCGCCGCGCTCTCAGAAGAAGCCAGACAACAGGTGCTGAGCCGCTGCCTGGAGCTGGCGATCGAGGGTGAAACCTACGAGTACACCACCATGTATCCGGAGTTCGCCGCCCAGGCCCGCGCCGATCGCGATGACGGTGCCGTGGCCGAATTCACCGAGCAGATCGCCGAATCCGAGCAGCATGCCGGCCTCTTCCGTCAGGCGGCCAGCAACTTCGGTCGGCTCACCCCGATCGAGCACCACCACGCCGACCGCTACAGCGTGGCCCTCGAAGCCCTTCAGGGCCAGGGCGCGGCTGGAGAAAGCGAGCCCGTGGCCGGCCTGTGGATCTGCAAGGTCTGCTCGGTGATCTACGACCCGGCCCTGGGCGATCCGGACTCAGGCATCGTCGCCGGCACGCCGTTCGAGGCCATCCCCGACAGCTGGGTCTGCCCGCTCTGCGGCACCCGCAAGGCCAATTTCATCCCCTACCGGGAGCCGGTGCTGCTGCCGGCCTGAGCCGCCGCAACCGCTGGAGCGCGCCGCCGCGTCCATCACGACTCCGGTGGCGCCGCCCCCCAGGCGTGCAGGCTCTCCAGCACGGGAATCAGCGACCGGCCGCGCGGGGTGAGGCGGTATTCCACCCGCGGCGGCACCTCGGCAAACACCTCGCGCTCTACCACCCCTGCGGCCTCCAGCTCCCGCAGCTGGCTGGTGAGCACCTTGTGGCTCACGCCCACCAGGGCCCGCTGCAAGCCGGAAAACCGCTGCGTGCCCTCCGCCAGCTCCCGCAGCACGGGCACCTTCCAGCGCCCCCGCATGACGCTCAGCGCCAGCTCGGCAGGGCATTGGCTGTGGTCGTGGGCGTCCAGGAATCCATCCGCGAATCCATCCGCTTGCTCCATGCGCTTGCACCATCCAGTGGCACCAGGGTTACCCACAGGTGAGTGACGCACATGGCGGTGCGTTCTTGTCAGGCAGGGCCCAAGCGATCCACTCTGATCCAAGAGGGAGAGCTGCCGCCCGCTTGATGGGCTGATCCCCATCGCTTCCGCCTGGCCGACCGGTGACGTTGCACACCTGCCAAGCCAGTGGAACGGGGCCATCCTGTGGCGGCAGCCCGTCCCGGTCATCCGTCACTTTCGCCATGACCATCGATCTGTTCACGCCCCTGGCCGTAGGGCCCCTGGAGCTGCCCAACCGGGTGCTGATGGCCCCGCTTACCCGATCCCGCGCTGAAGAGGGTCACATCCCCGGTCCGCTGATGGCGGAGTACTACAGCCAGCGGGCGTCCGCCGGGTTGATCATCGCCGAGGCCACCATGGCGATGGAGGGCCACTCCGCCTTCATCCGCGAACCCGGCATCCATTCGGCGGCCCAGGTGGAGGGCTGGACACGCACCACCGAGGCGGTGCACGCCCGCGGCGGCCGGATCGTGCTGCAGATCTGGCACGGCGGCCGGGCCTGCCATCCCCTGCTCAACAACGGCCTTCAGCCGGTGGCCCCCAGCGCCATCGCCATCAGCGGCGACCAGATCCACACCCCCCAGGGCAAGGTGGATTACGTGGTGCCGCGCGCCCTGGCCGACGACGAGCTGCCGGCGATCGTGGCGGGCTTCCGGTTGGCGGCCCGCCACGCCATCGCTGCCGGTTTCGACGGCGTGGAGGTGCACGGCGCCAATGGCTATCTCCTCGATGAATTCCTGCGCGATGGCAGCAACCAGCGCAGCGGCCCCTATGGCGGCCCGATCGAGAACCGGGCGCGGCTGCTGCTGGAGGTGATCGAGGCGGTGCGCGCCGAAACGGAGCTGGTGGGGCTGCGCCTCTCGCCGCTCAACAGCTACAACGCCATGCGCGATAGCGATCCCGTGGCGCTCGCCAGCTGGCTGGCCGATCACCTCAACCGCACCGGCCTCGCTTACCTGCACCTGATGCGCGGCGACTTCCTCCAGCAGCAGCTGGGCGATGTGCTCACGCCGGTGCGCGAGCGCTTCCAGGGGGTGCTGATCGCCAACATGGGCTACACCGCCGCCGAAGCCAACGCCGCCATCGCCGCCGGCGCTATCGATGCGGTGGCCTTCGGCACGGCCTTCCTGGCCAATCCGGATCTGCCGGAGCGGCTGCGCAGCGGCGCACCGCTCAACACGCCGGACCCTGCCACCTTCTATAGCCCCGGCCCCGCCGGCTACACCGACTACCCCTTCCTGAGCGCCGCTGCCTGATCAACGCTGGCGCAGGCCCCCAGCCTGTGCTGCTCGAGACCCAGTGCCACCCGTTGCCTGCGCCAGGCCCGACCCATCCCCTCCTCACCCACCATCCACTCCCGGGAGCCTCGCCATGACCACCACCAACGCCCAGCGTTCTGCCGCTACCCCAGTGTTCCGCCCCGGCACGGAGCGCTTCCACAGCCAGCTCGACTGGCTGGACAGCTGGCACAGCTTTTCCTTCTCCAGCCACTTCGATCCGGCCTGGATGGGATTCGGTCCGCTGCGGGTGATCAACGACGACACGATCGCCGCCGGCCGCGGCTTCGGCATGCATCCCCACAACGACATGGAGATCGTCACGGTGATGGTGGAAGGGGAACTCACCCACCGCGATTCGATGGGCAACGGTGAGGTGTTGCGCGCCGGTGAAGTGCAGCGCATGAGCGCCGGCACCGGTGTGGTGCACAGCGAGATAAACAAAGGGGCGACCCCCTGCCGGTTGCTGCAGATCTGGATCGAACCCTCCAGCACCGGCATCCCGCCCGCCTATGAGCAGAAGCCCTTCGCCGTCGGGGAAGGCTGGACCCTGCTGCTGGACCCCGAGCGGCGGGACGGCGCCATGGCGGTGCACCGACCGGTGCGGCTCTGGCGCGCCCGGCCGGCGCCCGGCACCCGCCTGGAGCTGCCGGCGGCGGCCGGCCACCGGCTCTGGATGCAGCTGATCGACGGCAGCCTCACGCTGGAAGGCGGCCGCCGGCTGGAGCGCGGCGATGGCCTGGGCTTCGAGGTCCCAGGCTCCGCCAGTGGCACTGGCACTCCGCCGGCCAGCACCCCCACCAGCGCCCTCCCCGCCGCCGCCCATGCGGTGCCGCGTGAGCTGGTGACCGGTGAAGCCGGCGCCGACCTGCTGCTGTTTGAGCTGGCCTGAGTTCGGGCGGGTTGGTGCTGGCTGGCCTGGATCCAGGTCGACCTGGGTGTGTCCTAGGCGTCGTTAATTCCTTGCCGAAAGGAAGCGAAAGATGCTGCCGAATGCGAATGGGTTCGCTCAAATGGGGGTGTTCCCGTTACCGCGTTCGGTGATGGCCACAGCCCGCTCTCGCTCTGACGCCAGCCTGCCCACCATTCTTCCGTCTGCCGATGGCAACGGCCGGAGTTGGGTGGTGCGCTACCGCGGTTTCGTGCTCATGCCTCAGCCTGATCTCACCTGGCTGGTTCGCCCGGAGCGCAGCCCCATGGACGTGCTGCCCTTCCGGGCTCCCGCCAGTTCACTGGCGGATGTGAAGGCCTTGGTGGATTGGCGCCTCGGCAAGGCCGCCTGAGACCTTGGCTCAGGCCGCCTGCGGCGGTGTGGGCCCCCCGGCCTGGAAGGGAAGCACCAGGGTGACCCAGGTGTCCGGACGTGCAGGACGGTGCCGGCGGGGTTGACGCACGCCGAAGGGAACACGCACCACGTTGGTGCCCTCCACACGGATTGTTTCGCCGCGGGCGGAGGAATGGGCCAGGGATCCGGGAATCGGCGGCAGTTCGGGGGCGCGCGTCAACGGAGCGGGTTTGTCAGCACGGATCGACAGCTCAGAGAGCGTCGGAGGATTGAAGGGAGGGCCGTCGTTGCCGTTCATTGGGTGGGTCGAGACGTTTGCCGTGGCCTTGGGGGCTGCTGATCCTGTGACTTGTCGCCCGAGCTTGCCTCGTGGGGTGGGATCCAGCAACCGGGAATTCTTTAAACAATCAGTTGATTGTAGCAGTGGCACACATGCCCTTCTGAAACTCCAGTCACTGCCTGATCAGCTCCCTATCGTGATGGCGTTGATCGTGGGCGGCGTCTGAACGGCTATGCGTGCCGGCTCAGCGCCGATAGAGAGGCGAGGCCCCAGGCCTGCTTGGAGCCGCCCGGCCTGATCGGCACGGCATGGCGGGCGCTCAGATCGCCAGCGCCACCCGCTGCGGCGTGACGGCCACGCTGCTGCTGGCCAGCTCCTCCACCGAGGGGCAGGTGCACACCAGGTTGCGATCGCCATAGGCGTTGTCGATGCGGGCCACCGCCGGCCAGAACTTGGTCTGCCGCTGGCTGTCGCCAGCCGGGAAGGCCGCCTCGCTGCGGCTGTAAGGGCGATCCCAGAGGTCGGCGGTGACGGCCGCCAGGGTGTGCGGCGCCCGCTTCAAGGGGTTGTCCTGCGCATCGGCCTGCCCCGCCTCGATCGCAGCCGCTTCGGCGCGGATTGCCACCATGGCGTCGCAGAAGCGGTCGATCTCCGCCAGGGATTCGCTTTCAGTGGGCTCCACCATCACCGTGCCCGCTACCGGCCAGCTCACCGTGGGGGCATGGAAGCCGTAATCCATCAGCCGCTTGGCCAGGTCGTCGACCTCGAGGCCGGCGCTGCGTTTCAGCGGCCGCAGATCCAGGATGCATTCGTGGGCCACACGGCCGTCGCTGCCGCGGAACAGCACCGGGTAGTGGGGCTGGAGCCGCTCGGCGATCACGTTGGCGGAGAGCAGCGCCACCGCGCTGGCCTGCCGCAGACCGGCGCCACCCATCATGCGGATGTACATCCAGCTGATCGGCAGGATGCCGGCGCTGCCCCAGGGGGCGGCTGACACTGGCCCGATCGCCGCTTGGCCGCCCACGGCCCCCAGCGGGTGTCCTGGCAGGAACGGCACCAGATGGCTGGCGACGGCAATCGGCCCGACCCCCGGCCCGCCACCGCCGTGGGGGATGCAGAAGGTTTTGTGCAGGTTGAGGTGGCACACGTCGGCGCCGTAGTGGCCGGGTTTGGCCAGGCCTACCTGGGCGTTGAGGTTGGCGCCATCGAGGTACACCTGGCCGCCGTGGCCGTGGATCACCTCGCAGAGCCGGCGGATGCCGGTTTCGAACACTCCGTGGGTGGAGGGATACGTGACCATCACGGCCGCGAGAGCATCGGCGTGCTGGGCGGCTTTCGCCTCCAGGTCATCGAGATCGATGTTGCCGTTGGCATCGCAGGCCACCGGCACCACCTGCAACCCGGCCATCACGGCGCTGGCCGGGTTGGTGCCGTGGGCACTGGTGGGAATCAGGCAGACGTTGCGGTGCGCCTCGCCGCGGCTGTGGTGCCAGGCCCGGATCACCAGCAGCCCTGCATATTCCCCCTGGGAGCCGGCGTTGGGTTGCAGCGACACCCCGGCAAAGCCGGTGATCACCGCCAGCCAGGCCTCCAGATCGGCCACCAGCCGCTGGTAGCCGGCCTGCTGGGCGGCGGGGGCGAAGGGATGCAGTTCGGCGAAGGCGGGCCAGCTCACCGGCGCCAGTTCGGCGGCGGCATTGAGCTTCATCGTGCAGCTGCCGAGCGGGATCATGCCGTGCACCAGCGAGAGATCCTTCGCCACCAGGCGCTGGATGTAGCGCAGCAGTTCCGTCTCGCTGTGGTGCCGCTGGAACACCTCCTGCTGCAGCCAGGGCTGCTGGCGCAGGGGGACCCCCGCCAGCAGGGTGGCGTCGTCGGGCAGGGCGGCGAGCAGGGCGGCGGCAGCGGGCAGGGGGCCAGCGTTGTGCTCCGCCTTGTCAGGGCCTTCTGGGCGGTCTGCGCCATCCGGGCCGCTTGCGGCGAAGAGGGCGAGCAGGCGATCGAGCTCGACGCTGTCCGTGCGCTCATCCAGGCTGATCGCCACACCGGTGAGCGCCCCGCCCGGTGCGGTGAGCGGCCGCAGATTGAAGCCGGCGGCATCCGCCCGCTCCAGCAGCTCGCCGGCCCCGGGCAGGGTGAGGCTGAGCGTGTCGAAGGCGGATCCAGGCTGCACCGCCAGCCCGAGGGCTGCGAGGCCCTCGGCCAGGGCGGCCCGCTGACGCAGCACCCGCCGGGCGATCGCCGTGAGCCCGCCGGGGCCGTGATGCACGGCATAGAAGCTGGCCATCACCGCCAGCAACACCTGGGCGGTGCAGATGTTGCTGGTGGCCTTGTCGCGGCGGATGTGCTGCTCACGGGTCTGCAGGGCCAGGCGCAGGGCTGGGCGGCCTTCCGCATCCAGCGAGCGACCCACCAGCCGGCCGGGAATCTGGCGCTTGTGCGCGTCGGTGGTGGCGAAGAAGGCGGCATGGGGCCCGCCGCCACCGAGCGGCACGCCGAAGCGCTGGGTGCTGCCCACGGCGATGTCGGCGCCGAGGGCGCCCACCGGCTCCAGCAGCACCTGGGCCAGCGGATCCACCGCCGCCGTCACCATCGCCCCGACCGCATGGGCGGCGGCGATCGCCGCGCGCGGATCCCAGAGGCGGCCGCTGGCGCCGGGCAGTTGCAGCAGCAGCCCGAACACCGTGGGGTCGAGGGGAGAGGCCGCATCGCCAGCGGCGAGCGTGGCGGGATCCACCAGCTCCACCACGAGGCCGAGCGGTTCTGCCCGGGTCTGCAGCACGGCCAGGGTCTGGGGGAACACGTCCTGATCCACCAGGAAGCGGCGGGCCTCAGGCCGCCGACAGGCGCCGAAGCTGAGCGCCATCGCTTCGGCCGCGGCGGTGCCTTCATCCAGCAGCGAGGCGTTGGCGATCGGCAGGCCGGTGAGTTCGCTGATCAGGGTCTGGAAGTTGAGCAGCGCCTCCAGGCGGCCCTGGGCGATCTCAGCCTGATAAGGGGTGTAGGCCGTGTACCAGCAGGGGTTTTCCAGCACGTGGCGCTGGATCAGTGCCGGCGTCACGGTGCCGTAGTAACCGAGGCCGATCAGGCTGCGGCGCACCTGGTTGGTGGCGGCGATGGCGCGCAGCTCGCCCAGCGCCTGGGCTTCATCCACCCCCAGCGGCAGGTCGGCCGCCGCGGCGCTCGCGTCGATCAGGATGTCGGCCGGCACCACCTCGGCCACGAACGTCTCCAGATCACTGGCGCCCAGCCGTTCGAGCATCGCCTGCAGCTCCTGCGGCGATGGCCCGAGATGCCGCTCCAGGAAAGGAGAGGAGCCGTCGGGGTCAGCGAAGGGTGCGGTCACGGCGCGACGCCCGGCGATAGGGGCGGATCTTAGGGAAATCTGTCGAGACGACGCTCCAACACGCCGCCCAGCCCTTTCGCGAGGCCCGCCTTGCGAAGCCGCCCCTTTGTCGCTCAGCTGCCTTCCACCTTCAGGCGGTAAGTGGCGGCATCCATGAGATCAGCGAATTCGGCGGCGTCGCTGGGGCGCACCAGCAGCAGCCAGCCTTCGCCGTGGGGATCGTTCTGCAGTTCTTCCGGGCTGGTCAGCACCGCTTCGTTGCGCAGCTCCACCGTGCCGCTGATCGGCGCGTACATCTCCTCCACCGCCTTCACCGATTCCACCGAGCCGAAACTGGAGCCTCGCTCCAGCTGGCTGCCCACCTCCGGCAGCTCCACGAACACGATGTCGCCCAGCTGATCGACGGCGAAGGCGCTCACGCCGATGCGCATCAGCTCCCCATCCGGCCGGGCGTATTCATGGCTGTCCGCATAGCGGCAGTCGTCGGGGAACTGGAGCGCCATCGAAGGCGGAAGCAAAGACGAGGCCAGTCTGACCGGCCTTGGCGCTGCGGGCTCAGCTCAGCCGCTGCGGATTCAGGGCCGTGAGCGCCCGCTCCAGGGCCAGCTCCACGTGGGCGCGGTGGGTGCCTCCCTGGGCGAACAGCACGTAGGGCTCGCGCAGGGGGGCGTCGGCGGAGAACTCACTGGTGCTGCCGTCGATGAAGCTGCCGCCGGCCATCACCAGCTCACTGGCGTATCCCGGCATGGGCGCCGGCACCGGGTCGAGGTAAGCGCCCACCGGCGAACAGGCCTGAAAGGCGCGGCACACCTGGATCAACGGCTCCGGCGCCCCGAAGCGCACTGCCTGGATCACGTCACTGCGGGGGGCCCCCACCAGCGGCTGCACGGCATAGCCGAGTGCGCTGAACACGGAGGCCACCAGCTCGGCGCCGATCAGGGCCTCTGCCACCATCTGAGGCGCCAGGAACAACCCCTGGAACAGCAGCCGATAGAGATCGAAGCCGGTGCCCCCCTCGCTGCCGATGCCCGGCGCCGTGAGCCGGCAGCAGGCCCGCTCCACCCATTCGGCGCCGCCGGCCACGTAGCCGCCGGTGGGGGCAATCGTGCCGCCGGCGTTCTTGATCAGCGAGCCGGCGATCAGGTCGGCGCCCACGGCCGGGGGCTCCAGCCCCTCCACGAATTCGCCATAGCAGTTGTCGACGAAGCAGAGGCAACCGGGCTGCAGCTGCTTCACGCGCTCCACCAGGCGGCCAATCGTGGCCACCTGCAGCGAGGGCCGCCAGCTGTAGCCGCAACTGCGCTGGATCAGCACCAGCCGGGTGGGGGGTGTGAGGGCGGCGGCGAGGCCTTCTTCCTCCACCGTGCCATCGGCCCGCAGGGCGAGCTCGTCGTAGTGGATGCCGAACTCGGCCAGCGACCCCTGGCCGCTGCCACGCAGGCCGATCACCTCTTCCAATGTGTCGTAGGGGCGGCCGGTGATCGAGAGCAGGCGGTCGCCCGGCCGCAGCACGCCGAACAGGGCTGCGGCGATGGCGTGGGTGCCGCTGACGAACTGCAGCCGCACCGCTGCCGCCTCCGCCCCCAGCACCCGGGCGAACACCCGGTCCAGGACCTCCCGGCCCAGGTCGCCGTGGCCGTAGCCGCTCACCGAGGCGAAGTGATGGGGGCCGAGACGCTCGGCGGCGAAGGCGGCCAGCACCCTCTCCAGCCCAGGCTTCACCGCGGCGGTGTGCCGGGCCGCCAGCGGCGCGATCCGCGCAGCGGCGGCTGCCACCTGCTCGCAGGCCCAGGCCGAGGCGGTTCCTTTCTCGTCCTGCCCGTCCATCCCCGCCACCCAAGCCGGTGGCCATGCTGCCTGCCGGCCTCACCCTCGCCGCTAGATTTCCTGCTGATGTGTTGGCTACAAACGGCCTTCATCACCAGGTTCTGGTGAGCCACTCTCTCCTTCGGGAGCTTCCAGCAGCGGGTTCTGCCCGCTGAGGGCGAACGGGTGAACTCCAGCCTGCGTCACTTTCGCGAGAGTTCATTTGGTCGCCGCTTCAGATGCCCCTTCGACCGCTACCCCGGCGGATCCGCGGGCCCCGTTCAAGCCCCTGCGCAGCCATGGGGGCCACGCTTCCGATCGCCAGGAAGCCCTCATCCGCGCCGGTGTGACGGCCCGACGCCCGCCTCTGCCAAAGGGCCAGCGGACGTACAAGTTCGGCACCACGGCGTTCATGCTCGCCATCCACGTCGGGGCGGTGTTCGCCCTGCTGCCCCGCTTCTGGAGCTGGCAGAGCGTGGTGGCGCTGGCGGTTCTCTACTGGGTCACGGTGCTGGGGGTCACGCTCGGCCTGCACCGCCTGCTGGCCCACCGCAGCTTCGTCGCCCCCCGCTGGGTGGAGCGCACCCTGGTGCTGATGGGCACTCTGGCCTGCCAGAGCGGCCCGATCGAATGGGTGGGGCTGCACCGCCACCACCACAAGTTCTCTGACCAGGCCAATGACCACCACGACGCCGGCCGCGGCCTCTGGTGGAGTCACAGCGACTGGATGCTGCATGAGATCCCTGCCGTGCAGCACGTGGAGAGGTTCACGGGCGACCTGCAGCGCGACCCCTTCTACCGCTGGCTGGATCGCTGGTTCCTGCTGCTGCAGATCCCCCTGGGCGCGGCCCTGTGGTGGTACGGCGAGCGGGCCAACGTGCACGGCGGCGGCCTGGGCATGGTGCTCTGGGCCATCCCCCTGCGGCTGGTGATCGTGTATCACGTCACCTGGCTGGTGAACAGCGCCACCCACGCCTTCGGCTACCGCAACTTCGACAGCCCCGATCTGTCGCGCAACTGCTGGTGGGTGGCAATCCTCTCCTTCGGCGAGGGCTGGCACAACAACCACCATGCCCACCCGGCCAGCGCACGCCACGGCCTGCGCTGGTTCGAATTCGACATCACCTGGCAGCACATCAAGCTGCTGCGTTCCCTGGGCCTGGCCAAGCGAATCCGTGAGGCCCGCTACGTGCCCGGTGCGGCCTACGCCCCCAACTCCTGACGGATGGCGGCCCCCAGTTCGCTGCTGGTCGCACCGGTCACCGTGCTGTCAGCCAGCTGAGCCGCCTTGCGTCGCAGCACGGTCAGGAATTGAGCTGTGCTCATTTCCTGGTCGCCGGCAGCACCCAGGCCCGCCAGGGTGCTTTTCAGGTCCAGCAGCTCGCTTTCCAGCTCTGCGGCTTCAAAATCCCGCTGACCGGCCATCACCGCCGCGAAGCGCTCGCGCCGCTGCGCCTTCTCCGGCGGGTACGCCCCCAGCACGGCCTCGCGGCACAGGCGCCAGGGCCTGCCGGCGGTGAGCAGCTCCGCCAAGGCGAAGCTGAGGGCCGGGGCTTCGGCCGAGGCGATGCGCAGGTCGAAAGCGGCCGGCGGCTGACGCTGGCCCACGAAAATTTCCAGAAATCCCCCGGGCCCGAGGGGCCGGCCGTCGTCGTCGTTGAGCAGCGGCACACTGCCGGTCCCCAGCGCTTCGAGCAGTTCCGGGTGGCCGGTCAGGGCGCTGCGGCTGTCGGCGCTGCCGGATGCGGCGATCCACTGGTTGATGCGCCCGAGGGCGAGAAACACCTCCGGGCCCGGGGAGGCCAGCTTGCGGTTGCGCAGCATCGACACCTGGGAACTGTGGAGGCGGCCGAGATCAAGCACCTCGGCTAAACCGGGAAGGATGCGGTGGGACCAGCCGTTGCGCTCATGCCAGGCCCTGATCAGATGCGCAAAGGCTTCGCGGCCTGATCCGATTTCTTCCTGATATCCCACTCAATCTGAATCCGAACTGCTACTATTCTAAAAGACCGATCAGGAACCAGCTTCTATGACCGTCACGCCCCAGCGCCGTGCCCCATGGGCGGCCGTCTCAGAAAGGATGGCCGAGGCCGTAGCCACCAAGCCCGCCGGTGTGGCCAGCCTTGCCTCGGCCGCCGACTCCCTGCCCCGGGCTCGGGCGCTGCATCGTCCCCGCCGCGGTGAACCGATCCCCTCCTCGCCGCCGGGTCGTCGCTGGGGCACGATCGGCTTCATGATCGTGATCCACCTGCTGGCCGTGCTGGCCCTGCTGCCCCAGTTCTGGAGCGTGCCGGCCGTCACCTCCATGCTGGTGCTCTATTGGGTCACCGGCTGCCTGGGCGTCACGCTCGGCTACCACCGCCTGCTGGCCCACCGGGCTCTGCGGGTGCCCCATTGGCTGGAGCGCTTCTTCGCCACCTGCGGCGCGCTCAGCTGCCAGCACGGTCCGATCGACTGGGCCGGCCTGCACCGCCACCACCACAAGTTCTCCGACACCGACGCCGACCACCACAACAGCCACAAGGGCTTCTGGTGGAGCCACATGGGCTGGATGATGGAAGAGATCCCGGCGATGGCCGCCGTGCCCCGGCTCACCGGTGATCTGGCCCGCGACCCCTACTACCGCTGGCTGAACACCAACTTCCTGCTGCTGCAGGTGCCCCTGGGCCTGCTGCTGTTCTGGATCGGCACGGTCACAGGTGCCGGCGGCTGGGCCCTGGTTCTGTGGGGCATCCCGCTGCGCCTGGTGGTGCTCTACCACTGCACCTGGCTGGTGAACAGCGCCACCCACTGCTGGGGCAGCATCGCTCACGTCAGCGGCGACAAGTCACGCAACAACCCCTGGGTGGCAGCGCTCACCTTCGGTGAGGGCTGGCACAACAACCACCACGCCTTCCCCCACTCGGCCCGCCACGGCTTCGGTCCCCGTCAGTTCGACCTCACCTGGCAGCACATCCGGCTGCTGAAGGCCCTGGGCCTGGCCACCCAGGTGCGCCTGCCGAAGTCTGCGGCCAGCCACTGAGGCGGCAGCCCTCTGACTTAAGCTGTCGGATTGCCTGAGCGGCACGCCACCCCGGCGGTGGCCCCCGCTCATCGATCCGCCCAGCGGCACTCCCTGTTTCCCTAACCCGATCCCATGGCCAAGCGTGTATCCGTTGTCCTCAGCGAGGACATTCTCAGCCTCGGCAAGGACGGTGAGCTGGTGGAAGTGGCGCCCGGCTACGCCCGCAACTTCCTGCTCCCCCAGGGCAAAGCCGTTCCCGTCACCCCGGCGGTGCTGCGCCAGGTGGAGCACCGCCGCGCCAAGGAGGCCGAGCGCCAGGCCGTGCTGCTGCAGGAGGCGGAAGCCTTCCGCACGGCCTTGAACACCATCGGCCGCTTCACGGTCAAGAAGCAGACCGGCGGTGACGACGTCCTCTTCGGCACCGTCACCAACGGCGATGTGGCCGAGGCCATCGAAGCGGCCACCAAGAAAGAGATCGACCGCCGCCATATCGAGGTGCCCGAGATCCACCGCACCGGCTCCTACAAGGTGCAGATCAAGCTCCACCACGACGTGGTGGCCGAGATCAACCTGGAAGTGGTCAGCCACTGAACGCCAGGCGGCCTCGCCGCCCGCTCTTTCCATGTCCCGCCGCCAGGCGCCTGAGGGTTCTGGCGGTTTTTTTTGTGGGCCCGTGCGGCGGCTGCAACGGCCCCGCCGCCGCCCGCGTGGGGCACCAACGCACACCGGAGCGTCGGCCCGGAACCCTTAGCCTGCCGCCATGGTGAGCGTCCCTTTTCCAGCTGCGGACGGCCCCGGTGCCGTGCCCACGACCGCGCCAGGCGGGGCGGCGGGCGGTGCCGGGCCGTTCCGGCGGCGCGGGCGCGAGCAGGACGAAGCCCGCTTCGAGGCCCTGCCCGACCAGCTGCCTCCCCAGAACCTGGAGGCGGAGGAAGCGGTGCTGGGCGGCATCCTGCTCGACCCTGACGCCATGGGCCGCATCGCCGACGTGCTGCGTCCGGAGGCCTTCTATCTCACGGCCCACCGGGAGGTGTACCGCACCGCCCTGATGCTGCACAGCCAGGGCAAGCCCACCGACCTCACCGCCATGGCCGCCTGGTTGGCCGATACGGGCCAGCTGGAGAAGGTGGGCGGCACCAACCGGCTGGTGGAGCTGGTGGAGCGCACGCTCAGCACCGCCTCGATCGACCAGGTCGCCCGCCTGGTGATGGACAAATACCTGCGCCGTCAGCTGATCCGCTCCGGCAACGAGGTGATCCGGCTGGGTTTCGACCAGTCGAAGCCGATGGAGCAGGTGCTCGATGAGGCGGAGCAGCAGATCTTCGCGATCAGCCAGGAGAAGCCGTCGGTGGGGCTCACCCCCACCGCCGAAATCCTCACCAGCACCTTCAACGAGATCGAAAGCCGCTCCGTCGGCACGTCGATGGCTGGCATCGCGGTCAACTTCTATGACCTAGACGCCATCACCCAGGGCCTGCAGCGCAGCGATCTGATCATCGTGGCGGGCCGGCCGGCGATGGGCAAAACCTCGATCGTGCTCAACATCGCCAAGAACGTGGCCCAGCTCCACCAGCTGCCGGTGTGCGTGTTTTCGCTGGAGATGAGCAAGGAGCAGCTCACCTACCGGCTGCTTTCGATGGAGGTGGGCATCGAGAGCGGCCGGCTGCGCACCGGGCGCCTGCAGCAGGAGGAATGGCCGCTGCTGGGGCAGGGCATCAACACCCTGGGCCAGCTGCCCCTGTTCATCGACGACAAGCCGAATGCGGGCGTGCTGGAGATGCGCTCGCTCTGCCGGCGGCTCATGGCCGAGCAGGGCAAGGAGCTGGGCCTGATCGTGATCGATTATCTGCAGCTGATGGAGGGCTCCACCCCCGACAACCGCGTGCAGGAGCTGTCGCGCATCACCCGGGGCCTCAAGGGCATGGCCCGCGAGCTGAACGTGCCGGTGATCGCCCTTTCCCAGCTCAGTCGCGGCGTGGAGAGCCGCACCAACAAGCGGCCGATGCTGAGCGATCTGCGTGAATCGGGCTCGATCGAGCAGGACGCCGACCTGGTGCTGATGATCTACCGCGACGAGTACTACAACCCGGACACGGCCGATCGCGGCATCACCGAAGTGATCGTCACCAAGCACCGCAACGGCCCGGTGGGCACGGTGAAGCTGCTGTTCGAGCCGCAGTTCACCCGCTTCCGCAATCTGGCGAGCCCATCCGGCGGCTGAGCAGCTGCGCCGGCAGGCTGAGGGCGATCAACCCGGCGGCGATCAGGCTGTTGGTGCTGTCGCCGATGGCGGCGCTGATCAGAAAGGCCAGCGAGCCCAGCCACACCACCGCCGCGCTGAGCGGGTAGCCCCAGGCCCGCACCGGGCGCTCCAGCTCCGGTTCCCGCCAGCGCAGCAGAAACAGCGACGTGATGCCGGTGAAATAGAGCAGCACATAGAAAAAGACGGACACACCCAGCAGCAGCTGGAAATCGCCGCAGAGGATCAGGGTCGCCGTCACGGCGGTGGTGAGCAGCAGGGCCGCATCGGGGGTGCCGCCCGCATTCACCCGCGCGAAGACGGGCAGGAACAGGCCATCGCGGCTGAGGCCGAACAGGATGCGCGGCGCACACATGATCACCGTGTTGACCAGCCCGATCGAGGACAGCAGCGCCAGGGCGGTGATCAGCTGGGCGCTGAACGGCCCGAACAGGCGGGCGGCAGCGTCGGCCAGCGGCAGGGTGGAGGCGGCCATCGCCTCCAGCGGCAGCACCTTGAGCAGGGCCACGTTCACCAGCAGGTAAACCCCCGTGACGGCGACCACGCCGCCGATCAGGGAGCGGGGCAGGTCGGTGGCCGGCGCGGTGAACTCCTCAGCGAAGTAGATCGGGCTCTGCCAGCCGTCGTAGGTGGTGATCACGGCCTGAAGCGCGAACACGCCGGCGGCGGCCAGGGCCAGCGGGGTGCCGCTCGGGGCCATCAGCGGCGCGCTCGTGCTGGCGGCGGGCGGGGCCACCAGCAGGCAGGCGCCGATCAAGGCCAGAAAAGCGACGGCCTTGAGCAGGCTGAGGATCTGCTGGCTGAGGCTGCCCGCCCGCAGGCCCAGCCGTTGCAGCAGGGCGAAGCCCACCAGGGTGAACAGGGCCACCGCCTTGCCGCCGGGGGGCAGCGCCGGCACCAGGCCGCGGGCGAACTCCCCGATCGTGATCGCCACCCAGGCCAGGCCGGCGCAATGGCCGAGCCAGTCGATCCAGCCCACGGCAAAGCCGGCGCGATCGCCGAGGGCGCGGCGGGCGTAGATCGTCCAGCCACCGGCACGGGGCAGGGCCGCTCCCAGTTCCGCCACGGCGAAGGCGCCGCAGAGGGCATAGAGCCCACCCACCAGCCAGGCCAGCAGGATCAGCGGAGCGCTGCCCAGCTGGGCCGCCACCAGCCCCGGGGTGCGCAGGATGCCGGCACCCATCGAGCCGCCCACCGCCCCAGCCAGCCCGAAGCCCAGCCCGAGGATGTGCAGCAGGCCGCCGGCGGCGGCGGGCGCTGGTGGTTCCGGTTCCGGCGTTCTGGCCGTTGGGTTGGGTTCCATCGCAGGCCCCACGGCGGCTCCGAAGCGTAAGGCTGGTGCAGCGGCGCGCGGTTGCAAGCACCCCGGCGCGGCCGGCCAGCTGACCATTCCGTAGTTGTGGCCACAGTCTTTCCTGGGGCTTCGGTGGACTCTGGGCGCAGCGGAAGAAGCTTCTAGGGTTCCGGTCTGCGTCTGTTCGCATCAGCGAGCCGGCATGGGCGTCTGGTCCGAGAGAGGCTCACCGGGGTCACCCGGTTGCACGGAGGGATAAAAGCCCGGGAGACCGCACCCCCCACCTCCGTGTTCCGCCATGACAGCAACCCCAGGGCCTGAAGAGGCCTTTGACCGCCGCAGTTCCAGCGCAGGCGCCGGCCAGCAGGGCGCCGAGGCGCTCGAGAAGGAAGCCCGCCTGCCGCTCACCGGTTGGCAGCAGGAGGTGGATCAGGGGCTGCGGTATGGCCTCGAAGCGGCCGAAAGCATCGTTGACCGGCGCATCTCCACCTTCTCGCGCGGTGAGCTGCCCCACTACGCGGGCATCAACACCTTCATGAAGGCGCCCTACATCGAAGAGGTGAACCGCGTCGGTGAATTCGATGTGGCGATCGTGGGCATCCCGCACGATTGCGGCACCACCTACCGCCCCGGCACCCGCTTCGGGCCCCAGGGCATCCGCCGCATCTCGGCGCTCTACACCCCCTACAACTACGAAATGGGGGTGGATCTGCGCGAGTCGATCCGCCTCTGCGATGTGGGCGACATCTTCACGATTCCCGCCAACAACGAGAAGAGCTTCGATCAGATCTCCAAGGGGGTGGCGCATGTGTTCGCCAGCGGCGCCTTCCCGATTCTGCTCGGCGGTGATCACTCGATCGGCTTCCCCACCGTGCGGGGCGTCTGCCGCCACCTCGGCGACAAGAAGGTGGGCATCATCCACTTCGACCGCCATGTGGACACCCAGGAGATCGACCTGGATGAACGCATGCACACCTGCCCCTGGTTCCATGCCACCAACATGGCCAACGCGCCGGCCGAGAACCTGGTGCAGCTGGGCATCGGCGGCTGGCAGGTGCCGCGCGAAGGGGTGAAGGTGTGCCGCGAGCGGGGCACGAACGTGCTCACCGTCACGGACATCTGCGACATGGGCCTGGAGGCCGCCGCGAAGTATGCGATCGAGCGCGCCACCGATGGCACCGATTGCGTCTACATCTCCTTTGACATCGACTGCATCGACGCCGGCTTCGTGCCCGGCACCGGCTGGCCGGAACCGGGCGGGCTGCTGCCACGGGAAGCCCTCAAGCTGCTGGAGCTGATCGTGCGCAACGTGCCGGTGTGTGGCCTTGAGGTGGTGGAAGTTTCCCCCCCCTACGACATCAGCGACATGACGTCCCTGATGGCCACGCGCGTGATCTGCGATGTGATGGCCCACCTGGTGGTGAGCGGTCAGCTGCCCCGCAAGCAGAAGCCAGCCTGGCTGCATGAGGCCTGCAACATGAACGTCGACCAGAAATGGAGGTGAGCCATGCATGAAGTGGACATGACCCGCTGCCTGCTGCTTTCGCTCGAAGAGTGGAAGCAGGAGCACCATCCCCACGTTCCCTGCGTGCAGGTCGTGCATCTGCAGGTGGGCACCTTCACCTGCGTGGAACCCGCCGCGCTGGTGTTCACCTACGGGGCCGCGGTGCAGGGCAGTTGGCTGGATGGCTCGGAGCTGCGCATCGAATCGGTGCCGCTGCGGGCGCGCTGTGTGGCCTGCGGCAGTGATTACAGCCCCGACCCTGCCCAGGCCTACCAATCCCCGTGCTGCCACCACCCGATGGAGGAGATCCTCTCGGGCCGTGAGCTGAGGATTCGCAGCATCGATTACACCTCCCCCGCTGTACCCGCAGACCGGGCTTCCATCCTTTCCGCCTGAACGTCATGCACATGCCCCTGGAAGACACACTCGGACGCAACCTGTTGGCGGCCAATCAACACCGTGCCGACCACAACCGCGAGCATTTCGATGCCTGGAAGCTGCTCTGCCTGAATGTGATGAGCAGCCCCGGCGCCGGCAAGACCTCCCTGCTGGAGCGCACGATCACGGCCCTTTCGCCCGAGCTGGCGATGGCGGTGCTGGAGGGCGACATGACCACCCAGTTGGATGCCGACCGGCTGGCAGCGGTGGGGGTGCCGGTGGTGCCGATCACCACCGGACGGGCCTGCCATCTCGATGCGGCGATGGTGAGCGGCGGCCTCACCCTGCTGCAGCAGCGGCTCGATCCTGCGGCGCTGGATCTGCTGTGGGTGGAGAACGTGGGCAATCTGGTGTGCCCGGCGGAATTCGAGGTGGGTGAACACCTCAAGGTGGCGCTTCTGAGTGTCACCGAAGGCGATGACAAGCCGCTCAAGTATCCGGTGATGTTCCGCGAGGCCAATTGTGTGTTGATCACCAAGATTGATCTGCTGCCGTATGTGCCGGTGGATGTGAGCCGCATCGAGGAGCATGTGCGGGCGGTGAATCCCCGCGCCCAGGTGTTCCGCGTGTCGGCCGGCACGGGTCAGGGCATGGGCGAGTGGCACCGCTGGCTGCTGGCCACGGTGCGTGAGCACGCCGCCAGCCAGCCGCCGGCCCTGGTGAACGCCTGATGGAGCTGGCCAGCCCATCGGCGCCGCTGCCGACGACCGCAAGCGTGGGGGAAGACGTGCAGGTGGATCTGCTCAGCCGCGGCGTGAAGTATGCGCTGGCCAGCTTCGTGGACATCCACGGCAACGGCAAGGCGAAGGCGGTGCCGCTCGATCACTTCGCCTCGATGCTGTCGGGTTCGGAGCTGTTCACCGGCGCGGCGCTTGATGGCGTGCCGCAGGATGTCAGCGACGACGAAGTGGCGGCCATCCCCGATCTGGCCAGCGCCACGGTGTTGCCCTGGCGCCGTGATGTGGTGTGGCTGGCCAGCAGCCTGGAGCTCAACGGCGCCCCGTTCGAGGCCTGCAGCCGCCAGATCCTGACGCGGGTGCGGCAGCAGGCGGCGGCGCTGGGCTACCGCTTCAACCTCGGCATCGAAACCGAATTCTTCGTGCTGCGCCGCCAGGACGATGGAGCCCTGGTGCCGGCCAGCGGCCGCGACACGCTCGATAAACCCTGCTACGACCTGGGCGGCCTGCTCGACAACCTCGACTGGCTCGATGAGCTGGTGCAGAGCATGAATGGCCTGGGCTGGGGCGTGTATTCCTTCGATCACGAAGACGGCAACGGCCAGTTCGAGATCGATTTCGCCTATGCCGAGGCGCTCACCATGGCCGACCGGCTCACCTTCTTCAAGCTGATGGCGAAGGAGATCTGCCGCCGCCATGGGCTGATCGCCAGCTTCATGCCCAAGCCGTTCGCGCACCGCACCGGCAGCGGCGCCCACTTCAACATGTCGCTGGCGGATGTGCAGAGCGGCGCCAATCTGTTCGATCCCGGCAGTGGCGAACCCGGCGCGATCACCCCGCTGGCGGAGCAGTTCATCGCCGGGGTGCTGCGCCATGCCGCCGCGATCTGCGCCGTGATCGCCCCCACGGTGAACAGCTACAAGCGGCTGGTGGCACAGGGAAGCATGAGCGGCTTCACCTGGGCACCAGTGTTCATCTGCCACGGCAACAACAACCGCACCAACATGCTGCGCATTCCTTCCGCTGGCGGGCGGGTGGAGTGCCGCGCCGCCGACAGCTCCTGCAACCCCTACCTGGGTGCGGCGCTGATCCTGGCAGCAGGCCTGGAAGGCATCCGCGAGCAGCTGGTGCCGCCCCCCGCCAACCGGGTGAATGCCTACCGGTTGAGTGCGGCGGAGCGGGCCGAACGCGGGCTGCACACGCTGCCGCGCCACCTTGGCGAAGCGGTCGAGGCGTTTGCCGCCGATCCGCTCTGCCGTGAGGTGTTCGGGCCCGCGATGTTCGACGCCTTCGTGTCATTGAAGCGGGCGGAATGGGAGGCCTATCACGGCGCGATTTCGGCCTGGGAGCTGGAGCACTACCTGGAGTTCTTCTGACATGCCCGCCCGCGCCAGCCCCAGCACCTGCCGCCTCCTCTAGCCCCCCCGGCTCTGGCTCCATTCCCCCCCACCCGTTTCTTCATGACTGCACCCTCCCGCTTCCGCTTCCCGCGCCTCAGGCTGCGGCGCACCACCAGCCTGCTGCTAACGGCCCTGCTGGGCGGCGGCCTGCTGGTGGGCTGCCAGCAGCCGCCGGCGGAAACCTCGGCCACGCCGGTGCGCATCGGCTACAGCGCCTGGCCGGGTTGGATCCCCTGGAAGGTGACCGAAGAAAAGGGCTTGTTCGAGGCGGCGGGCGTGCCGGTGACCCTGCAGTGGTTCGACGGCTACCTCGATTCGATCAACGCCCTCAATGCCGGCCAGCTGGATTGCAACAGCCAGACGCTGGGTGACACGATCAGCTCGATCGCCGGTGGCGCCGCCCTCACGGTGGTGCTCACCAACGACAACTCCACCGGCAACGACCAGATCATCGCCGCCGAAGGCATCAAGAGCGTGGCCGATCTGAAGGGCAAGAAGGTGGCGGCGGAAGAAGGCACCGTCGATCACTACCTGCTGCTGCTGGGCCTGAAGAAGGCGGGCCTGAGTGCCTCCGACATCACCTTCGTGCCGCTGGAAACCGGCGCCGCCGCCGCTGCGTTCGTGGCCGGCCAGGTGGATGCGGTGGGTGTGTTCGCGCCCTTCACCACCCAGGCGCTGAAGCGTCCGGGCAGCACCACCTTGTTCTCGTCGAAGGATTTCCCCGGCTCGATCAGCGACCACCTGGTGTGCCGCACCGAATTCGTGGAGAAGAATCCTGAGCAGCTGCAGAAGGTGGTGAACGCCTGGTTCGCCACGCTGGCGGAGATCAAGGCCAACCCAGCCCCGAGCCTGGCGATCCTGGCCGCCCGCGCTGGCGTGAGCGAGGCGGAGTACACGGAGTACGACGCCGGCACCACGATCTTCACGCTGGAGCAGAACCGCCAGGCGATGAAGCCGGGCGAGACGATGGATTCGCTGCCGTTCGCCGCCGCCCAGATCAGCACCTTCCTGCAGGAGGTGGGCCTGGCCAAGACTCCGCCGGATCTCACCAAGCTGTTTGATCCGCGCTTCGTGGATGCGGCGCAGTGAAGCTGAGCGCGGGCCTGCGGCGACGCCTCGACCATCCGTGGGTGCTGGGTGTGCTCGGCATCCTCACGGTGCTGGTGCTGTGGCAGCTGATTGCGGCGAGTGGCAGCGTCGACAAGCTGTTTCTGCCCAGCCCGGCGGCGGTGCTGGCGGCGGGCTCCGCCCAGGCGGAGGCGGGCATCCTGCTGGCCGATGCGATCGCCAGCATCGGCCGGGTGCTGGGCGGCTATGCGCTCTCGATGCTGGTGTCGCTGCCGCTGGGGATCGCGATGGGCAGCAACCGGATCATCTGCCGGCTGCTGGAGCCGTTGATCGGGCTGATCCGCTACATGCCCGCGCCGGCCTTCATCCCGCTGCTGATCATCTATTTCGGCTTGGGGGAGCTGCCCAAGGTGCTGCTGATCTTCATCGGCACCTTGTTCTTCAACACCTTGATGATCATGGATGCGGTGAAGTTCGTGCCGGCCGAACTGCTGGAATCGGCCCTCACCATGGGTGGGCGCCGCTTCCAGATCCTCACCCGCGTGGTGACCCCCTTCATCGCTCCCCAGGTGCTGGATGCGTACCGCATCAACATGGCCGCCGCCTGGAACCTGGTGATCGTGGCGGAGCTGGTGGCCGCCAACGAGGGGCTGGGCAAGCGCATCAGCCTGGCCCAGCGCTTCCTGCGCACCGATGAGATCTTCGCGTACCTGATCGTGATCGGGTTGATCGGTCTGGTGATCGATCTGCTGTTCCGACTCGTGTTGCGCCGCACCTGCCGCTGGGCCATCTGACATGCATCTTTCGCTCACATCGGTGTGCAAATCCTTCGGGCAGGGCCGTGCTGCCAAGCAGGTGCTCGACACGATCAGCTTCGACATCAAGTCGGGGGAATTCGTGGCGCTGGTGGGCAGCTCCGGATCGGGCAAGAGCACGGTGATGCGCCTGATCGCCGGGCTCGATCGGCCCACCAGCGGCACGATCCTGATGGACGGCCGCCCGATCACCGGCCCCGGCCACGACCGCGGCATGGTGTTCCAGAAATACAGCCTCTATCCGTGGATGACGGCGGCCGAGAACGTGGCCTTCGGCATGAAGCTGCAGGGGCGGCCGGCAAGGGAGGTGCGTGAGCGCACCGGCTATTTCCTGGAAGTGGTGGGCCTGCAGGATGCGGCAGGGCGTCTGCCACGGGAGCTGTCCGGCGGGATGCAGCAACGAGTGGCGATCGCCCGCGCCCTGGCGGCCGATCCGAAGGTGATGCTCCTGGATGAACCCTTTGGCGCCCTCGACCTGCAGATCCGCGAATCGATGCAGGAGTTTCTCTATCAGCTGTGGAACCGCACCGGGCTCACCGCCCTGCTGATCACCCACGACCTGGAGGAGGCGCTGCTGATGGCCCAGCGGGTGCACATCATGGCGCCGCATCCGGGCCGGATCGTGCGCACGGTGGAAGCCGAGCTCGACCGCAGCGATCTGGGCGCGCTGCGGGTGGACCGCCGTTTTCTGGAGGTGCGCGAAGACCTGGCCCGCTGTCTGCGGGGGTTGAGTCAGGAGGCGGTGACGCCGCTGCCGCCGGTGTGATCGCTGCCGCCATGCAGCAGGGCGGGCTGGATGCCGAGATACACGGCCTCGCGGTAGAGCGCCTGCTTGGCACTCACGTTGCCGGTGTGCATGGCGGCCCGGTAGCGGCGCTGCAGCGACACCAGCATGGCGTGTTGGCGAGGATCGCGAAGGGTGCGGGGCATGGCCTCTGCTGAGCGGATTCGACGCTCAGTGTCTGTTCATTGTGAACAGATTCTATGGCTGTGACGGGCGATCCGGGGGTCAGCCGCGTTTGCGGGCCACGTGAAAGGCGGAGTGGCCGGTGAGCTCCACGCTGCCGCCGGCCTCGGTGTCGATGAGGCGGCGCAGCTCGGCGAAGAGGGCCTCACGGGGGCCGGGCTCCAGGCGCAGGTAGGGGGAGTAGGTGCTGAGCAGGGCCAGGTATTGCTCGGCTGTGTACCGCAGCTCGATGCGGACGTGGCCGGGGCGCAGGTCGGTGAACAGGGCCGGATCCACCAGTTGGTGGGCCAGCTTGGCCAGGATCGCCTCCTGCTCGGCCTCGCTTTCGTGGCGGTGCAGGTGGGGGGCGAAGGGGGCGTAGCTGGCGGCGAAGCGTTCGTGCAGGGCGAGCGAGGGCTGCAGCTCCTTGTTCCAGAGCAGGATCAGGGCACCGCCTGGCTTGAGCGCCCGGGCGGCGGTGCGCGAGCCGAGGCCGGCGGGGATCCAGTGAAAGGAGCTGGCGGCGAGCACGGCGTCGAAGGCCTGCTCCTGCACCGGCCACTGCTCGCAGGCCAGCGGCTCGATGCGCACGCGCCCGAAGCCGGCGCAACGCTCGCGCGCCAGGGCCACGAAGGCGGGGTTGGGCTCCAGGGCGGTGATGGCGCAGCCGAGCCGCGCGAAAGCCACAGTGGCGGTGCCCGGCCCGCAGCCCAGCTCCAGCAGCTCTGAACCGTCGCCCATCCCAGCCAGGGCCGCCACTTGCTCGATCACCGCCGCCGGATAGTCGGGACGCACGGCGTCGTAGGCGGCTGCGGCCGGCACATACCAGTCGGCCCGCTGCTGCAGCGGCAGGGCAGCGGCACTGCTCACGATCCGCTGCTGCTCGTTGTTCGCGGGGGCTTCCGGCTTCCAGCGCTCCAGCGCCGCCTGCAGCGCGCCCGCCAGTGCGGCGGCTTCGCGGGCATCGGCGAGGCCCTGCAGCTGGACGGGTGGACGGCGCTCGCTCCAGAGCAGCACCTGGGGCTCGGGTTGGTGCAGCGGCAGCGCTACCACCAGCGCGCGGGTGGGCAGGTGAACGGCGGCATGGCCGGTGCGCCACACGCCCACGTGTTCGGCATCAATGCGCAGCTCCTGCCGGCTCCAGTGGCGGTAGCTGCCGAAGCCGGCGGCACCGAGCGCCGCCACCACCAGCAGCGCCTGGATCACGCTCCCTTCGGGCAGGGCGAGCGAGAGCAGGCCGGGCAGGGAGAGATCGAGCACGAGCGTGGTGGGGGCGGTCAGGCCCAGCCGCGGACCCAGCATCCACACCAGAAAGCCGCCGTACTTCACCATCACGGTGTTGAGCACGGCGAGAAACAGCAGGTAGCCGCCCTGGTGCACAAACGCCCGCCACCACTGCGAGGCGCTCACGGTGCTGCGGTCGCGGAAGATCCGGGTGGCGCCTTCTTCCTCCACCACCGCCCACACGCTCGCCGGCGGCCCCGTTTCCTCCTGGCTATCGCCCTCCAGCTGAAACCCCGGTGCCGCGGCGAGCGCGGCCCCCCCAGCCGCCTCCTCCGCCAACCGCAGCGGCAACGCCAGCTTGCGGGCGAGGGCAAAGGCGCGCTGCCAGGCGAGCGCGAGTGTGGGCTGACGGTCGAGCAGCAGCTCGCGGGCAGGATCCTGCACCGCCAGCAGCACATCCCAGCCCTGCGGACGGGCTTCACCGAGCGGCAGGGCGAGCGGGGCGGCACGGATCAGCACGGCGGACAGGGCGCTGTGCTGCAGCTCCAGCTGCTCGTGGCTGCCGGCGGAATCACAGCGCCAGGAGAGCCGATCCCCCCAGCGCTCCAGCAGGATCCGGCACTCCGGCCGCCAGGAATGGCCGAGCTGGTTGGCGAGCAGCTCCAGGGGCAGCAGGAACAGCAGCAGGCCGATCACATATGGGATGGCCCCTTCCAAGGTGGCCCAGAGGCAGAAGGCGGAGAAGAGCAGAAAGGCGAGCAGGTTGCCGAGCTGGCTGTCGAGCGGCTGGTTGGCGATCAGCTCCTGCCACAGCAGGCTTTCGAGCGTGCGGCCGAGCAGGTGAACGTAGCGGCGCAGCACCAGCAGGGGAAACAGCAGCAGGCCGAGGCCGTTGCGTTCGAGGCGGCGAATCGTGGCGCGCCACTGCATGAACGAACCGGCCGGCGGAGGGGCTGCGCGCACCATTGTGAAGCCGGCGGTTTCTAGGGTTGGCGCCCCTTGCACCTGGTGAGGTCTGCCCATGGCTGCCACGCGCCGCCTGCTGCTCACCGGCGGCAATTCCGGCATCGGCTTCGAGGCGGCGGTGCGGCTGTGCCAGGCCGGCCATTCGCTCACGCTGCTGTGCCGCGATGCGGCAACGGCCGAGACGGCCCAGCGGCAGCTGGCTGAACGCGCCGGTGGAGGCTCGGCGCCGGCGGTGGCCGTGTGCGACCTGGGCGATCTGGAGAGCGTGCGCGCCTGCGGGCAGGCGCTGCTGGCGCAGGGGCAGCCGATCGACACGTTGGTGCTGAATGCGGGCCTGCAATACGCCGGCGCCACGACCCCACGGCTGACGCCCCAGGGCCATGAACTCACCGTCGCGGTGAACCACCTGGGCCATTTCCTGCTGGCCCAGCAGCTCACGCCGTTGCTGCTGGCGGGGCAGGCGCCGCGGCTGGTGGTCACGGCGTCGGAAGTGCACGACCCGCTCACCGCCGGCGGCAAGGTGGGCTCACCGGCGGGGCTGGGCGATCTGGCCGGCCTGCGAGCGGGGCAGCCGGTGCTGATGCTGGATGGCAGCAGCTTCGATGCCGACAAGGCCTACAAGGACAGCAAGCTCTGCAATGTGCTGTTCGCCCGTGAGTTCGCGCGCCGCATGGAGGAGGCCGGCACGCCGCTGCCGGTGCTCAGCTGGAGCCCGGGCCTGGTGATCCCGCCCACCAGCGAGGGCGGCTTCTGGCGCTACAGCCGCCAGAGCAACGAACTGGGCCAACGCCTGTTCGCTTTCGCGGCCCGCTCCGTGCTGCGCCTCACCGAAAGCGTGGAAACCGCCGGCGCCCTGCTGGCCGCCCTCTGCTGCGACTCCGCCTACGCCGCCAACGGCTTCAGCTTCCACCGCAACCGCGTGGTCGGGCCAGGCCGGCGGGTATTTGAGGCGAGCGCCACCAGTGTTGAGGGGCAGGACCTGGCGCTGGCGCGA
The DNA here is from genome assembly GCF_025128015.1 of Synechococcus sp. CS-1333. NCBI lineage: Bacteria > Bacillati > Cyanobacteriota > Cyanophyceae > Synechococcales > Synechococcaceae > Synechococcus > Synechococcus sp. CS-1333. The sequence goes on from NZ_JAHLYO010000019.1 coordinate 31,629, forward strand.
CGGTTATGGGTGGCGAGTGAGGGGGTGGTGGGGTGAAGGACTGGCGATGACTGCTCCCATGGTCGTCCGTTGAACAGGAAGGCATTGGATTGATCTGATCGGGTGTCTGCACGGCGAACGGCACGTAAGTAATCCCCTTGGCTCCTCCTAGCCCTGCGCCGCGCCGGCCACGTGGTGGGCTACCTGGGCGATGGCATCAACGACGCCCCGGCTCTGCATGCCGCCGATGTGGGCCTGTCGGTGCAGGGGGAGGTGGATGTGGCCAAGGAAGCCGCCGACATCGTGCTGCTCGCGCCCGACCTGGCGGTGCTGCTGGCGGGCATCCGCGAAGGCCGCCGCACCTTCGCCAACACGCTCAAGTACGTGTTCATGGCCACCAGCGCCAACTTCGGCAACATGTTTTCGATGGCGGCCGCGTCGCTGCTGTTGCCCTTCCTGCCGCTGCTGCCCAAGCAGATCCTGCTCACAAACCTGCTCACCGATCTACCGGAGATGACCATCGCCACCGACCGGGTGGACCCCGACTGGATTGCGCAGCCGCACCGCTGGAGCCTTCCCTTCATCCAGCGGTTCATGGTCGTGTTCGGGCTGGTGAGTTCCGTCTTCGACGTCATCACTTTCGCGGTGCTGCTGCTGCTCCTCCACGCCGACGCCGCCCAGTTCCGCAGCGGTTGGTTCCTGGAATCGGTGATCTCCGCCGCCTCAATCGTGCTGGTGATCCGTACCCACGGCCCCTTGCTGCACAGCCGCCCCTCCCGGCCGCTGCTGGGCGCCACCCTCGCCGTGGTGCTCCTCACCCTGCCCCTGCCCTGGACACCACTGGGGCGCCTCTTCGGCTTTGTGCCCCTGCCGCTGGCGTTCCTGCCGCCGCTGCTGCTGATTCTCCTGTCCTACGTGGCCAGCGCCGAACTCGCCAAGCGCTGGTTCTACCGGCATCTGGCGGTTTGAGGCCGGCGGGTTGGGGGTTGGAGGTTTGCGTGCTTGCTGAAGACAGGTGTGGGGCCCCAGTCGCCGAAAAAGGCACCTGATTCGGCCCACGTAACTCCTTGCTTCCAGAACTAAAGCTCTGAATCGAAGCCCAACGCGCCGCTTCTGGCGCATCGCCTGCAACCGGGGGTTAGGCCCGCCGTTCAATTACTGTGCGGCGGTTCTAGCGGTTTAAGTCTCAGGCTCTTTCCAGTGAGCTGGGCGATCCTGTAAGAAGTCGATTTTCCATTCGCGCTGATCTGAAGGATCAATTTGTTGGAACTAATTGTCCAGGTGCATGGCTTGAAATGATGGGCATCGTCAGGAGACAGATAGTAGAACTCACAACCTCCGTTCGGAGCGAACTTGTAGGCCATCCTGAATCGGCTCGGCGGAACGTTCATCGACCCGGCGGGGCGGAAGATCTGAACCGTGCCGCCCGGTTGTTCCTCCTCACTGGAGCGAACCCAGTGCTGGAAAAAGTTTTTGATATCGATTTGGCGATGTTTCCCGGTTGTCTGCGTACCAGTCGCCTGTGCCGTGTCCGGTGCGGCGAATAGCGCTTGTGTGGACAGACATGACCAGAGACTCAGGATCGCAAATGAGCGCAACACGGTTCTGTTCATAACGTGACGGCCTAACGCTCATCATCACCCGCCCGCAGGACATTGGAGCTGTTAATCCCAGCCTCTGGGCCGGGTCGGGTGAATGATGATGTTAGGTGGCGACGAGTATGCTCCGAAGCGTATGACGGCGGAATGCGCAGACTACGATTTAAGGAGACACGGTTGTGCTAGTGGCGCTTGGGCAAGGATCTCAAGACTGAAAGATGCGCGTAGCTTCCTCAAAATCCTCTGCGATTTCGGCGCGCCGCTGATCGAAATTGAACGCACCGCGAGTGTCACGGTCTGTCCAGTAGCGGCCGCGGAGCCTGTTGGCGGGCCGGCCGCTGACTTCAAGGAATGCAGAGCCATTGTGCATCCGACTTCGATGCTCTACCCTGACTTGGGGTCGATTCAGATAGATGTATGTGAGACTAGTTCCAAATCCGTCCTCTGTCAGGCTGGCCATAGTCGACCGCGATGAAGACTCGTCCGTGAACAACACAGCAGATACGGTTGTTGCCGACTGCCGAATGACGAGGAATACTGGCTTAGGCGGGGGCGACTGACCCGTCGTTGGGTCTTTCCATGCCGACTCTAAGGTGCCACGCCACGTCCCTCGGATCGAACGAGGAACGTGCGGCAGCTTCTGAACCCACTCCCATCGCCAGATCCACTTGTTCCACAGAGATAGAACGATGGTGGCTGCAGTTACGGCGTAGGAGTAGTAGCCCAACCAGCTTGATTTCACCTGGTCGCCGCTGAGGATGATGCCGATCGCAAAGACAAGGACGACTGTTGTGGTGGCGACTTGGATGAGCGCTTTTTGTGTCACGGATCAGAACCTCAGGTACGTCCAGGCGGCTTGCGCGAATCCTTGCGCGTCCGCTCGTGTCCATTTTTGCTTCGGATGAAACAAGAAGAAGCACCTGTTCACCTCCAGCCACCGCAATGATTCGTCGGCAGGTTCATCGCCCTGCGTGTTGTTCCAGATCGCGATGAGCATTGCTTTTACCGTCTCAGTCCAAGTCGAATGAGCAAACGCCGGCTCGGGACAATTGTATGCGAGACACTCGACGAAGTATGAAGCCAGTTCCTTGTACCGACTCTCAGCAACGAGCACGTTTTCCAAGCGCTTTAGGATGCGCACGCTCTTCTTGTATGCGTTTCCGGTGCTTGTGTTCTTCGCGCGGCCCTCTTTGAGTTGCTGATCGGGATAATTGATGATTCTCTCACCCGACTGCTTGAAGATCATGGTACCTAGACGGTCGTCACCGCCAGGCATGTAGCGTCGAAAGCTGAAGCACGGGACGACGTCAGCGTCGACGCGAGCACTGCTGGACTTCACGAAGATTGCGGTCGAGTTCGAAGTATCCACGGCAGCCGTGCCAAACTTTGCAATGAGTGCCGCTGTGAGCTCAGACCTGAGGAGGCTGGGCGTCCATTTGCCCCCATAGACGCCGCCGGTATTGGATGGTCGAAGACCCGGCTGCGCCTCTTCCCAGTACTCCGCTTCAGTACATTGCACAGCGATATCCACATCGCTGTCCGTGCGGACATTCGTATTGTTCGCGTATGACCCTTTGGCGAACACGCGCAATCTGACACCACTGAGTGCCGAATGCTCAGCGATTGCTTCGCGGATCATCCTCTCCGTGCGGTCCTGCTTCTCTTGCTCGCTATTGCTGGACGGGCCGGTCCAGCCAGAAAGCGTTTGCTCTAAGTTCGCCATAGCAAGTTCTCGAACGCGGGCTTTGAGATAGACGCCAGCCGGCGCATCTTCGCTTGTGGCCTTACGACACAAGCATATGTACCTGACACTTTGCGCTAAGGCAGTGTTCTTAGCCACCTAACGCTGCCCCTGAGTGGCAGGCAATGAGTTTAGAGCGCAAGCATAAAATCGCAGGAGGCTTGTCGACTCGAGGGGCTTGTTCGGCAGAGCCTGGGATAGATCAGAACCTGATAGAGCTACTTGCACGACTGGCAGCACCCGAGTCCGAAGAAATGCCAGACAACACCCGGTGGTATTAAGCCTATATTCACCGAAGCATGCCTGCATTGCGAGCTTTCTGATATGCGAGTATCCTCGCCAAAGGCAATGGTCGGAAACGGGAAATCTATGACTTATTTGCAGATACGATAACACCGATTGCCGCGAGGAGAATGGAGGCGAATGCGGTCAGCAAGATGGTCTGATTGTAAGACTGCTGCTGAAGAACACTCAGAACTGTGCCTGCCTGATAGATTGTATTCCGATTATAATCACGCATGCTCTCGACATTCCTTGACAAGACTGCGAACTGAATCCAATGGCCCAAGTCGGGACTTTTGACTTCTCCTGACGGCAGCAGAACCTTGTCAATCATGGCGGCACGAGCAAGAAACTCTGTTGCTTTAGCATCAAGGTCAATGTAGCGCTGATTCAGGAGCAGAAAAGATCTTTGAAGTCGATGCAATTTTACGTGAAACCATGGACTGATGCAATTTGCCTTCAGATTCATTGATTTAGCCAGGAGATCGAAGGCTTCATTTCTCACTTCAACGCCTTGGGCGATTATTGGCCGCTGTAGCTCTTCGAGGGTTGGTCCATGAGGATTCGTGCCTGGGGCATCACTTGATGACATGGTTGAGCTCGGGTTTTGAGAAACTTCATCGACTTTCATTTCTAATACTTTAGATTGAGAGCCCTTCCGAATGGTGGCTACTGCCGAACGCTGATTGGACGGTTCCTGTAACCACCCTGATGGCAGCAGTCTTGACCGTATAATCACCCCGATCATCTGCGCCTATATCGCCAAAGCCCTGTGATGACAAGAGGCTTGCGAAATGCCCGCCTGGCACTTTCCATCTTATGCGGATCCGCTAACCACATGTGCGCTTCGCTACTCAATGGCCATCACTCAACCTTTTCCCGTGCCCTGAATGCATTGGCGATAGGCGCATTCAGATTCACTCCCTAGCCCTGTACAGGCCACACCCGAGAGTCACAACTCCGCCCCAGCCTGCACGCGAGAACTGCGCGCAACCTTTGATACACCATCCTCAATCCCCCACTCCACCCACCACCAGAAACTTCTCCCCAAACACCCCCGTCACCACCAACGCTTCCCCTACCCCCTCCAACTCCTCTGGCCCCAGGTGCACCACCACCCCCCACTGCCCGTCATCGCGCTGAGCGAGCACTTCTTTGGGGCAGGCGCCTTCGCCTTCACGCGGAAAGAACACCGGCGTGGTGCCCCAATCGCCGAAGGGCACCGGCGGTAAGTGGGCGGCCTGCTCGGGTTCGCCGGCGTACACCCACACCTCCTGGCCGTCCACCAACGGGCGGCGCAGCCGTTGGTATTCATTAGGCACGTCTTCCAGTAGATCGAGCCGCGCCAGGCCGGCGGCGTCCACGCGGTAGAGCTCGCCGTGCAGCAGCGGCGGGGGAGTAGTGGCTGAGTCGGGCGCAGGTGCGGGCACCGGCACGGCCATCGGGTAGGGGCCCAGGTTGTGCATTGCCATTCCCTGCAGGCGGGTGTGGCCCAGGGCTTCGGACCCCACCAGCCAGTGGTGGTTGGCCTGGCCCCGCTTGAGCGTGCCGTACACGAACACCAGATGGGTGGGGCCGGCGGCGCTCATGGGGCTGGTGCGGGGGTGGGATCGGTGGGTGGCGTGGCGGGCGGCCGCTGGCGGGTGAGGTTGAAGCGGCTGAAGTCGAGCGTGCGGTCGCCGTCGCCCTGGTCGAGCACGATGTCTTCGAAGGTCTCATCGGGCCGCAGCTGCGACGCGGGATAAGACATGCGCGCGAACACCGGGCTGCGCACCGTTTCGTCGATGCCGTGGAACGACACCAGGATTTCGCCATGGCGGGCCTTCAGCTCCTCGATCTCCAGCCCCGCCAGCGGGCTGTGCTCATCGATCAGGTGCATCACCGTCCACATCAGCCGGAAGTGAAAGGCATGGTTGCGCACCAGCTTGAGCGTATGCACGCGGCGCATGCGCTGCCCCTCCGTGCTGTACTCGTCCATGCCCAGGAACACGTTCAGGTGCCCCTCCACCAGGCTGTTGTGGTGCACGTTCGCCATGCGGAAGGTGAGGCACGGCACCCCGTTCCACGGCTGCACCGTGGCGATCTCGCTGAACAGGATCTCCGCCTTGCTGCGTGAAAAGCGGGCGAACACCAGCCCGGTGGTCACCGCCGTGAAGATCAGGCTCACCAGCGCCTGCAAGGTCACCAGCAGATGCACCGTCAGCGAGCGGGGGTGCAGCACCCCATAACCGATCGTTCCGAGCGTCTGCACGCTGAAGAAAAAGGCCTCGCTGAAGCCGGCCACCGACCCTTCCGGCACGCCGCCGATGCCGGCCGGATCCAGCAGATACAGGCCGGCGAACAGCAGATTGATCGCCAGATACCCGGCCGCGATCAGCAGCAGGAAGCCCCACCATGGGCACGACAGCATCAGCCGGTAGGGCTCACGCCATAACGAGAAGATCTGATCGATCTCGTCGGTGCGGTACACCCCCCCTTCCCGCTGCAGGTGGATCGGTTTCAGCCGCCGGGGCCTGGCTTGGGGACGGGAGCGTGGGCGAGAGCGGGCCATGGTGCGGTGCGATGGCGTGCGGCAGGAGGGCGCCAGCTGTAGCCCGCCAGCGGGCAACTTTCAGGCCTCAGCTGTGGGGTTCGATCCCCCAGGCCTCCCGTATCACAGGATGACTGAGTTCCCAGGCATGCTCCATCGGTTCGATCGGCGCCGTGCGGTTGCTGGGCTCCAGGTCACGCGCCTGCATCACCTCGCGTAGCGCCTGGCGAAAGGCGTTGGTTTCCTGCAGCAACTGATCCACCGCTGTGCTGCCGCCCAACGCCTGGCGCATCGGTTCATGCCCAGACGACAGCCGCAGGCTGGAGAGATGGTCGTCGATCCAGGCCCATTCATACAGCAGCATGGCGTCGCTGCAGGCGTTCAGATGCTGGCGGTAGCTGGCGATGTGTTGCTCGACGGCCCCACTCAGCGCCGGTACCTTGCCGCCTGTGGAACCAGCCGCCAGGGGCTCAGCCGGTGCCGCCTGGCTGCGGCGATCAGCCTCGGCCCGTTCTTTGAGCCGCCCCATGATCTCGCGCAGATAGCTCAAGAGCGTTCCGGCCACTTGCCCTGCAGCGTAAGCCATCTGCCGCTTTCGGCCCTTCAGCCGGGATCCACCGGCAGCCCCTTGGCAGCTAGCGCCAGGCGGCGAGCGAGCAGCAGCGCGGGATAGAGCAGACGGGTGCGATCCGGGTTGCCGAAGATCACCTGCAACAGCCTTAACAAGCCGTCACTGGGCTCCAGTTCACTGCACAGTTTTGCCACTGCGTCAGCGCCGTGCCAGATCCGCTCTCCCTCCATCAACACGGCACCGGTTGCCAGGTTGAATCCCTGTTGCTGGAGTGCATGTCGCAGCTCCGCATCGGCGCGGCCGTCAATGATCGTGAGCCGGGGCACTCCTCCGCGCAGCTCACTTGTGCTGGCGAAATGGCGGCAGAAAGGGCAGCCGCCGTCATACACCAACTGCAACGCTGGAGTGTGGGGATCGGCGCTCACTGGGCAACTTCCAACAGGTCCGATCTTAGGAAGCAGGGGAGAGCGGTCGGATTTGGCTGGCTGAAAGGAACCCTCTGGCAAGCGATTGCCTCGTGTGGCTATATTGACCTTGTCTTACACAACAACCCCATGCTCACCGGATCTGATCTCCTGGCGAAAGTCAAGGAGCTTGGTGATGTCGGTAAATCCGAGCTTGTGCGTGCCGCTGGGTACGTCAGCACCAAAAAGGACGGCAGCGAGCGTCTCAACTTCACGGCCTTCTACGAAGCCCTGCTGGAAGCCAAGGGCGTCAGCCTCGGTTCCGCCAGCAGCAATGGCGTTGGTCAGGGCGGGCGCAAGCTCAGCTACGTCACCAAGGTCCAGTTCAATGGCAACCTGCTGATCGGCAAGGCCTACACCGCCATCCTCGGTCTGCAGCCCGGCGATGAGTTCGAAATCAAGCTCGGCAAGAAGCAGATCCGCCTCGTGCCCGTGGGTGGCGAAGAAGCCGACGAATGAGCTTCAGGGGGTGGCACAACGCCCCTGATTCCGTCGTCGCCCCTGTCGCTCCTTGCGGATCTGGTTCTGGCGCTGGACTATGCGTTGCTTCTAGCCGCGCGTTTTTCCTGCGTCTAGATCTGCACCGGTTTGCTGCCACCCCTGCCGTTCGATTCATTTCTGGCGTTCATGCCTGAAATGTCTCGGGCGGCATTTCCGTTGTCCAGGTCTGAGTTCAGCTTCTGGTGCTGCAGCATCGACACGCTGGTGTGTTCCTTGGCCGGCGAGCTCTGAGGATGGCCGCCATGGAACATCCACGCGTTCGGTTCTCCTCCACCCGCGCACCCTGGCTGGCGGCTCTGGCCGCAGCGGCCCTGCTCAGCGGCTGCCAGGGGCAAGGGCCCAAGGCGCCCCGATCCGATGGCCCCCGCCCCAGCTGGGAGGTGCAGACCCTCGCGGATCCGGGCCTGCCGCGGCGCTCCGAGCCTGAGCTGGCCCGCTGCGCCGCCGCCCTCGGCCTGGCGCCGGAACGCAACCAGCCCGCCGATCCCACCAACTTCGGCGAACGCCAGCTCGCTGATGCCTTCGGTCGTGCGGTGCCGGCCGGGCCCGCCCTGATCGTGCTGCACGAAACCGTGATCGATGAAGCGCAGACCCTGGCCCTGTTCCGCACCCCGCACCCCAACGACAACGACCAGGTCAGCTACCACCTGGTGATCAACCCCGCCGGCGATCGGCTGCGCATCGTTCCCGATGCCAACCGCGCCTACGGCGCCGGCATGTCGGCCTTCGGGGATTTCACGGTGCGGATCCGGCCCACCTCAGTGGGCTCGGTCAACAACGTGGCGCTGCACCTCGCCCTGGTGTCACCCGCCGACGGCCGTGGCGACACCCCCGGCCACTCCGGCTACACCGACGCCCAGTACCGCTCCGCCGCCGCCCAGGTGCTGCTGTGGCAGGCGCGTTTCGGCATCCCGCTCAGCCGCCTCACCACCCACGCCGCCGTCGATCGCAGCCACTCCCGCTACGACCCGCGCAGCTTCCGCTGGGACCAGTTCATGGCCCACTACCGCCTGGCCGCCAAGGCCTGTGGCTTCACCGCCTACGACACCGAGCGGGCCACCTACTGATGGCGGCGGCTTCGTAACGAAGTTCAAAGATTTCTGTTACGCTTTGCGAAGCACCTCGCTACCCACCCCATGACCAACAGCACCACCCCTTCCCGCTTCGGTTTCGTTGCCTTCGCCGAAACCTGGAATGGCCGTCTGGCGATGCTCGGCTTCGTGATCGGCCTCGGCACCGAGCTGCTCACCGGCCAAGGCATCCTCTCCCAGATCGGCCTCGGCTGAACCCAGGCCCAGCCACTGCCCACGGCAGGTCGATCGCTTCGGGCGGTCCACCTGCCGTGGGCTTTGCTATTGGGAGCTGAGCCCTGCCTGATCCGGTCGCCCTCGCCCCCTTCTCTCTGCCATGGCCCACGCCCTCTGCTTCGTTCTTCACGGCAGCGCCACCGGCGCCTCCAGCGGGCCGCCCCAGTGGTCAGAGCTGCTGGCCCAGCAGCACGAGGCGATCACGGAGGCCCAGTCCCTCAGGATTTTTCGCTGCCCCCCCGGCTGGGACGGCTCCCTCGATGAACTGGTGAGCGCCGGCCGGGCCAACGCCGCCGGCGACGATCCGTTCGAAGCGTTGCCAGACGCTTCCGCCGAAAGCTCGCCGGCCCGGCGGTTGCTCTGCAACGCCACCATTCCTCGCTTCGCGGCCGAGCGTCTCTGGCTCAGCGTCTACGACCTCGAGAGTGAAAACGCCTCGCCGCAGGCGGAACCCCGCCAGCTGCGGCTGCTCGACAGTTTCCCGCTCGCCGCAGCGGCCAACGAAACCTGCTGGTTCTTTCCCACCGACGACGGCCGTTACCTTTCCTGTGCCACCAATGAACAGGTGCGCTGCCTGCCCGGATTCACCCCCGAGCTGCGCTTCAGCGACACCCCCTTCGCCTACGACCGCGCCGGCATCAAGGTGCTGTGGTCGTTGATGGCCGATGAGGAATGCCTGCGCTGCGTTGGCCTCACCTACGAGCGGCGCCGCGTGGATTTCCCGCTGATCGAGCGCCAGCGCTCCGTCGACACCACCTGGATGGCCTTTCAGGTGGACAGCCAGGCCGAACAACCTCTGCAGGTGACCTCCACGATCACCACGTATCAGGGCTGATCCAGGCCCTGCAGTGTTGAGCTCACTGCATGGTCATGTGCGCCATCAAAAAACCGGCCGGAGCCGGTTGATGGTTTCAGCTTCGATCCTCTCGATGGCGCGGTTGCGGCCCCGCTCAGCTGGCACGTTCAGCTGGCCTGGTTGTAGAGGCTCTCGAGCCGTTCGCGGCTGAGGTCGACGTACATCACCGAATCGCCTGGTTCCGGGGCTTCGGGATGGGGGCGGGGGGCTGAGGGAGCGGCGCGCCAGTCGGTCTGGCGGAGGTTCTGGCGCATCAACGCAAAGGCACCGCCAGCGATGGCCGCGAAACAGGCGAAATAGAAGAAGGCAAACAGTGCGTCCATGGGGTACATCCTTTTATCCACTCTAGTGTGACGTTCTGTTAAGCGTGGCTCCATTCAGGCCTTGCTGTGCAAGCCAGCCCTTCTGGCCGCTGGACGCCTTCGCCCTCTGGCCTCACTGCACGCTTTCGCCCTTCCGGCCGCCCTCGCCCACACGCAGTGGGCCGCCCAGATGCTCCAGCCAGCCGGAGCGGAACCCGGCCGCCCGCGCCGCCTCCCTCACCTCCCGGTAGCGCTCGGCGCCATCCGGGCTCACCACCGCCACGATGTGATGGCGGCTGGTGCTGTAGGTGCGGATCCAGTCGCGGAAGGCACCGGCGCTCATCACCGAGGCGGGCCGGGGATCCAGCACCAGCTGGCCCTGCTCCGCTGTCACGAAGAAATAGCGCTGCAGCAGGCCTTCACCACCCAGCCCCAGGGGGCGCAGCCCATCGGCGCTGTTGAGCGCCACCAGCGGGGACGACGCGGCGGTGGGCACCTTCATCCACGGATCCGCGATCGGTTTCGCTGCTGCCGCCGCCGGTTTCGCGGTGGGCTTGCTGCGGGGATCGCCCCGGGCCGTGCGGCCGCGGTCCACCCCGAGCGAGAGCGCCAGCACGGAGATCACCAGCAGCACGATCACCATCACGGCGCTGAGGATGTCGAGGAAGCCGATCAGATCGATCGACGCGTGCCTACGGCGCCGGGCTGGTCTCATCACGGCTCAGGCGGGGGAAGAATCCGTCGTTGAGGGCTGTTTCGATTTCACCGGCCAGCTGGTTTTCGCTCCTTTCGCTGATGCTCATCAGCACCATGCACAGCACTGCCGTGATGATGCCCAGCAAGGTGGTGTCGAAGGCGGTGGAGAGCCCGCCGGTCACCGCCGTGAGGCTCGACTTCACCTTGTCGAGATCCTCCACATTGGCCAGCAGACCGGAAAAACCACCGATCGAGATCGAGATGCCCAGCACCGTGCCGAGGAATCCGAGCATCGGTAACACCCAGATCATCGTGCGGGTCACGCCGTAGCCGTCTTCGATGTCGGCCTGGGTGAGGGCGATGTCGTCCTGATGCAGCTCGCGGGTGGCCCCGCGGGAGCGGGAATCCTGGAAGCAGCGCAGCAGCCGGCAGAGGCGATTGGCGATCAGGCTGCGGCGCTGGCCCAGCAGGATCAACATCGTGCGCACATCGGAATCGGCCGGGCGCAGATCCACCAGCCCGCGGGGCACCCAGTCGCGGCCCACCTGGCGCCGCTCCCGCGGTAGGGGGTGGCGGCGAATACCAGGGCCAGGGTCAGGATCACCCCCACCACGATCGAGAGCAGGGCGGGGCTGCGGATCCAGCGCCGCGGCGGCAGATCCAGCAGGGCAGGCGCGAGATCCTCGAAGTCGCTGGCGGCCGGCCCGGGCGTGTCGATCATCGGCGGGCCATGGGACTCCGAGGCAGCGGCGGGGGCGACGGCGAATGGTGGCGGGCGCTGGTGCCGGCTTCGACGTTAGGGCGGACTCCCCTGGTGGTTGGCAGCGGCAGGCTGCCGCGCACGGGCCCCAACGCAAGGTCTCGCCCCCGGCCCCTGCACCGATTTTCTTAGCCTCAGTCGATGACGGCCACCGCTCTCACGCTTCTGTACGACGGAGCCTGCCCGCTCTGCCTGCGCGAGGTGGCGGTACTGCGCCGCCGCGATGCCGGCCGGGGCCGGCTGGCGTTCGTCGATATCGACGCCCCCGGCTACGACCCCGCTGCCTATGCCGGCATCAGTTACCGCGACGCGATGGGCCGCATCCATGGCCTCAGCTCCGATGGCACGGTGCTGCGCGATGTGGCGGTGTTCCGCGAGGCCTACCGGCAGGTGGGTCTGGGCTGGATTTATGCCCCCACCACCTGGCCTCTGCTGGGCCCGGCCGTCGACGCCATCTACCGGCTTTGGGCCGCTTGGCGGCTGCGCCTCACCGGCCGTCCCGACCTTGACACCCTCTGCGCCCGCCGGGCCGCCCACTGATCTCCGCGCCGGGCCGCCCGCTCAGCGCTGCGATGCTCTGCCTCAGCCCGTACCCCCAACCCGTTGCCCCATGACTGATCCCGCCGTCCCGCCCCTTACCGCCGCCTCGCTGCAGGCCCTGTTCACCAAGCCCTATGGACAGCCGGCCCCCACGCCGGAGCAGTGGCGTGCCGTGTATGCCGAGAACGTGCACTTCAGTGATCCCACGCAGGAGGCCACCGGCATCGATGCTTACCTCGCCGCCCAGGAGGGGCTGATGAAGCGCTGCGACGACGTGATGCTGCGCTCCGAAGCGGTGGTCGTCAGCGACCGGACCGCCTTCGTGGAGTGGGTGATGGGTCTGCGCATCAAGGGTGTGGAGTTCGTCTATCCCGGCACCACCCGCCTGCTGCTCGATGAGGCGGGCAGGATCGTCGACCACCGCGACTACTTCGACTTCGTGGGCCCCACCTTCGCCCCGGTGCCCGTGATCGGCCCCTTCGTGCGCTGGATGTACCGCCGCTTCGTGAGCTGAAGCTGCCCCGGAGCGGTGCGAGCAGGGGAAGGCGGCACAGACAGGCCTGTGGAGGGGGCCCATTGATGGTGCTGGGCGGCGGCGGCACGACTGCAGCATCGACCGTTGGTCCTGCCTGATCCTCAGCCGTTCAGCTCACGATGGGTGCTCAGCGGATCTTCAGTTGCTGCCTTGGGATTGGCTGTGTGAGTGATCGAGAGGGCAAAGCAGAATGATCAGGGATGGAAAAATTGATAGGCAGGCATGAGTGAACTATTAGAGAGAAGTGAGAAGCTCTTGGCTCATTCTGTGCTTGACTCTTATCTACAAATGAGTAAAACTAGCGCTCATATCAAGCTGCTTCAGATTGCAGCCTTGCCTGGCCATTTTTTGTTCTCTCTGATTCCGGTGGACCAGCACCCAGCTTCAGCCATGGGCCAGGGCTTTGGATCCGTCGACCCGGGTTGCGGACCCCTGACCCCACCCCAGGAGAATCCGCAAACAGGCACTGCGGGCATTGATCTTGCGGCCGCCCCTGCGCCTTCTGGGACAAACCCATACATCCCGGCCCATCGCGATCCTGGCTACGAGGCGCTCGTGTATCGCTGCAAACTCGAACTGCAAGCCGAGCGCAAGAAGGCTGATCAGTTCCTTTCGCCATCCTGTACAGAGATCAGCGGCAACAATCCCGCGTGAACCATCGGCCTGGCCGCCTCAGAACCCTGAGCCGGGGGTCTGCAGGAATGCGAGTTCTTCGCTGCTGGAAACCCGCGCGAGGGAGTCGTTGCGGTGCGGGAAGCGGCCGAAACGGGCGATCACCTCAAGGTGGCGGCGGGCAAAGGCGGCGGTGCGCGCATCGGTGAACTGCTCGAACAACGGGCCGGCCGCCTCTTGAACGGCCAGGTCTTCCGCATGCATCAGCGGCATCAACCAGAACTGCCGCCGGGCCTGGTCGGTTTCGGCCGCTACCCAGCCGTTCGCCACCGCGCTCTGGCTGAGCGCCAGGGCCGCACCATCTCCGCTGAACGCCATGGCGGAGCCCCGCCAGATCTGGCGGGGAAACTGATCGAGCAGCAGCACCAGCGCCAGGCCGGTGTGCGGCTGCCGGCCCCAGGCCGCCAGCTCCCCGGCCACCGCCTGGCGGGTGAGGCCGATGAACTGCTCCCGCACCTGGTGGTCGAAGGCCGGATCCTTGAGGAACCACTGGCTGGGCGACGCGGCTTCAAACCAGAAGGCCAGCACCTCAGCCCCCAGCTCCTCGGCAGCAGCAGCCATCAGCCTTCAGCAGTTGCCCGCATCCTGATCGGCCGGCTGGGGCTGCAGATCCTGCGGCCCCTCAGATGGTGATAGGTCGTTATTCCCACTCTTTACAGTCGGTTTCCGCGAGCAGCTGAGGATCAAGCTCATGCGCCTTGGACTCTGTCTGTCGAGCCTGTTGCTGCCCTCCTGCCTGGTGCTGTTCAGCGGTGATGCCCTGGCCAGGCCCAGCACCGAGTCCGTCGCCCAGTCTTCGGGCCAGCCGAGTGGCCGCACGGCTGGTGTTCCAGCCGCCGCCCCGCCCGCCGATCCGGCGGCAGGCCTGCAGCTGGATCCGGCCGGCTTTCGTGCCGTGATCGGCCAGCCGCCCGCTCCCGCCAGCCAGGCGGAACGCGACGATCTGGCGATCCTGCGCTGGAACCAGCGCACCCGCACGGCAGAGGGAGTGTTACTCAGCTGGCACTTCCTCAACCGCAATCTCAGCGTGTTTGATGCCGCCATCGGCACCAACCTGCAGGACGCCTCACCGACGCTCTACCAGGGCCTTCCTGCGTTCCTCAGCCGTGCCGACACCCTCAAGAATCAGCTCAAGAACGCCGTTGCCCGGCCGCGCCCCTTTCTGAGCCACCGGGATCTCAGGCCCTGCCTGCCGCTGGAATCGGGTTGGTCGTTCCCCAGTGGCCATGCCACCTGGTTTGCCACGGCGGCCCTGCTCCTGGCCGATGTCGTGCCGGAACGGCGGGAACGGCTGCTGCTGGTGGGCAGCCAGGGGGGCCATGTCCGTGCCTACTGCGGCGTGCATTACCCCAGTGATGTGCTGGCGAGCCAGCGCCTGGCCAAGGCGATCAGCCAACAGGTGATCGCGTCTCCCCAGTGGCAGGTGTTCCGGCAGCAGGTGGCGCAGGATCGCCAGCGGCTGCTGGTGGCCCCGCCCGCCGGTCTGCCGGTGCTCACCTACGCCTCAACAGATAGCGAGGGGCTCTAGCCCTCCGCCGAGCCTCAGCCGTGACACTCGCAGCCGCAGCCGGCGTGGCAGGGTTCACCGTTGGGGTGGCCACTGGCGCAGGCGTCGCTGCAGAACAGCAGGGCGCCGTTGCGGAAGGGGGTGTCGGCCTTCACGTTGCAGTGGCAGCCGGGGCAGGCGCACTGGGTGGTGGTGGCTTTCTCCAGGGTGGCATTCATAGCCTTTCCGCGAGCAGGTTTCTGCCTCCACTCTGCTGCCGCTGCCGCCCAGCTGCTTCATTCTGAAACCGGATGGAGCGGCGCCATCGCCGTGCAGAGGCTGGCGCCGGGCACACAACTTCATGGACGAGTGTGTCTGTGCTTCTCCGCACCTGGCCATTGCGCGGCCCGCAAGCGGTCGCAGCATGACGAAACCGAAGCACCAGGATGTTCCGACCGTGCTGCATACCATTCCGCTCCTGGCCGCCACCTGTCTGGCGGGATTTGCGATGTTGCAACTGCTATTCAGCGCTGGCAATTGGTAGGGGGTGCTGGATTTTCTGACAAGAGAAAGGACAGATTCAAGCCCAGCCATGAAGGCGTGGTGCGGAAGTTGGAGAGTGCGCTCTGCATCCCCATCACCGGATCCCCTTCCCATCGCTACGGCTTGCGATGGGCCTCTCCGTCACGCGCGTTACCACCGGCACCTCTGCTCCGCGGCCAACGGACACCGCCGCTCCCACCAGCCCGAGTGCTGCCGCCAAACGAAACGCCAACTGCTGCGCCCCCAGAAAGGCCTCGAGCTGGGATCCGCCAAGCCGCGCACCCACCTCCCCCGCCAGTGCTGCTTCTGCCCCTGCAGCGCCGAGGCCGCTGGCGAGCAGTGATGCCGCCAGCGCCGCCCCGATCGCCTGTCCGAAGTTCCGAGCCATCGACAGGAAGCCGTTCGCCACACTGAGGTGCTCGGCAGGAACCGTGTTGAGCGTGGCGCTGTTGTTGGGGGGATGGAAGAGCCCGCCGCCCATGCCCAGCAGGATCAGCGGCCAGACAATGCTGGCGGTGGAGGCGTCGGGACCCAGCCAGGACAATCCGACCAGGCCTGTACTGATGCAGAGCATTCCTGCTGTGCTGAGGGTTCGCGCACCGATCCGATCGCCCTGGCTGCTGACCGTCAGGCTCGTGGCCGTGAGAACCAAGGAGAGCGGCACGATGAGCACACCCGCCATCACGGGCGAGCGTCCCAGCACAAGTTGCGCATACAACGGCAGCAGGAAATAGCAGGACACCGCGGCAACGAAGTAGAAGGCGGCAGCCACCGAGCCACAGGTGAAGGCACGCCGTCGCAACAGTTCGAGATTCAGCAGCGGTCTCGGCAGGCGTCGCTCCACCTGCACGAACAGGGCCAATGCCACCACGCCGCCCAGCAGGATCGCCAGGCTGGCTGGTTTCAGTCCAGCCTCGGAGAGTTGTTCAATCACCAGGAAGGGAGCACTGGTGGCCACGACTGCCAGCACGGCACCCGTCCAGTCCATGGCGGTGCGGTCCAGGCTGCGGGGGCGGGCCTTGAGGATCCGGAGGCTGAGGATCAGTCCGGCCAGGCTCACAGTGAGGATCACCAGAAACAGGGAGCGCCAGCCGAACTGGCCGATCAGCAGGCCGCCGAGCACCAGCCCCGTGACCTGAGCCAGCGCCAGGATCGAGGCATTGACGGCCATGGCTTTGCGCCGCTCCTGCTTCGGGAAGACGGCGGTGATCTCGGCCATCACGTTGGCCAGCACCAGGCCGCCGCCCACACCCTGGAGAACGCGGAAGGCGATCAGGGTTTCCACCGTGGGCGCCAGCGCACACAGGACCGACGTCACGACGAGGACGCCCATGCCGATAACGACGATGCGGCGGCGTCCCCAGATGTCGGCCAGGCGGCCGGCCGGCAGCAGGGTGACCGTCACGGTAAGCATGTAGGCGACGATCACCCATTTCAGAACCGATAGGCCAACGCCGAACTCACGCGCCATCGCCGGCAGGGCGAGTGTGACGATGAACCCATCCATATAAACAACGAAGTTGCCGCATTCCACGGCGGCCAGGGTCCACCAGCGATCGGGATTAGGCGGGGGCGTCTCTGTTTGTGTGAGGGCAGCTGGGTTGACTGAGACCATGGCAGTGTGTGCCCTGATAGAGAAGCCTTCGTTGCCTGACTCTAAGTAACGTGCTGGTCGTGGAAGGCAGCGAGCCGCTGCTGAAGCATTCACAGGGATCGATAGCCAGGGCCCGACGTGACCCTATGGTCGAACGATCATGCAGGTGGACGGGATTGGCAGGGACCTCTGCCTGCACGTCGTGATGAGAGCCATCGCCCTTTTCTGTCTTGTCGTTGGGTTGGCAGGATGAAGGATTGTGCCGTTGGCGAATGCTTGACCATCACCTTCGCCTGGGTCCATGCGCCCCATTTCCCATCCCCATTTCTGCCCTGGCCCATGACCGATACCGGAATCCGCCGGCTGCCACGCTTGCTCACTTCCGTTAGGCGCAGGCGCGGCTGAAGCCTGCGGTGACCGTGCAGCTCCAGTAGACCGTCATCCCAGCAATCTCTCATTGCGACGGGCTAAGCCTCAGATCTCTTTTTGCACTCTGAGCTGAACCGTCTGGTTTTATGAGCAGTAGGTTGAATCATGACGACCCGTCGTGAATTTGTGGTCACCGCACTGGCCACCGCAGCCGGCACTGCCACCGCCAGTGCCGGCATCTCTTCATGCTCACCGGAGCCCAGTGCTGACAGCTATGAAGCCTCAGTGGATCGCACCTGGCGTCACAGCAAGGCCGCGTCCGGCGACATGCCTTCTCTGCTGCATGAGCTTGTGCGCTACGCCACTCTGGCGCCGTCCAGCCATAACACGCAGTGCTGGAAGTTCCGCCTCCGCGATGGCGCCATCTCGCTTGAACCGGATCTTTCACGACGCTGCCCTGCTGTCGACCCGGAGAACCACCATCTGTTCGTTTCCCTTGGCTGTGCCGCTGAGAACCTGAGCCAGGCGGCTTTGGCCCATGGGTGGATGAGCCACTCCGGCTTTGATGCGGCAGGGGGCACTATCTTGCGCTTCGCTTTAACGCCCACAACACCTGTCGCGTCAACACTGTTTCAGGCGATTCCCGAGCGCCAGAGCACACGTGGTGAGTATGACGGCCAACCCCTTGCTCGCGATGAACTGGAACTGTTGGTGAAGGCCGGTACGGGCGCTGGTGTTCAGCTGATTGTCCTGACCGAACGCAAGGCCATGGAGACGCTCCTGGAGTCTGTCGTTGAAGGCAACACGATCCAGTTGAATGATGCCGCCTTCGTGGCTGAATTAAAGCAGTGGATCCGATTCAACGGCCGTGAGGCGGTTCGAACGGGGGATGGACTCTACGCTGCATCGTCTGGCCATCCGTCTGTGCCGACATGGCTGGGACGCCTGCTTTTCAGCCTGCTGCTTTCACCGAAAGGCGAAAACGACTCGTACGCCAAGCATGTGCGCAGTTCTGCCGGTATCGCGATCTTCGCCTCGGAATCCCCAACTCCGCAGCAGTGGGTGGAGGTGGGGCGTTGCTATGAGCGCTTTGCCCTGCAATCGGCAGCCTTGGGCATTCGCACTGCGATGCTCAATCAGCCTGTTGAGGTGTCTACGCTGCGCCCGCAGCTTGCTGATGATCTGGCTCTCGGAGGATGGCGGCCCGATCTTGTCGTCAGGTTCGGCCGAGGTCCCAAGCTGCCGTCTTCACTGCGACGGCCACTGCAGGAGGTCCTGATTTGATTCGCACGGCTGCGCTACCACTGATGGATTGATGGATCGTCTCCCCTTTCGAACCATTAAGGCTGGAATCACTTACTTCGTATTGGTGTTCGGTGTGGGCTTTGTGCTGGGTGCGATTCGTGTGACACTGCTTGTGCCGCGCCTTGGTGAACGGACGGCGGAACTCATTGAAATGCCGTTCATGTTCGTGGCCATTGTGGTGTCGGCCCGTCTGATCATCTGGCGTTTTCGCCTTCCCGCCAGTTCCATGATCCGCCTGGGGGCTGGATGTCTTGCGCTGGGTCTGTTGGTTGGCGCCGAGGTCTTGCTTGCAGTTGCCATTCAGGAGCGCACACTTGGCGAGTATGTAGCCAGCCGGGATCCAGTTTCTGGTGGTGTCTATCTGGCCATGCTGGTGCTGTTTGCTGTGATGCCGCTTGTTCTGGCGCGCCTCCCATCGGCTTCCCGTGTGTGAGCCTTCTCCATCATCCAGCCACCTATTGCCTGATGATGCCGCGCCTTGTCGTTGGTTCCCAGCGCCGCACAGACAAGTTGCGAGGAGTGCCCAATCACACCGGCAGCATCGGCAGACAGTGTGCCTTGATTCCATGCACAGAACCCATGCACAGAATCTATACACAAAATCCATGCACGGATTCCATACACGGATTCCCTGTATCAGAGCCTTCCCGCTGAACTCAATGTGTGGGGGCCTCCGGTCTTCCGGCACTGTGAGTTATCGGCACATCAACCCCACGAGCCCAGGCTTTCGCTCAGATCTGTCAATGCCTGTAAGCTACGTTCACCAGCCTCCAATCTGATCAGTGATGGCATCAGCCCGGTTGCTTGCTCTCGCGGCCATCAGCTGCGGCACCCTTGCCTGCTTCCCCTGCGGCGCCCATGCGCAGAATATGGAAGATGATCTGATCATGCACTACCGCACCAATGCCGTCAACGCTGAAGTTGCCCTTTCGGGCAAGCCAGCGCCCGCCGGTCTGGCTACGTACACGTGCACCTGTGTCGTTGATCAGGTGCACCAACGTGTGAGCATCAGCAATGCCAAGACAATCTGCAAGCAGCAGGCTGCCACCAAGTTTGGTCTCTGACTTTATGCTGGGATAGGGAAACAGTGGCGTTGACCATTGTTTAGACACGCTGGTTTTTACAGTGGAAAGCCCTCAAGCGGTTGGTCTTGGGTTTGTTGAGGAACAACGACCCCTCCCCTGTCTCACACCGGGGAAGACTGACTCACCTCCGAGCGATCCTCAGGCTGCAGCTGTTTGATTGCTCAGGGGTCGATACTCGACTCTTCTGATGGCTTCATCGACATCACCAGCTGCGCCAAGAAGCCAACGCGGATAGAGAGACACCCTACCTGCTTGTCATTGTTCCTCACCAGTGCAGACAATCACACTGTTGATTGTTTTGTGGCAGCTAGTTGCTTGTGAATCAGTCCCCATTCATCCCGCTGCCTCCCTTGTGCGACGTTGTCACTGACAGCATGATCCCCAAGCTGATCATCAAGATATTGCCCCTTCTCTTCTTCGACATACTTGGGATCACTCTTGGACCGATCAAGTCGAGCTCTACCCATGCGATTGCGATGACGCTGCCAGAGCGTACGGTTGGCTCGCGTCCGATGAATCCTGTCGGCATCGATCACCTCTGGCTGATGACCATGACGGCAGCGACTGACTCTCGCTTGATCCTTCAGGCCTGCTCCTTCACTGGAGGGGGCGTGGCTCAACTGATCCACACTGGTGAACCCATCACCCGTGACTGATAGAGAGATCTACCACATGCTGACTCGATACAGACAAGGGCTTCGAGTTCGACATTGAACCTAGCCTCGCAATGAACAGTTGACCTGAGAGAAGCATCTATGAGGTTCACGAATCAATCGTAGCAGCTTCTGCGACCTGAGTGGTAGAGAGTTCTCCGCTGGAGTCCCAGTCTGCTCCTCACCAAGAGCTTTTGGCACCAGTGTCTTCTTGCAGCCAGCGGCCAGCCACCGTAGTGGATAAGAGCATCAATGCCCGTAAGAATGTGCTCCAGATGGCCGGCCTGCCACTTGAGTGCCTTGCGATCCTTGCGGATGCGAGAACACTTCGTTTAGCCACAGTAAGACATTGCTACCAGCACATCTTGCGATTCGTGCGTGGCTTCTGATCAAGTGCTCCACGAATTCGTGGACCCATCGTCTCATTCAGTTTCTACGTAGCTTGTTTGGCTGCGTTGAGCAGGGATCCATTACTCTGTTGTTCATACCAACAGGTGCGCAGGTGGCGTTCCTCAAGAGTGGTGCTTGGTTGAGTGATGGCGCAGGCGTATGATTCCTGCTGCAATGCCCTGATGAAAAACCACCACCTTCACGGTATCCTCATCATCACTGGTACGTTTCCAATCCAATGAAGGACTGAAGATGCGGAGCTCTCTTGATTTGCTTTGCCAACCCTTCGTTTGTGATCACAAGGCGAGCCTTGATGAGCTTGGCAACCAGTGCCACTCGAGATAGCTTGGCAGGTGACCCAATGTCTTTGCAGAGCTGGCACGTAGTCATCCTCCAGTTCATCCTTGGAAATGAGCTCAGCGAGCTTGATCTACCATTTGGTGCCAGAGAGCTTGTCACCACATTGCATGAAGCAGGCCTCTAACGAGAGCCAATGATGACGCTTACACCGATCAATGTCAGCCAAACCGGATTCTTTTCGCTGTACTTGTGTCGAGTTGATCATTTTTGAAGTCGATAGCTAATTTGTTCTATTTCAGCGCAGGCGCACTGTCCCTTTGGGGAGGGTCTGCGTGATGCCATGCATCAGCACCGCGTCTTGTTCGGCTGCTGAAATGAACAGCTTGGTAGTAAGGAACCACCATTGGATGTGGTTAGTGGGCTAGTTCCTGAAGAGGAACTCAGAACGGCGTCACCGTGACGATCAAATCGTTGTAATCCCAGTCAGCGCCACCGGAGCTGAGAAGGTCTTCGAATCCGAAGCTGTTGTCGCCAAACACCTTGAGGTGCTGGCGACCGTCAGCCGCAGTGGTATCTCCTAACGTAAAGAGATTACCTTCGAATGAAACCACGACAGCTGCGTAATAGCCGCTGTCGGATGCTCCAACTTCCCATGTCGCAAGACTCTTTGCTTGACCACCAGCCGCTATGCTGAAGTCCACGAGATTGTCGCGTACAGCAGTTCTAAACGCCTCGCCTTCGCTAGCAGAAACTCCGGCGACTTGGCTGAGTGGTTTGCCTGTCACAGGATCTACATCGAGCTTTACGAAGCTTAGGGTGTTGATGTTCTCGGAGTCTGTAACGATCGAGAGGTTCAGTGTTAACTTGCCTTCTTGTAGATTTGTGAGATCGAGGATGCCATCAGAGCTTGTACGCTGCTGACTTGCCAGCGAGACCACCGATTCGAACGGATCCAATGGTGTGCTGTCGACATCAACGATCAGATCGTTGAAATCAGAGTCAGGGCTAGGATCTCCATTGTCGTCAAGAGAAACACGATAGCGTTCGCCGATCTTTTCGATGCGGAGAGCAGGATCGACGTTTTCGTTGTCGTCATTGCTGTTCTGTACGAATCTTAGGGTTTCACCCACGCCCAGGAACAACTCCTTGCCGCCCAGGAAGGTGGCCTGCGCAGTAGCACCGACACTCCCAATCGATGTCTCCTGGCCGTTGGCAAGACGCTTCACAAGATCGAAGCTGTTTTGTAGCGCTGAGTTTGCGATTACGGCATTGAGGTCCAGCCAAAGGCCTGTTCCCTGGCCAGTGCCAGCCACCACTGTGAGCCCTTGACCATCGCTTGAAATCACTAACTTGGGCGGTTCGGCATTCGTGGCCTGGAAGGTAATCACAGCGTCATTGAAGTCCCAGTCCGCAGAGCCACTTGGTAAATCTTCAAAGCCGAAGCTATTGGCCCCAAGCACTTTAATGTGCTGTTTCTGATCGCTGCTCGATGATGCACCAAAGGTGTAGATCGCTCCTGTCGGCGTTATCAATACAGGTGCGTACACCCCGGCTTGGCTGCCTTGCAGCGCTACGCTAAGCCCAGCAACTGTCTGTTTCCCAGATTGCGTGTAGCTGAAGCTCAGCAGATTCCTGCGAACTGCTTCATCAAAGTCTGCGCCTGCGGATGGGGCCAAGCCACCTACCGTGCCGAGAGGGGTTCCGTTGACGTCAGTGTCAACCTTCACTAGGCCGAATCTGTTGTTAAAGTCACTTTCGGTTGTTACATCCATACTCAGCATGATTCCATTGGCTGAGATCCAGCTGAGATCCAGATAGGCTTGATCGGATGCCTGTTGAAACTTTGCGAGCTTTGTACTTTGAGGGAAGGGGTCAAAGGTTGAGGTTTTTACCTTGAGTACAAGGTCATTAAAGTCGTTGTCGTCGCTGTTGTCGTCAAGTCGCACGATGACACGTTCACCGTCGCTGCTTATAGACAAAGCGGGAGAATCATTGGCTGGCAGATTACCCCTGACTTGGATGAACTGAAGTTGATCACCAACGGCAAGCTTTACACGGGTATCTCCTAGAAAGCCGGAATCCGGAGTTGCTCCAATGGAGCCAACTCTGGATTGGCTGCCGTCGGAGGAGATCCGCACGAGATCAAGCCCGTTTTGCTTCAGTGCATTCGCTAGAACGACTGAGAGGTCGACCCAGAGCTCATCCCCCTCCGTTCCGATTACCTCCAATCCCGTGCCATCATTGGTGGGAACGAGGATTGCGGGGCCGCGATCGTCATCTTTGAGAGCGCCTGGATCGGTATTACCGGTGTTGTTATCAGGGTAGATATTGCCGGTGCCGTCATCATTGATGGTGGCAGTGCCAGTGGAGAGTGCGCCGCCGGTGGGGGTAACAGCGAGCTGGAAG